>CAYNEX010000023.1:25770-25977 GCA_964396335.1 uncultured Steroidobacteraceae bacterium | reverse complement strand
CGACGATCAGGTGATCCAGGCTTCCCCGCATACGCGGGGATAGACCCCCGGTGGCCGGCGCTTACAGCGGATACAGGCCGGCTTCCCCGCATACGCGGGGATAGACCCGAGTATGAAGGCCTGACGGATGTGACGAATTAGGCTTCCCCGCATACGCGGGGATAGACCCGGGGGGGGGGGGGGTGGGCGGCCGCTGCGGCTGGCTTC
>CAYNEX010000023.1:13187-25760 GCA_964396335.1 uncultured Steroidobacteraceae bacterium | reverse complement strand
GCTTCCCCGCATACGCGGGGATAGACCCCAATGGTGCAAGTCTAGACTACATCTCATACTGGCTTCCCCGCATACGCGGGGATAGACCCAAACTCGGCACCTGACAAAGGCAGAGGAGAGGGGCTTCCCCGCATACGCGTGGATAGACCTGCTCAACATCCTGCCGCCGATGCACTGGTTGCGGCTTCCCCGCATACGCGGGGATAGACCCCACTGTGTTCCCATGCGCGTCGCAGATCGGGAGGCTTCCCCGCATACGCGGGGATAGACCCAAAACCAGCGCCCGTTGATGCGCGTATCTCCGGGCTTCCCCGCATACGCGGGGATAGACCCCTGCCGTGGTTCGGCCATGCCTATTTCTTCACGGCTTCCCCGCATACGCGGGGATAGACCTTGCCTTTGGTGTTTTGGGCGGACGGTGAGGAAGGCTTCCCCGCATACGCGGGGATAGACCCGAGGGCGACGACGACGACGACGACCCCAAGAAGGCTTCCCCGCATACGCGGGGATAGACCCCGTCGCGCGAGTTCACCGGCAACTCTGATGACGGCTTCCCCGCATACGCGGGGATAGACCGTAGGCGAACGGCGTCGGGCTGATCCTTCGCCGGGCTTCCCCGCATACGCGGGGATAGACCCTCGCGCTATGGCTGGTACTTCGGTGAATGCCAGGCTTCCCCGCATACGCGGGGATAGACCCGAGGAAACCTCAGCGCCGCTGTCGTAGTGCGGGGCTTCCCCGCATACGCGGGGATAGACCCGACACCTACGTCGGCCGCGCCCGCAAGAACAAGGCTTCCCCGCATACGCGGGGATAGACCCGAGCTGGATACCGACTTCGACGGGGATGTGACGGCTTCCCCGCATACGCGGGGATAGACCACAGCTGATCCATGCACTGCGCCAGGGATTGTGGGCTTCCCCGCATACGCGGGGATAGACCCCCGGTAACCCTGACCGTCACGGGTCAGGGTTCGGCTTCCCCGCATACGCGGGGATAGACCCACAAGAAGTCCTCGCACGATCACTCGCAATCGGGCTTCCCCGCATACGCGGGGATAGACCCGGAAAGCCCGCGCACTGCTGCAGACCATCCCTGGCTTCCCCGCATACGCGGGGATAGACCGGTGGCCTGGAATCGCATTCACGGCATTCGCCAGGCTTCCCCGCATACGCGGGGATAGACCCTGACGGCAGCGGTGGGTGCGCTGTACTGGAAGGGCTTCCCCGCATACGCGGGGATAGACCCGGGGCCTCAAACGGGACCTGGGGCCGCTTCCGGGCTTCCCCGCATACGCGGGGATAGACCCCCTTCTCGATGGGAGTAAGTCCCTGTGGCAGCGGCTTCCCCGCATACGCGGGGATAGACCGTACGGGGTGGCCATCCATTACGCGAAGGTGCCGGCTTCCCCGCATGCCAAGGGATAGCAGCACGCATGACGGCTATCGGGCATCCCCGCATGTCCGGGAATAGACCTGCGACAAAAGCGACAACGGCAGCGCTCCGCGAGGCTTCCCCGCATGTGGGGGGGATAGATCTCAGATTTGAGCGTTTGACCGAGGCGCAATGGCGACCTCCCCGGATGCGCGGGGATCCCTGAAGCTGCCGGCATTTCGGCGCCGAGATGTGCACCGCCACCGAGGCTTCGGACCTGTGCAGCTATACCCCCGCCGAGACCGAGCGTGTGACGCGCCGCATCAAGTTAACGTCGATGCGAAAAGTCGAACGTGCACGACACCTCGCGCCTGTGGCGCGAATTAGTGACGCGCGTGATGAAGGCCGAGTCCCCAAGAATGCTCGGAAACATTCTGTGGACGCAGCCAGAATGTAATTAATCTGTCGACCGGCCTGTTATGCGGGCTGGTTGTCCCCGGGATTGACCGCGCCGGCCTGCTCACTGCGCCGGCGCGATCGCCTGGTTCATCTGGATGTTCATGCCGAGGCTCTGGTTCTGGCCGCCGGCATTCATCGACAGCGACAGCACGAAGACCGCCTCGATGGTGGCACCGGGCACCAGTCCATCCAGCGGAATGCTGCTCTCGCCACCGCCCTGCACCTTCACCGAATCGACCTTGGCGCCGGGCGGCAATGCGTCCAGCGCGTCGATCGACGCATCGACCAGCTTCACGTCCACCACGATGCGGTTGCCGTCGCGCGAACGCAGGGTGTATTCAGCCGTCTGCGACATGCGCATGTCGGCATTGCTGACGTGCTGGCGCACGCGCCAGCGTGCACCGACGCCGACCGCTTCCTGCGGGAAGGGAGAGGACAGCTGTTGCAGCGAACGTTCCAGGTCCTCGAGCACGGCCGCGCCGGCCTGCGCGTTGGCCGGTGAACGGGAGGAATCGACCTGGCTGTCGCTGACATTGCCCAGGGCATCGATGCGATAGCTGCCGGCCAGTCCCTTCGAGCCGGCCAGCGCCTGGTTGATCTGCGCGGCCTGCGGATGGCTGGCATCGGCTTCGGCCGATTGAAGTTCGAACTGGATCCGCGCCGAACCGTCGGTGGCCACTTCGATGGTGCGCATCTGCATCACCATGCGGATGTTGGGCACCTCTCCCATCGTGATCTTCTGGCCCTGCAGGTCCAGGTCGACGCGCATGTTCATGTCGAGCGCGGCGCGTTCGTTGCGTCCGGCCTGGAACTGGTAACGCAATGGCTGGCGCGGCTGCGCGCCGGCATCGATCACTTCAACGGTGGTCTGGGCGAAGGCCGCGGCGCTGTACAGCACCGCCGAAGCCAGGCCCGCGAGCAGCAGACTGCGCGACATGGAAGGACTCCTGAAGAATGCCGCACAGCTTAGCATCCGGCCCCCGAAGGGCCGGATGAAGACCCGGCAAGACTCAGTGGTGGATGCCGAGCTGGGTGTTGGCCCAGGGAATGAAGTACTTCCAGTTCGGCCCGTCGGTGTGGCCGCCATCATGCTGGCGCCAGGCCAGCCGGCCTTCCAGCAGGCCGGTGTTCACCGGTGGCATCTTCTCGCGCGTGTAATCGTCGGAGCGGCCCAGGTCCTTCGCGCCCAGCAGGCGGAACACCGGCTGCGCCGCGATCGCGGCCATGAAGCTGCCCTGCTGGTCCAGCCACAGTGCATCGCCCTGCTCGGGCACGCCATAGCTGATGAAGGTGGCGCGCGGCGCGCACAGCGCCAGCAGCTGGTGCGCATCCACCGGGATGTCGCCGGCATCCATGCGGCCGAAGGCCGATTCCTCGGTGCCGTACTTGAGGAAGTTGCCGGCCATCCAGTGGTATTCACCGCTGGCGGTGAGGTTCTCCACCGCTTCGCCGAAATTGCGCCGGTGCAGTTTGGCGCCGCCCTCGCCCGAGGATCCGATCAGCACCACGGCAAAACGTTCATCGAAGGCCATCGTGACCAGCGCGGCCTTGCCATAGCGCGACACGCCTTCGATGCCGACGCGGGTGGCATCGACCTCGGGCAGCGTCTCGAAATAATCCAGCGCGCGGCTGGCGCCCCAGCCCCAGGCCCGCAGCGCGCCCCAGTCATCCGGCTTGCGCGGCTGGCCCTTGTTGGTGAGGCCGATGATGCCGCGCGTGAGGCCGGCGCCGTTGTCGGCCTGCACGCTGCCGGGGTTCAGGTACGCATAACCCCAGCCGGCGGCGATCAGCTGGTCGGTGGCCGGGGGATCGGAACCCGGACGCGGCGGCGGCGGCTGGAAGCCACCCTGCGGTGCCGGCTCACCCGGCAGGCGGCCGCGGCCGAACAGGATCATCACCGGCACCGGGCCCTTCGCATCGGCCGGCGTCACCAGCATCAGCTCGATGTTCACCTCGATGGCCGGATGGGCGGAGTTGTCGACGTTGCCGTTGAGGCGTCGCGCCAGCACCGGCCGGCCGCCGATCTCGCCGCCGGCGGTCTGCGTCACCTGCCAGGTCACCGCCGGAACATTCTCCGGGATGCGGCCCACCACTTCGCGCTCGAACAACTCGATCAGTTCGGGACGACGCTGCCGTTGCCACTGGCGCGCGCTGGTGACCTTGCGGCCGTTCTCCATGCGCAGCACTTCGGGCAGCTTCGGGAAGGGATTGGCCAGCGCTTCGTCGTAGTTGGCGGCGTTGGGCGCATTGGCGTCGGCGTTGCGCCCCGGCCGCAGCTTCGTGATGCCCAGCTGGTCCATCATGTTCTGGTGGTCCTGCTGGGTGGTCCAGCCGGATTGCTGCGCGGCATTCGGAGACTGGGCGGCGGACAGCAACGCCGAGGCGAGCAGCAGCGCAAGGCCGGCTGCGCCCCGGATCGAGAAGCGTGGCGACATGATTCCCCCTTTGTTCTTGCGGCGTCCTGCCGCGCGGCGGGTCAGCCGCGCGCGCGTTGCAGCGCCGCGGCCAGGTCCCGGCGCAGATCATCCACCGCTTCGATGCCGATGGACAAGCGCAGCAGGCCGTCGACCAGGCCGGCGGCGGCGCGCGCTTCCGGCGCCATCGCCGCATGCGTCATCGAGCCGGGATGCGCCACGAGGCTTTCCACGCCGCCGAGCGATTCGGCCAGCGAGAAGAACTCCAGCCCATCGACGAAGCGGCGCACGCCGTTCTCGCCACCCTCGATCTCGATGGTGATGATGGCGCCGAAGCCATGCTGCTGGCGGCGCGCGATGTCGTGGCCGGGATGGCTCGGCAGGCCGGGGTAATAGACCTGGCGCACGCCGGGCTGCGTGGTCAGCCAGCTGGCCAGCTCGCCGGCATTGCGGCCGTGCACGGCCAGGCGCGCCTCGAGCGTGCGCAGGCCGCGCAGCGTCAGGAAGCTGTCGAACGCGCCGGCGGTGAGGCCCAGCGCATTGGCCCACCACGCCAGCTGCTCGTGCAGCTCGGCGGTCCTGCCGATCACCGCACCGCCGACCACGTCGCTGTGGCCGTTGATGTACTTGGTGGTCGAATGCACCACGATGTCGGCGCCCAGTTCCAGCGGACGCTGCCAGGCCGGCGACAGGAAGGTGTTGTCCACCGCCACCAGCGCGCCGCTGGCATGGGCGCGCCGGGCGAGGTCTTCGATGTCGGTGATGCGCAGCAGCGGATTGCTGGGCGTCTCGATCCACAGCAGGTCGAACTTGCTGCTGAAGGCGGCTTCCAGTTCGGCCGCATCGGCGAAACGCACGAAATCCACCTTCAGCTCGCCGCGCTTGTTCCAGGCGGTGAACAGGCGGAAGGTGCCGCCATAGCAGTCATGCGGCGCAATGATGCGCGCACCCTGCGGCAGCAGGTGACCCACCAGCGTGATCGCGCTCATGCCGGTGCCGGTGATCACGCCGCCCGCGCCGCCTTCCAGGTCGGCCAGCGCCGCGCCGAGGATGTCGCGGGTCGGATTGCCGGAGCGCGAGTAGTCGTACTTGCGCTTGTCGCCGTAGCCGCGGAAGGCGTAGGTGCTCGACAGGTGCAGCGGCGGCACGACGGCGCCGGTCACATCATCGGATTCAAGGCCGGCGCGCACCGAGCGCGTGGTGAATGTGGGACGGTCGGTCACGGTCAGTCTCCGGAGTAGATCAGCGACAGGACGGCGCGAAGCTGCTCGGCCTCCTTCAGGAAGGCATCATGGCCCAGCAGCGATGAGATTTCGTGCAGTGTCGCATTGGGCAGCCGCGCAGTCAGCGCGCGCATGTCGGCAATGGGCACCAGCTGGTCCTCGCGCACGGCCACCACTTCGGTGCGCACGCACACGCGCGTGGCGTCCACCTGGTGCAGGTCGATGGATTCGGACAGGCAGATGAAGGATTCGGGGCGGTAACGCGCCGCATAATCCTTGCCGCGGGCAGTCAGGTATTCCTCCACCGGGAACACCGGGCGGCCGCCTTCCATGCGCGGCGGACGGCGGAAGCGCGCGTCGAATTCCTCGGGGCTGCGGTAGGTCGTCATCGCCAGCGCGCGCGAGAGTTCCAGTGCCTGCTTCGGGCAGCCACAGGTGAGGCCCAGGCGGGCCATGTTGCGCTGGACGCTGCGCCAGGCGGTGGCCATGGGATGCGGCGCGTCGGCGGCGCTGATCACCACCAGCCGCTCGACGCGGTCCGGGTGACGCTCGCCGAAGGCCAGCGCCACCATGCCGCCATAAGAGGCGCCGACAATGGCCGAGAGCTTGCGGATGCCCAGGTGATCCAGCAGGCGCACGATGGCCTCGGCCTGGTCATAGCTGGAGATGCTCGGGAATTCCTCGTCCGGCGCAGGTCCGGTGGTGGCCCCGCTGCCGCCGATATAATCCATGCCCAGCAGCGCCACGCGCTGCGTGTCGAGCACCTTGCCGGGGCCCACCACGTGGTGCCACCAGCCGGCGCGCGAGCCATCCGGCACGAACACCGTGCGGGTGGCGGAAATGCCGCCCAGGGCCAGCACCACGGGCTGGCCCGGCTCCCCGCTCAGCGAGTAGCCGATCTGCAGATTTTCCAGTGTGCCGCCATGGTGCAGCGTGGTCGGGCCATCGACCTGGAGGACGCCTTCGCGGGGCGTCGCGGATTGGCCAGCGGGGTTGGACAAGCCGGCAATTTTAGGCCGCGGTCATGCGGGGCAGCAACCGATAAGGGTTGCCGGGGTCGTTCCAATGTACTAGCATGTTAATACATTAGATCATGAAGACGAATCGCCAGTTCTCCCCCCGCCACGAGGCCCAGGCCGAACGCTCGCTGGTCGCAGCCATGCTGACCTGCCGCACGGCGGATGAACTGCGCGCCTTCCTGAAAGACCTGTGCACGCCCGCCGAGCTGCAGGCCATGGCCGACCGCTGGGCGGTGGTCGAGGCGCTGCAGCAGGGCCTGCCCTACCGCGAGATCCACCGCCTCACCGGCGTGAGTCTCACCACCATCGGGCGTGTCGCCCGTTACCTTGCCGCCGGCGCCGGTGGCTATGCACTGGCCGTGAAGCGCCTGGAGAGTTCCCGCAATGGATAAGGACACCCGCCTGAAGCTGGCGGTACAGAAATCAGGTCGCCTCACCGACCACTCGCTCGACCTGCTCGGCCGCTGCGGCCTGAAGCTCTCGCGCGGCAAGGACCAGCTGATGGGTTACGGCGAGAACCTGCCGCTGGACGTGCTGTTCGTGCGCGATGACGACATCCCCGACCTGGTGCAGGAGGATGTCTGCGACCTGGGCCTCGTCGGCCTGAACGTGCTCGAGGAGCGCCGGCTGGAGATGGAAGCGCGAGGCGCCAGCGCCCGCTTCCAGGTCCTGCGTCGCCTGGATTTCGGCCACTGCCGGCTGTCGCTGGCGGTGCCCGAGGGCATGGCGTGGAAGGATCTCTCCTCGATCGCCGGCCTGCGCATCGCCACGACGTATCCGGCGATGCTCGAGGACTTCCTGAAGCGCAGCAACATCAAGGCCGAGATCGTGACGCTGTCCGGCGCGGTCGAGATCGCGCCGCGCCTGGGCCGTGCCGACATGATCTGCGACCTGGTGTCCTCCGGCTCCACGCTGCAGGCCAACCACCTGCGCGAGGTGCACACCATCCTCGAGAGCCAGGTGGTGCTGATCCGCACGCCGATGAAACTGCCGCAGGTGAAGGAAGACTGGATCTCGCGCCTGCTGCTGCGCATCGACGGTGTCGAGCAGGTGAAGGAAAGCAAGTACATCATGCTGCACGCGCCGCGCTCGGCCCTGCCGCGCATCCGCGAGCTGCTGCCGGGCAGCGAGTCGCCGACCATCATTCCGCTGGAAGGCTCGGCCGACAAGGTGGCGGTGCACGCGGTGTGCCGCGAGAACGTGTTCTGGGAAACGCTGGAGAGCCTGAAGGCCGCCGGCGCCAGCGCCATGCTGGTGCTGCCCGTTGAAAAGATGCTGGGTTGAATGATGCAGATACTGGACTGGAACAAGCTCGATTCGGCGGGTCGTCGCGAGGCGCTGGCGCGCGCGCGCCTGGACTCGCTGCACGACGTCGAGCAGCTGGCGCGCTCCATCATCAAGGAAGTGCGCAAGGACGGTGATGCGGCGCTGCTGCGTTTCGCCGAACGCTTCGACCGCGCGAAGCTTGAGTCGCTGAAAGTCACGCCGCAGGAATTCGACGAGGCCGAGAAGCAGCTCGACGCCAGGCAGATCGCCGCCATCGAGACGGCCATCGACAATGTGCGCCGCTTCCACGCCGCGCAGCTGTCCGCGCCGCTGTCGATGGAGACCATGCCCGGGGTGCGCTGCGAGCGCGTGTTCCGCCCGGTGCCGGCCGTGGGCCTGTATGTGCCGGCCGGTTCGGCTCCCCTGCCCTCCACCGTGATCATGGTGGCGGTGCCGGCGCAGCTGGCCGGTTGTCCGCAGCGCGTGCTGTGCACGCCGCCGGCGGCCGACGGGCGCGCCAATGCCGCGGTGCTGGTGGCGGCGCGTCGCTGCGGCGTGCACAGCGTGTACAAGGCCGGTGGCGCGCAGGCCGTGGCCGCGATGGCCTATGGCACGCAGAGCGTGCCGAAGGTGGACAAGATCTTCGGGCCCGGCACCGCGCTGACCACGGCCGCCAAGCAGATCGTCGCCGGTGATCCGGATGGCGCCGCCTGTGACATGCCGGCCGGTCCTTCGGAAGTGCTGGTGATTGCCGATTCGTCCGCGAACCCGGCGTTCGTGGCGTCGGACCTGCTGGCGCAGGCCGAGCACGATGTGCGCGCGCAGGCATTGCTGGTGACCGATTCGGAGCAGCTGGCTTCGGCGGTGGCGGCGGAGTTCGACAAGCAGCGCGCGGCGCTGTCGCGCAAGAGCATCCTGCAGGAGTCGGTGGCCAACTGCCGCATCCTGATCGTCGCCAACCTCACCGAGGCGCTGGAGGTGTCCAACACCTATGCGCCCGAGCATCTGATCGTGCAGACGCGCGAGCCGCGCGCGCTGCTGGATGGCATCGCCAATGCCGGTTCGGTGTTCCTCGGCGCCTGGTCGCCGGAGTCGATGGGTGACTACTGCTCGGGGACCAACCACGTGCTGCCGACCTATGGTTATGCGCGCGCCTACAGCGGCCTGTCGCTGAATGATTTCCAGAAGCGCATGACGGTGCAGGAGCTGACTCCCGATGGCATGCGGCGGCTGGGCCCGGTGGCCGAGACGCTGGCGAACCTGGAAGGCCTGGATGCGCACGCGCGCGCCGTCACCGTGCGCCTCGAGGCGCTGGGCGTGCCGCGGTGAACGCGAACGCCGCAACCCCTGCCGGCATCGACGCAGTGGTGGCCCGGGCGCGCGCGGACATCCGCGCGCTGACGCCCTACAGCCACGCCGCCTGGGAACCTTCGCTGACGCGCATGCACGCCAATGAGCTGCCGTGGCGCGTCGAGGGTGATCCATCGGATGCCGGCCTGAACCGCTATCCCGAGCCGCAGCCGCCGGAACTGGTGCGGGGACTGGCACGCCTGTATGGCGTGCAGCCTGAGCAGCTGCTGGTGGGGCGCGGCAGCGATGAGGCCATCGACCTGCTGATGCGCATCTTCTGCCGCGCGGGCGTGGA
Source organism: uncultured Steroidobacteraceae bacterium (assembly GCA_964396335.1). GTDB lineage: Bacteria > Pseudomonadota > Gammaproteobacteria > Steroidobacterales > Steroidobacteraceae > ZC4RG30. The sequence continues at coordinate 16,360 of CAYNEX010000023.1, read as the reverse complement.
CAATGTCATCGTCTGTCCGCCCACCTTCGGCATGTATGGCGTGGCCGCGCGCATCCAGGGTGCCGAGGTGCGTCCCGTGCCGCTTTGCGCCGAGGCCGGCTTTGCGCTGAACGAGGCGGCGCTGCTGCAAGCCGTGGACGACAACACGCGACTGGTGTTCGTGTGTTCGCCGAACAATCCCACCGCCAATGCCCTGCCGACGGCGCAGCTGCTGCGCATCGCCGACAAGCTCTGCCCCGGCGCGCTGCTGGTGGTGGATGAGGCCTATATCGAATTCGCCAATGTCGAGAGCCTCACGGGCCATCTCGCCGATCACCCGAACCTGGTGATCCTGAAGACGCTGTCGAAGGCGCATGGCCTGGCCGGCGCGCGCGTCGGCGCGCTGATCGCGCACCCGGAGATCATCAAGCTGGCGCGCAAGGTGATTCCGCCCTATGCCATCACCGAGCTGACGGTGGAGGCCGTGGTGCCGCAGCTGGGCGAGATCGCGCTGGCGCGCACGCGCACCCGCATCGCCCGCCTGCTGGTGGAGCGCGAGCGCCTGGCCGACGGCCTGAAGCGTTCGCCGCTGGTGAAGCGTGTGTGGCCCAGCGACGCCAATTTCCTGTTGATCGACTGCACGGACCCTGATGCCGTGCTGGCGCGGGCGCGTGGCGCGGGATTGATCATCCGCGATGTGCGCCAGCCTGCCCTGCCGAAGAGCGTACGCATCTCGGTGGGCACGCCGGAGCAGAACACGCGCCTGCTGGAGAGCCTGTCATGAATGCCAATGTTGAGCCGCGGAAGGTGTTGTTCATCGACCGCGACGGCACGTTGATCGAGGAGCCGGCCGACGAACAGGTCGACAGCCTCGCCAAGGTGCGTTTCCTGCCCGATGTGTTCGCCTCGCTGCAGCGGCTGGTGGCCGCGGGCTACCGGCTGGTAATGGTGACCAACCAGGACGGCCTCGGCACCGCGAGTTTCCCGCGCGAGGATTTCGAACCGGCGCAGGCGCTGGTGGTCGACACGCTGGCCAGCCAGGGCATCGTCTTCGACGAGATCTTCATCTGCCCGCACAAGCCGGCTGACGAGTGCGAATGCCGCAAGCCGAAGCCGGGCATCCTCGGTGACTACCTGCAGCGGGTGACCCTCGACAAGGCCGCCAGCGCGGTGATCGGTGACCGGCAGACCGACCTCGAGATGGCGAAGAACCTCGGCGTGCGCGGACTGCGCGTGCTGAAGGGTGGCAGCGCGAGCGAGACCTGGCCGGCGATCACCGCCGAGCTGCTGGCGCGCCGTGCCACCGTGACGCGCAAGACGAAGGAAACCGACATCCGCATCAGCGTCGACCTCGATGCCGAAGGCCCGATCCAGGTCTCCACCGGCCATGGATTCTTCGACCACATGCTGGAGCAGATCGCCAAGCACGGCGGCTTTGCGCTGCAGCTGCAGTGCAAGGGCGACCTGCACATCGACGAACACCACACGGTGGAAGACTGCGCGCTGGCGCTGGGCGAGGCGCTGCGCAAGGCGCTGGGCGACAAGCGCGGCATCATGCGTTATGGCTTCCTGCTGCCGATGGACGAGGCGCGCGTGCAGGTGGCGCTTGATCTTTCCGGCCGGCCCTATGCGGTCTGGGAAGGCCGCTTCAACCGCACCGAGGTGGGCGGACTGGCCACCGAACTGGTGCCGCATTTCTTCCGCTCGCTGGGCGAGACGCTGGGCGCCTCGCTGCATGTCAGCGTGACCGGCGAGAACACCCACCACATGGTGGAAGCCTGCTTCAAGGGTGTGGGCCGCGCGCTGCGCATGGCCATCCGGCGCGAGGGCAATGAGCTGCCCTCCACCAAGGGGGTGCTGTGAGCGACGTGGTGGTGATCGACAGCGGCGGCGCCAACCTCGCCTCGCTGCTGCATGCCCTGCGCCGCCTCGACGTGCGTGCGGAAGTCAGTCGTGATCCGCAGCGCATTGCCGCGGCCTCGCATGTGCTGCTGCCGGGCGTGGGCGCTGCGCCGGATGCGATGGCGCGCCTGCGCGAGGCCGGTGTGGACGAGCTGCTGCCGAAGCTGACGCAGCCGGTGCTGGGCATCTGCCTCGGCATGCAGCTGCTGTTCGAGGTTTCCGAGGAAACCGTCGGCAGCGCCACCGAAACGCCCTGCCTCGGCATCGTGCCCGGCCGTGTGGCGCGCATGGCGGCCAGCCCCGAGCGGCCGGTGCCGCACATGGGCTGGAACCAGCTCGAGCCGCTGCGGGATGATCCGCTGTTCGACGGCATCAGGGCCGGCGACTACGTGTATTTCGTGCACAGCTTCGCCGCGCCGGTGGGCCCTGACACCCTCGCCGTCAGTGATTACGGCGGCCGCTTCACCGCCGCCGTGCGTCGCGCCAATTTCCGTGGCGTGCAGTTCCACCCGGAGCGTTCCGCTGCGGTGGGTGCGCGCCTGATCGCCAACTTCGTTGCCCTGCGGGACTGATCGTGCTGCTGATTCCTTCCATTGACCTTCGCGGCGGCCATTGCGTGCGCCTGCTGAAGGGTGAATTCCACGCCGAGACCCGCTACGAAGTGGATCCGCTGGAGCTGCTGAACCGTTATGCCGACGCCGGCGTGCGCTGGCTGCACCTGGTGGACCTCGATGGCGCGCGTGATGGAACGCCCGGCAACCGCGAGCTGATCGCGCGCATGGCCGGCCAGTCGCGGGTGCGCATCCAGCTGGGCGGCGGACTGCGTTCGCGCGAGCTGGCCGAGGCGGCGCTGGCCGCCGGCGTGAGCCGCGTGGTGATCGGCAGTGCCGCGGTCGAGGATCCGGCGATGCTGCGCGCGCTGCTGGAGAAGCACGGTGCGGAGGCCGTCTGCCTGGCCATCGACGTGCGTGTCGATGAGACCGGGGTGCCGCGCGTGCGCACCAAGGGGTGGGTGCAGGAGCATGCGCTGTCGCTGTGGGAGCTGCTGGCTTCGTTCAGTGACACGCCGCTGAAGCATGTGCTGTGCACCGACATCTCGCGCGATGGCGCGCTGTCCGGTCCCGGCTTCGATCTTTATACCGAAGCGCTGCGGCGCTTCCCGCGGATTGCCTGGCAGGCTTCCGGCGGCATCCGTTCCGCCGATGACCTTGCGCGGCTTGATGCCATGGGCATGGCCGCGGCGGTCAGTGGCAAGGCCCTGCTCGAGGGGCGCATCAGCATGGAGGAGTTGC
>CAYNEX010000023.1:0-13177 GCA_964396335.1 uncultured Steroidobacteraceae bacterium | reverse complement strand
CCATACTTGCGCGACGCCTGATTCCCTGTCTGGATGTCCGTGACGGCCAGGTCGTCAAGGGCGTGCAGTTCCGCGACCACCGCGTGGTGGGCGAGATCCTCGAACTGGCGCAGCGTTATCGCGACGAAGGCGCCGACGAGCTGGTGTTCTACGACATCACTGCCAGCCCCGAGGGCCGGTCGGTGGATCGCAGCTGGATCAGCCGCGTCGCCGCGGTGCTCGACATCCCATTCTGCGTGGCCGGTGGCATCCGCAGCGTCGAGGACGCCGAGGCCATCCTCAATGCCGGCGCCGAGAAGGTGTCGGTGAACTCCCCTGCCCTGGCCGATCCGGACCTGATCGACCGGCTGGCACGGCGTTTCGGTTCGCAGTGCGTGGTGGTGGGCATCGACAGCCAGACCACGCCGGAGGGTTTCCGCGTGTACCAGTTCACCGGCGATCCGAACCGCAGCCGTGATTCCGGCCGCGACACCCTGCAATGGGTGCGCGAGGCGCAGCAGCGCGGTGCCGGCGAGATCGTGCTGAACTGCATGGCCAGCGATGGCGTGCGACGTGGATACGACCTGGCGCAGCTGTCGGCGGTGCGCGAGGTGTGTTCGGTGCCGCTGGTCGCCAGTGGTGGCGCCGGCACGCCGGAGCATTTCGCCGAGCTGTTCGAGCGCCGCGCTGCCGATGCGGCGCTGGCCGCGAGCGTGTTCCACAGCGGCGCGATCGCGATTCCCGACCTGAAGCAGTTCCTGCGTGGCCGGAACATCGAGGTGCGCCTGTGAGCCTCCGGATCGATGACATCAAAGGTCTCGCCTGGGACAAGGGTGACGGCCTGCTGCCGGCCATCGTGCAGGACGCCGCCACCGGCGCCGTGCTGATGCTGGCGTACATGAATGCCGAGGCGCTGCGCGAGACGCTGACCCGCGGCCGCGCCGTGTTCTACAGCCGCTCGCGCCAGAAGCTGTGGGAGAAGGGCGAGACCTCCGGCAACACGCTGGAAGTGGTCGACGTGGAAGCCGATTGCGATGCGGACACGTTGCTGGTGCGCGCGCGTCCGAAGGGTCCCGCCTGCCATCGCAATACCACCACCTGCTTCGGTGACGGCGCGCTGCCGGCCAGTGATGGCATTGCCTTCCTGGCGCAGCTGGAAAGCGTGATTGCCGCGCGCATCGCCGAGAGCCCCGAGAAGAGCTACACCGCGAAGCTGCATGCCAGCGGCCTGCGCCGCATGGCGCAGAAGGTCGGTGAGGAAGGCGTCGAAGTCGCGCTGGCCGCGACCGGTGGCAGCGATGAGGAGCTGGTGGGTGAATCCGCCGATCTGCTCTTCCATCTGGCGCTGGTGCTGCGCGCGCGCGGACTGTCGCTGCAGGATGTGACCGCGGAGCTCGCGGCACGTCACCGGGCGCGCACCGCCAGATAGCCTAGCCCTGCATGTCGAATTCGCCGGTGCGCAGTTCCGACTCGTGCCGGAGGATTTCGGCCTGCTCGACTTCACGGTCGAGCCTGGCGGTTTCCTGCCGGCAGCGTGCCCGCGCTCTGCGCCGCTGGTGCATTCGACCCAGGTAGCGGATGCCGAGGCCGGCCAAGACCATCAGGCCGGCGGCGAGTGCGATGGAGAAGGGGGTCATGAGTGCTCCTGGTCGGGCCTGATCCCCTTATCGGCCTGATTGGATCCGGAAGCGCGGTGAAGACCCCGCATCACGGCGTGGGATCAGTCTCACCCATTCTCTCGTTTCTCCTCAGATATGCGCGACAACGCCCTGAGTTCAAGCGGGAAAATTGGGGCGCATACTACCGGTAGGAATGTGGTGCTACCATGGCGCGCATGGCAGTCAGAAAACTCAGCGTTGCTCTCGATGAGCAGATCGCCGCGGCGGCAGCCGTCGCGGCTGAGCGCAAGGGGCTCAGTTTCTCGGCATGGCTCAATCAGGCCGCGCAGCACGCGCTGGCAATCGAGGAAGGCCTTGCCGCAGTTGCCGACTGGGAAGCAGAACACGGCCCGTTCACGGCGGAGGAACTCGCTGCCGCTGATGCCATCCTTGATGGCCAGTGAGCCGATGGGTGTTACCTACGACACCGGAGCGCTGCTTGCCGCGGAAGCCAACCGGCGCGATCTCTGGGTACTCCATGCGCAGGCATTGAGGCGTGGAAGGCTGCCGGTGGTCCCGGCCCCGGTGCTCGCACAAGCCTGGCGCGGCGGGTCGCAGGCCAGTCTGTCGCGGCTGCTCAGGGGATGCGCAGTGGAACCCCTGGACGAAACGCGCGCGAAAACGGCGGGAACGCTGTGCGCGCGGTCAGGTACCCGCGATGTGGTGGATGCAGCGGTCGTCGCATCCGCCCTCGCCCGCAATGATCTGGTGGTGACCAGTGATCCCGACGACCTGCGCGGTCTCGCTGCATCGATCCGGCGGGGCCTGCAGGTTCACCCGATCTGATCAGCAAAGTCCGCAGGCGCAGGCTCGCGAACATGTGCGGCCGAAGCCGCACACTGCTTACAGGACGATCTCTTCCGGCGGCTGCCGCAGGTTGTACTGCGATGCCATTGCCCGGCCATACGCACCGGCATTGGCCACCAGCAGCACATCCCCCTCGCGGGTCTCCGGCAGCAGGCGGTCATGTCCCAGCACATCGCCGGTCTCGCAGATCGGTCCGACCACGTCGTACTGGCCCACCGTCGGCTCACCGAGCCGCGACAGGTTCACGATCTCGTGGAAGGCGCCATACAGCGCCGGACGGATCAACGCGTTCATGCCCGTGGCCACGCCGATGTAACCCTGCTGGCCCTTCTGCTTCAGCTGCGTGACGCGCGCCAGCAGCACACCGCCGACCGCCACCAGGTAGCGACCCGGCTCGATCCACAGCGACACGCCGGGATTGGCCTGCTTGAACTGCGACAGCGCCGCGTCCAGGCCAGCAAGGTCGATGCGGTTGCGGTGGTTGGCATCCGGCACGGCAAAACCGCCGCCGATGTTGAGCGTGGTGACCGTGCCCAGCACCTTCGCGGCCTGCGCCAGGTCCTCTGCCGTCTGCGTCCAGTTGCGGATATCGGTGATGCCGCTGCCGGTGTGGGCATGCAGGCCGAACACCGTCACGCCGGCCGCCGCGGCCAGCGAACGCAGTTCCTCGATCTCGCCCAGCGGAATGCCGAACTTGGCGTAGTTGCCGGCGGTGCGCACATGGTGATGGTGGCCGCGGCCGGTGCCCGGATCGATGCGCACCAGCACGCGCTTGCCGCGGAACAGTTCCGGCCATTCGCGCAGGCAATGCAGGTTGTCGATGGTGACGTTGACGCCCTTGCCCAGCGCGAATTCATATTCGTCGCGCGGCGCGAAGTTCGGCGTGAACAGGATGTCGTCGGCACGCAGGTCCGGCAGCACCGTCATCACGTGTTCGATCTCGGCGCGCGATACGCACTCGATCTTCACGCCGGCTTCGAACAGCGTCTGCAGCAGCGCCGGATGCCAGTTGGCCTTCATCGCGTAATGCACGCGATCGACCGACTTCAGTGCCAGCAGGTCACGCGCGGCGGCACGCACCGTGGCGGTGTCGTAGACATAGGCCGCGTCGCGGTCACCGAGGCTGCGCAGCAGCTCGCCCGAACGCTGCTCCCACCACCACGGCTCTGCCGGCGGCAGGCTGCCCGGCGCACGGAACAGTTCTTCCCAGGTGGGGCCGAGCACGCGCTCGCCCGGCTCGGGCTGGATCAGCAGCGTGTGCAGCTGCTCCACCAGGCGGTCGGCCTGCTTCTCTTCGACCACGAAGGTGAAGTTCAGGTCGTTGGCGGCCTGGCTGACCAGGTAGATGCGCTGGTCGGCGAAGAACGAGAACGCCTCGCCCAGCTCGTGCAGGATGCCGCGGATGTTGCGGCCCACCAGGCTGACCGAGGCGCAGGGCCCGATCAGTTCGGCGCGGCACAGTTCCGACAGCGACTCGAGCAGGTCTTCCAGCACCTCGGCATTCATCGTGTTCGCCTGCGGATCCAGCGACACGGTGATGTTGGTCTCGGAGGTCGAAACCAGGTCCACCGACAGGCCATGCTGCTTGAAGATCTGGAACACGTCGGCGAGGAAGCCCACCTCGTGCCACATGCCCGGGCTTTCCATCGATACCAGCGTGATGCCCTTCTTCACGCACACCGCCTTCACCTTGGCCGATGTGTCGGCCGGCGAGGCGCTGATGCGCGTGCCTTCCAGGTCCGGCGCCTGGGTGGCATACACGAACAGCGGGATCTGGTGCACGCGTGCCGGCAGCACACAGCGCGGATGCAGCACCTTGGCGCCGCTGCTGGCGATCTCCTGCGCCTCGTCGTAATGCAGGTCGCGCAGCAGGCGCGCCGACGGCGTCGAGCGCGGATTGCCGCTGAACATGCCGGGCACGTCGGTCCAGATCTCCAGCCGTTCGGCCGACAGCTTGGCGGCAAGGTAAGCGGCCGACGTGTCGGAGCCGCCGCGTCCCAGCAGCACCGTGTCGCCGCGATCGTCGCTGGCGATGAATCCCTGCGTGATCACCACCGGTGACAGTCCGGCCAGCTTCGTGGCGAGCGCCGCATCGGGGGTGAAGTCACAGGTGGCCGAGAGCCAGTTGCCGGCGGCGGAGGCAAAGCTGCGCTCCTCGGCCTTCAGGCCTTCGCGCACGTCCCACCAGCGCACCGGCACGCCGATTTTCGCCAGGTAACGCGAGCCGATCTCGGTCGACATCAGCTCGCCGTTCGACATCACCTTGGCGCGCGTGCGATCGCTCAGTTCCTGCGTCAGGTGGATGCCCTGCGCGATCGCGCGCAGTTCGTCGAAATAACCCTGCAGCTGCGCGCTGACGCCGATGCCGAGCTCGTCGCACAGCTGCTGGTGGCGCGACACGATGGCCTGCAGAGCTTCTTCATGGTCGCCGGCCAGCGCCGCGACCAGCAGCTTCTCCAGGCGGTCGGTGATGCCACTGACGGCCGAATGCACGATCAGCACATTCGCGCCATCGGCGCCCCGCGTCTTCGCGATGGCGGCGATGTTGTTCCAGTTGGGCAGGTTCGAAACACTCGTGCCGCCAAACTTCAGCACGATCCAGCGCGGCTTGCGCGTAGTCATGGGAGTTGCTCCGGCCCCGCGGTCAGCGCGGGGCGATCCGGTCAGGCTTCGTAATCGTCGTAGTCGGACAGGTCGCGCTTCAGCTTGCGCTCGGCCAGCACTTCCTCGAGCTTGCTCCAGGCTGCTTTTCCGCCCTTCTTGGCCTTGTCTCGCGTGCGTTTGTCGACGCGGTCGAGCAGGCGGTCGTAATCGTTGCTGTCTTCCTGCTCGGACAGGAACTCATCGTCGATATCGAATCGTTCGGAGTCGCGTTCGGACATCTTGGGAATGCGCTATTTTTTCGCTAAATCAGCAGGTTATGCCCAAACCGCAGGGCTTTGGGCTGCGAACTATAGCGGATTCCACCGGCCATTCAACTGGCCGGCGTCCATAAGGTGAATCAGGGAGCGAGCGCCGCCAACCCCACCACCGTGGGCATGCCGCGGGCCTGGGCCAGCTCGGCGCGGGCCTTGTCCCAGTGGATGGCGACCAGGGAGTCGCCCAGGGCCTTTTCCAGCAGGTCCTCGAAGACCGCCAGGTCGGGCTCGAAGCTCTGCCCCTGGGCGTCCACCGGGGGGTGGGCCTCGAGCAGCAGCTCACCATCGACGAAGGCCACCTTCACCGGCTCGTTGATCAGGTGCACCGGCGTGCCGACCTTGACCATCGGGAACAGCTCGGCGATGTCCTCCGGGTACATGCGGATGCAGCCGTGGGTGACGGCCATGCCCACGGCGATCGGATTGTTGGTGCCGTGGATCAGGTAGGCCCCGCCCGGCAACCCCAGGCGCATGGCGTGCGCGCCCAGCGGGTTGTCCGGTCCCGGTGGCACCACCCTCGGCAACGGTGGTTCGCCGTTGGCCTTGCGCTCGGCGTGCACCGAGGCCGGTGGCGTCCAGGTCGGGTTCTGGCGTTTGTCGGTGATGCGGGTGGTGCCCAGCGGCGTGCGCCAGTCCATCTTGCCGATGCTGATCGGCCAGGTGTAGACCACCTGCGGCTCGCCCTTCTTCGTGGGCGGATAGTAGTAAAGACGGTGTTCGGGCAGGTTGACGACGATGCCGTCACGCGGTCCCGGTGGCAGCACGCGCTGCCCCGGGATCACCAGGCTCCTGCCCTCGCCCGGCAGCCATGGATCGATGCCGGGATTCACGCGCACCATCTCTTCGGAGCCGAGGCTGAAGCGGCGCGCGATGTCGTAAAGCGTGTCCTCGTAAAGCGTCACCACCTGCTCTTCACGTCCGAGCAGGGTGACCCCATCGGCTGGCAGCTGGTAGACCGTGGCGCCGGCCGTCGTCGCGAGCAGGCCGGCGAGCCACACGAGGCGCTTGATCACGTCAAACAGACTCCGCCGGTGCCGTGTTCAGGATCTGCTTCCAGCTGACTTCCTGACCGTTGCGGCGACCCTTCTCAACCAGCTTGAGACCATTGGCGTCGATCGTCAGCGTGTAGGGCTTCTCGTCGACGACGATCTCGCGCTTCAGGGGACGTTCAAGCTTTGTTGTCATGGTTCCGGCCTCATGGACTGGGTTAACTGGCCGCAAAGCGTAACACAGGGCCTGCCGGGGCAATACGCACTGGCCGGTGTGGCGGAATCGCCATAGACTGCCGGGCCAATGAAAACTGCGAACTCCACCCCGGCCTCGACAGAGGAGGAGCCGGTTTCGGCCCGGATCCGCCGCCGCCTGCAGAACGTAGGACGACGCTTTCACGCGAATGATCATATTTCCGACGTCATCGAGGAAGGCGAGCTCGACCAGTTGATCGATGAAGTGGCCGAACGCATGCAGGGCGTGCTGGAGTCACTGGTGATTGATACCGACAGCGACCACAACACGCAGGGCACGGCGCGCCGCGTCGCGCGCATGTATGTCACCGAGGTGTTCCGTGGTCGTTATTTCGCTGAACCGACGGTCACGGAGTTCCCGAACGCCGAGCGCCTGAACGAACTCTTGATCGTCGGCCCGGTGAGCGTGCGCAGCGCCTGCAGCCACCACTTCTGCCCGATCATCGGCAAGGTGTGGATCGGCGTGATGCCGAACGAGAAGTCGAACCTGATCGGCCTCTCCAAGTACGTGCGCCTCACCGACTGGATCATGACCCGTCCGCAGATCCAGGAAGAAGCCATCACCGGCCTGGCCGACCTGCTGATCTCCAAGACGCGTCCGGATGGCCTGGCGGTGGTGATGGAAGCCGACCACTTCTGCATGCACTGGCGTGGCGTGAAGGATTCCGAAGCGCGCATGGTCACCAGCGTGATGCGTGGTGCCTTCCTGAAGGATCCTTCCCTGCGGCGCGAGTTCCTGTCGCTGATCCGCCTGAAGAGCGGCTGAAAACGCAAACGGCCGGATTGCCCCGGCCGCTGCGTTCACTCCCGCGCGCGTTCAGGGCAGCTCGAAACCCACCGCGCGATACGGTTTTTCCTCCGGAGCCTGTCCCGGCGGCGCGAACATGATGGCGAGCTGGCCTTCCAGCGCGTAGGCGTAATTGCCCACCGCCGTGACCGATACCACGCCGTCCAGGCCTTCCTTCACCGTAGTGACATCGGCGCGGTCGCCGGTGATCGTCACGTAGTGGATCTTGCCGCCGCTGTCGGTGGTCAGGAGGCCATTGCCATGGCTGCGCATGCCATCCGGGCCGTTGATCGGCGCCGACAGCGTGAGCTCCGCCACCCTGTCCGCCTTGCCATCCACGCCGACATCCACCGCGAACAGCTTGTTGGTGGCCAGTGTGTTCACGATCACGCGGTCATTCACCAGCGTGATGCCATCGAGCACGGAATTCGCCGGACCGAAGGCGCCCTGCGGGCTCCACACTTCCAGCGCATTGCCGCCCGCAGGCAGGCGCAGGATCTGCATGCCGGGCGTATCGGTGGCATACACATCGCCGTTGCGGCCCGCCGCGATGTCATTGCACATGCCGCCCTGCGGGAACGGATAGCTGCCCTTCGCTTCTCCGGTATCCAGATCGAATGCCAGCAGTGCGCTCGGTCCCGGTGGCGCCGCCCCGGGCGCGGCACCGCCGAGGTCATTGCTGCAGGCCCACAAAGTGCCCGCTGCATCATCGGCGAACACGCCGAACACCTGCTTCACGCCGCCGGTCCCCGGCGCGATGAACACTTCGGCGGTGGCCTCTCCCGGGGCCACGCGATAGATCTGCCCTTGGCCGACACTGCCGATGTAGATCGAACCGTCGGCGCTGGAGGTGAGGCTCTCGGGCAGCACGCGCGTTCCAGGGATGGAGATCTCCGCCGGCAGCGCCGCATCCGCTTCCGCGGCGGCGGAATTGTCTGCCATCGGCGACTCCTGCCGGCTGCAGCCACCAGCCAGTGTCATGCCTGCAAGCAGGACGCCGATGGCGCCGGCGCGGGTCATATTTGTGTTCATGGCGTGGAATTCCTCCTCCGGTTCGCTGTCCCAACTTCTGACGGGATCGATGGATGCTACACCCCGGGGCCGGAAACACAGGGTTTCGGGATTCAGGGGCGATTCAGCCACCCGGTTGCAGACTTGGTCCCGAACAGTTGATCAACTAGACTTCGCCGCGAGATTTTTCACTTAGAGACTTCGAGGGTTTACCACGATGAATCGTTTGACCCGGATTGGATCGTTGGCTGCTCTGGCGGCGGTTTCGACCCTCGCCCTGTCGCAGGATGCCGTCACCAAGGCGGCCAACCAGGCAGAGGCCACCAAGGCCATTGAAGCCCGTCAGGCCCTCTTCAAGGAGATCAAGGACCTGAACGACCCGATCGGCCTGATGCTCCGCCGCCAGCGTCCGGTTGATCCGGCCCTGGTTGCCACCAACGCCGACAAGATCGCCGAGCTGGCCGCCAGGATTCCGGCTGCCTACGCGGTCGACACCCGCGGCTTCACCGGCACCAAGACTGGCGCTGTGGATGGCATCTGGAACAGCCAGGCGGACTTCAAGACGAAGGCCGACGCGCTGGTGACGGCTGCGAAGGAAGCCGCTGCGGCCGGCAAGACCGGTGACGCCGCCGCCACGCAGCGTGCGCTGACGGGCATCGGCCGCTCCTGCGGCAGCTGCCACGACGCGTACCGCATGAAGGAATAAGGCGCGTACAGCGCAGTCATTGACCACTGCGCTGAAGGCCGGAAGTCCGTTGCGGACTTCCGGCCTTTTTCATTTCCGTCAGTAATCCTCGAATACCGGCGGCGGCGCCTGCTGCAGCAGCAGCCACACCGCGAACGCCACCAGCGCAATCACGATCACCGCCTTCAGCAGCTGCGAGTTCGGGATCGCTTCCTGCGGCGGCACCATGCTCGCCGGCTTCCTGCCCGTGATCATCGCGATGATCAGGTTCTGGTGCTTGAACACCAGGTAGAACAGCACGGCCAGGATGTGCAGGCCGATCACCCACAGCAGCACGTCGAAGTTGGTGAAGTGGAAGGTGGCCATCGAGCGGGCCGTCTCCGCTTCAACCGAGGCATGGAACGGCGCCGGATAGATCTCGGTGTTGTCGATGATGAACAGGCCCGTGACCGCCTGTGCGCCCACCATCGCCAGCAGCAGCACCACCGACCAGGCGCCCAGCGGGTTGTGCCCCGGAGCCGGCGTGTAGCTGCTGGTGTTGAAGCTGCGCAGGTAGGCGATGGCCTTCGACGGGGAGACGATGAAATTGCCGAAGCGCGCGTGGCGCGGACCGACAAATCCCCACACCAGGCGGAACAGGATCAGGCCGAGCGTCCAGTAGCCGAGCCAGAAGTGGATCTCGGTGTAGCTGTAGAACATCGAGCCCAGCTCGAGGAATTCCTCGCTGTTCTCGGCCGTGTACCAGGAGGCGGCGATGGACAGCACCAGCAGCCAGTGGAACAGGCGCAGGGGCAGGTCCCAGACCAGGCGCTTGTCGGAGTTCTTTTCAGACATGTGATTCCCGCGTTCGAAAGGCAAAAACTCCGCCGATTCTACCCAATCAGGCGACGTGCACGTCCACCAGAACCGGGCGGCGGGAGGCCAGTGCCTGGCGCAGCGTGGCGTGCAGGTCGGCCGTACGGGTGACGCGCAGCGCGTCGCACCCCATCGACTGCGCCAGCTGCGTGAAATCGATGCCGGGGAGCTCGGTGCCCACCGGGTCGGAAAGCCCGAAGCGCTTCGAGAAGAACTTCAGCGCCGAGTAGCCGCGGTTGTTGACGATGATCACCACCAGTGGCAGCTGCAGTTGCGCGGCCGACCACAGCGCCTGGATGGAATACATCGCCGAGCCATCGCCCAGCAGCGCGATCACCTGCTGGTCGCGGCGCGCCAGCGCGATGCCCACTGCCGCCGGCAGTGCATGGCCCAGTCCGCCACTGCTGCAGGTGTAGAAGGTTTCCGGTCGCAGGATCGGCAGGTAATCGTGCATCGGCTCGCGCGTGCTCGGCGCTTCCTCGACGATGATGGAATCCGGCGCGCGCAGCTCGGCCAGCACCTGCAGCAGCAGGCTGTCGGTGACCGGATCGGCCAGCGGCAGCACCGGTGCCGGTTGCCGGCCGCGCTGCGCGGCCGGCGCGCCATCGCGTGGCATCGTCACCAGTTCGCGCAGCGCCGCGCCTACACCACCGACGATGGATTCGCCGGTGACCGCCGAGGCCGCCCAGTCTGCATCCTCGGTGATCTGGAACACCGACAGGCCCTCGGGCACGTAACCGCCCTCACCCTCTGCGTGGTAGGTGAATACCTGCGCGCCGATCACCAGTGCCACGTCATGGCCGGAGAGGCGCTGGTGGATCTGTTCGCGGAACGCCGGCAGGAAACCGGCGAACAGCGGATGGTCCTCGGGAAAACCGCAGCGTCCGATCAGCGGGCTGGCCCACACCAGCGCGCCATGCATTTCCGCCAGGCGCACCACTTCGGGCCAGGCGCGGTCGCGGTCGATGGCGGCGCCGACCACGAATACGGGGCGCGCACTGCCCTGCAGCGCCCTGGCAACGCGACGCAGTGCCGCGGCATCGGCGCGCTGCTCCGGCGCGACACGACGCGGCACCAGCGGCTCGCAGGGTTCATCCCAGTCATCGATCGGAATGGAAACAAACGCCGGTCCGCGCGGCGGTGTCATCGCGATGTGGTAGGCGCGTTCGATCGCGCGCGGCACGTCCTGCGCGCGTGCCGGTTCCACCGCCCACTTCACATACGGCTGCGGCAGCTCGGTGGCGCGCGATGAAAACAGGAAAGGTTCCAAAGGCAGCAATGAGCGCGATTGCTGCCCGGCGGTCACCACCAGCGGCGAGCGGTTGCGATAGGCAGTGAACAGGTTGCCCATCGCATGTCCTACACCGACCGCCGAATGGAGATTGACCAGTGCAGCATTGTGCGTGGCCTGTGCGAAGCCATCGGCCATGCCGACGGCCACCGCCTCCTGCAATCCCAGCACATAATGGAAATCGGCTGGAAAATCGCGGAAAAACGTCAGTTCGGTGGAACCGGGATTGCCGAACACGTGGCGCATCCCGAGCCTTCCGAGCAGATCCAGGGTGACTTCCCGCACAGTCGCCATGACGCCCCCGTTCCGGGTGTATTGGTTAGAATGCTCAAGTCTATGACTTTTGGGGTGAGCGCGCTGTGAGCGAGACCATCAAGCTGGGCCGTCTGGCCATCGATCCGGGTCTGAAATCCTTTGTCGACACCGAGGCACTGCCGGGCACCGGCATCACGCCTGAGGATTTCTGGACCGGGTTCGAGGCCATCGTCGCCGACTTCACGCCGCGCAACCGCGCGCTGCTGGCGAAGCGCGACGAACTGCAGGCCGCCATCGATGGCTGGTGGCGCGAGCACAAGGGCCGGGCCTTCGATGTGCGCGCCCATACCGAGTTCCTGCAGCAGATCGGCTACCTGGTGGCCGAACCTGAAAACGTGCGCATCGATACCGCCAACGTCGACGCCGAGATCGCCTCGATCGCCGGCCCGCAGCTGGTGGTGCCGGTCGACAACGCGCGTTATGCGCTGAACGCCGCCAATGCGCGCTGGGTCAGCCTGTACGACGCGCTGTATGGCACCGATGCGCTGCTGCCGCCTGATCCGAAGCCGAAGGGATATGACCCGGGCCGCGGTGCGCATGTGATCGAATACGGCCGCCGCCTGCTCGATGAAATCGCCCCGCTGTCCTCCGGCAGCCACGCCGCCGCGCTGGAATACACCATCGTCGATGGCAACCTCGAAGTGAAACTCGCCGGTGGCCGCAGCGTGAAGCTGAAGGACGCCGCGCGCCTCGCCGGCTGGCAGGGTGATGCCGCCGCGCCGCGCGCGGTGCTGCTGACCAACAACGGCCTGCACATCGAGATCGTGATCGACCGCGAGCATCGCATCGGCAAGAGCGACGCCGCCGGCATCGCCGACCTGCTGGTCGAGTCGGCCATCACCACCATCATGGATTGCGAAGACTCCGTGGCCGCGGCCGATGCCGAGGACAAGACGCGGGTGTACCGCAACTGGCTCGGCCTGATGAAGGGCACGCTGACGGCCAGCTTCAGCAAGGCCGGCCTCACCGTCGAGCGCCGCCTGAATGACGATCGCACCTACCAGCGCAATGGCGGCAGCCTCACCCTGCCGGGCCGCAGCCTGATGCTGGTGCGCAATGTCGGCCACCACATGGAAAGCGACGCGGTCACCTTCGAAGGCGCGCCGGTCTACGAGACGCTGCTCGATGCCTGCATCACGCTCGCCATCGCGCTGCATGACGTGCGCGGCGTGAAGCGCAACAGCCGCACCGGTTCCATCTACGTGGTGAAGCCGAAGATGCACGGCCCTGCCGAGGTGGCGTTCGCCAACGACCTGTTCGACCGCGTCGAGGACCTGCTGGGCCTGCCGCGCCACACGGTGAAGATGGGCGTGATGGACGAGGAGCGTCGGACCAGCGCCAACCTTGCCGCCTGCATCGCTGCCGCGCGCCACCGCATCGTGTTCATCAACACCGGCTTCCTCGATCGCACCGGCGATGAAATCCACACCTGCATGGAAGCCGGTCCCGTGCTGCCGAAGGAAGAGGTCAAGAAGCAGGCCTGGATCCGCGACTACGAGCGGCGCAATGTGCTGATCGGCCTTGCGATGGGCTTCTCCGGCAAGGCGCAGATCGGCAAGGGCATGTGGGCGATGCCCGACCGCATGGCCGACATGCTGAAGACCAAGATCGCGCATCCGCAGGCCGG
>CAYNEX010000022.1:0-26604 GCA_964396335.1 uncultured Steroidobacteraceae bacterium | reverse complement strand
CCGCGTCTGGCCGGTTTGAAGGCCGGGGATGAGGTGGAGTTCTTCGGCGAGTACGAGTGGAACGAGCAGGGCGGGGTGCTGCACTGGACCCACAAGGATCCGCGCGGCAACCATCCGGCGGGATGGCTGCGGTACCGGGGCGAGACTTATCAGTGATCGGGCAGGGCGGATCGAAATGATCCGCCGCTGCCGGGCAAGGGTTCCCCAACGGAGGCGGGGAACCCGGCGCATCAACGGCGATTACGCCGAGCGCACATCCTTCACGGCCAGCGACAGGCGGCGGATGCCTTCGTCCAGCTGCTCCGGCGTCAGCGCGCAGAACGGCAGGCGCAGGAAACGCTCGCCGCCGCCGCTGGGGAAGAACGCCAGGCCGTCGGCCAGGTTCAGGTTGTACTTCGTGGCGGCGTTGCGCACGGCGGTGGTGGAGATGCCTTCGGGCAGCGTCACCGACAGGAAGAAGCCGCCGTCCGGGCGCGTGGCCACGGCGTCGGGCATGTGCTTGTCGAGCGCCGCCAGCGTGGCGTCCAGGCGCGGCGCATAGAGGGCCTTCAGGCGCTCGATCTGCGGGCCGAGCTTGCCTTCGGCGCACCACACGGCGGTGACGCCGTGGGCGAAGTAGCCCGGCGAGATGTAGGTGTCCTCGGCGACCTTGCCGATGCGCGCCAGCGTGGCCGGATCACCCAGCATGAAGCCGGCGCGCACGCCCGGCGCGATCAGCTTGGTGAACGAGCTCATGTGCAGCACGCGGTGCGGCGCCAGCGAGAACAGCGTCGGTTCGTCCTTGCCGCGGTAACGCAGCAGGCGATAGGGCGCGTCTTCCAGCAGCAGGAAGTTGTACTTCTCCGCCAGCTCGATCAGGCGCTTGCGCTTGGCCAGCGAGCAGGTGGCGCCCGACGGGTTCTGGAAATCGGGAATGACATAGAACAGCTTCGGCACGCGGCGTTCGAGCATCTTCTCGAGCGCGTCGATGTCCGGGCCGTCGGCCTGCAGCGGCACGCCTTCGACTTCGCAGCCATTGCGGCGGAACAGCGTGATGGCGCGGTCATAGCTCGGCGCCTCGGTGTAGACCAGGTCACCGCGCGACAGCAGCGCGATGCACAGGAACTCGACGATCTCCAGCGAGCCGTTGCCGACCAGCACCTGCTCGGGCTTCACGCCCTGCCACTGCGCCAGCCAGTTGCGGAAATCCGCCAGGCCGGCGGCCGGTCCGTACTGCAGCACCGCCACGGACTGCTGCGCCAGCACCTTTTCGGCGGCGGCGGCCAGTTCGGCGGAAGGGAACGACTCGTTCGCGGGCACGCCGCGGGTGAAGTTGATCGGCTCGAGGGCAGACATGGCTTTTCTCGGGTTGGGGAGGGGGGCCGGGCGGGGCGCAATTCTATGGAAATCGCCCCATTACATCCATGCAGGAGTCGGCTACCCTCGATGGCGGGCCTGACGCCCCGGAGACCGGCATGGACAGCGTTTTCCCGAACCGCCAGGGGCAGGGCCGGCAGGCTGCCCGCCCACCTCGCACGGGCTCATGGGCCCGGGCCTTCATGGCGAAGCTGCTGCTGGTGGTCGGATTGGCGGGCGCCGCCACCCCGGCCGCCGCCGAACCGCCCATGTGGGTGGTGCGCGACGCGGATTCCACCCTCTATCTGTTCGGCACCGCGCACCTGCTCGATCCCTCGATCAACTGGCGCACCGGGCGTGTCGAGAAGGCGCTGGATGAGGCCACCCAGCTGTGGGTGGAGATCGCCATCCCGCCGGGCGGCGAACTGCAGCTGGCCATGGCGCTGCTGCAGAAGGCCATGTCGCCCGGCCAGCCGCTGTCCAGCCGCCTGACCGAGGCCGAGCAGGCGCAGCTGCGCAAGCTCCTGGCGCGCAGCCCGGAGGGCGCGGCGATGGGCATGGTGATCGAGATGACCAAACCCTGGTTCGCCACGATGACGCTGGGCGTGATGCCGCTGATGGCCTCCGGCTACGACTCGGCCGCCGGCGCCGACACGGTGCTGATGAAGCTGGCGCGCGAGCAGGGCGATGAAGTCATCGGACTCGAGACGGCCGAACAGCAGATCGAATGGTTGTCCTCCGCGCCCGATGAACAGCAGCTGGCGGCGCTGAAGCGGCTGCTGGCCGTGCCCGATGCGGAGTTCGAGGCCTCGATCCGCGCCACCGACGAAGCGATCCGCGCGTGGATGAAGGGTGACACCCGGCCGATGGAGCGGGTCAGCCAGCAATGGGCCACCGAGAAGGACAGCCCGATGTCGGCCGGCATGTCCTATGAGCTGATGCTGGTCCGTCGCAACGAGAACTGGGCGGAGCAGCTCGAGAAGCTGCTGGCCGGCAAGGGTGTGGCCTTTGTCGCGGTGGGCGCGGCGCACCTGGTCGGGCCGGACAGCCTGCAGTCGAAGCTGGGCAAGCGCGGCATCCGCGCCGAACGCTACTGAGGCCGTGGATTGCCCCGGGCGCAGCATGGCTGCGTCCGGCCCATCAGATCACCCGGAAAATTCAGGCCGCCGCGAGATCGCGGATCGAAGCCAGGCCGCGCGCCGCCAGGTAGTCGGCGATGCCCTGGTTGATCTTCGGGCACACCAGCGGATCGTAGAACAGCGCCGTGCCCACGCCGATCGCCGTGGCGCCGGCATGCAGGAATTCCAGCGCGTCATTGGCATCGACGATGCCGCCCTGGCCGATGATCGGGATGTTGTGCGGCTTCGCCACCTCGCTGACCTGCGCCACCTTCAGCAGCGCGATCGGCTTGATCGCCGGACCCGACAATCCGCCCTGGCGGTTGCCGATCACCGGCTTGCCGGTGCGCGGATCGATCGCCATGCCCATCACGGTGTTGATCACCGCGAAGGCGTCGGTGCCGGCCTCGATGCAGCCGCGGGCATTGAGCTGGATGTCGGTCTGGTTGGGCGACAGCTTGGTGATCAGCGGTTTCTTCGTCACCTTGCGGCAGGCCGCCACCACGCGCGCGGACATCTCGGGCGAATTGCCGAACTGCACGCCGCCTTCCTTCACGTTCGGGCAGGAGATGTTGATCTCGATGGCGTCGATGGGCGAATCATCGAAGCGCGCGGTGACCTCGATGTATTCCTCGATGGTCGAGCCGGAGACATTCGCGATGAAACGCGTCTCGGAGAAATCGAGCGTCGGCAGGATGTCGCGCACCACGGCCTCGACGCCGGGGTTCTGCAGGCCGATGGCATTGAGCATGCCCATCGGCGTCTCGTAGACGCGATGCGGCTTGTTGCCGAGGCGCGCCTTGCCGGTGGTGCCCTTCAGGCAGATGGCGCCGACGTCGCGGTTCGAGAAGCCCGCCACCCGCGTGTATTCCTCGCCGAAGCCGACGCAGCCGGACAGCAGCACGATCGGCGAAGCGAATTTCATGCCGCAGAAATCCAGCTGCAGCGAGGCCGGCGGCGGCTGCCAGGCGGCGTTGTGGTCGCGGGAGGTCAGGGAGGTGTCGAGGACGGCGTGCATGCCGCGGATTATCGCGCAGAATGCCGCCTTCCGCCCCGCAGCCAGGCCCGGCATGTTCCACGTCATCCTGTTCCAGCCCGAAATCCCGCCCAATACCGGCAATTCCATCCGCCTCTGCGCCAATACCGGCGCGCACCTGCACCTGGTGGAGCCGCTGGGCTTCAACCTGTCCGAGCCGCAGCTGAAGCGGGCCGGGCTGGATTACCACGACCTGGCCAGGGTCAGCGTGCACAAGGACCTGGCGGCGTGCCTGGCTTCGCTGGGCGAGCGGCGGCTGTTCGTGATCGAGACCGACGGCACGCGGGGTTACCACGAGGCGCAGTTCCAGCCGGGCGACTGCCTGCTGTTCGGGCGGGAGACCAGCGGCCTGCCGGCGGACATCAGCGCGCAGCTGCCGCCGCACGAGCGGCTGCGCATCCCGATGCGGCCGTCGAACCGCAGTCTGAACCTGTCGAATGCGGTGGCGGTGGTGGTTTATGAGGCGTGGAGGCAGAACGGGTTCGCCGGCTGATCCCCGTTTGGCGACTTAGGGCTGGGGCTGCCGCTCCGTCGACTTTCGGCCGGTTGTATCGTTGCTACCCGGGACCGCACGATCAAACAGATCCAAGGCTTCCAACAGCCTCGATGTCTTGTCCAGGCTGAGACCCGGGCGCAGTGCCCCCATGTCTCGCGTCTTCACGCGGAAGGGAACCGACGGTGATCGGCGCCTGGCCATTGGCTCACGCTAGGACGCGGAAATCATGGTGTCAACACACGACATGCCGCTGTTGTCGGTGCCGCGGCAGTTGACGAGCAGCGACCGAGGCTGCAGCATCGGTCGCTGAATTCCGCATCGCAGGGAGCGCCCGATGCAGTGCATCCAGAGAAGTGGCATCGTCACAAGCATCCTGATGTGCCTCTCGGCGGGCGCAACGCTCTCGGGCGCAACCACGCTCACTCACGCCCAGACCTACAGCAATGGCGCGCTGCCCCCGATGACCTTCGAGGTCGTCACCCGCGACTTCAGTCCCACGGATGGAACCGCGCTCGGTACGGAGCGCTCGCTCCGGGCGATTCGCGGCGATGGATCCACTGCGGAGATCCGCAACCAGAATGCCGGCGGTGAGGGGCGCATCGAAGTACGCCTCATCGAAGACGCCCAGTCCCGCCGCCGTGCGATGCTGATGATGGAGACCCGCACCGTCACCTCCATGCCGCTACCGGCAGATGCAGGCGTCGGCGTCCGGCCTGCGGCGAAGTGGAACTGCGGCCTGGAGGATGGCGCCATCCGCCGTGAGGTCGACGGCTACCCCGCCATCCAGGATGTGCGCCAGCCCGCCAGTTCGGGCCTGGCGGTTTCTTCGGAGCGCTGGCTGGCGCCGGACCTGGGATGCATTGCCGTCAGGACGACATGGAAGGTCGGCGACACCATCGTCAAGACCGAGCAGGTTGAAAACATCCGGCGTGGTGAGCCGGATGCTTCGCTGTTCGTGATCCCCGATGGTTTCGAGGAAGTCTCGCCAGCCGAGGCGACTCGCCGACTGCTGGCCAGGACCGGTCGACCAGCCGGATCAGGCGGTGATCTGATGGCGCTCGTGGAGCAGCGCTACCACGAGCTTCGCGCGCGTTGAGCCCTCTGCTCAGAACGCGAACTTCACGCCCAGCGAAAACCGCCCCACGCTGTATTCATCAAACACCGCATCGGCAAAATGCGTATAGCCGATGCGGAACGACAGCTGTTCCGTATATGCCCAGCTGGCGCCCATGCCGAACAGCAGCGAGGTTTTCGAGTCCTTCTCGCTGGTCCACTCGGACACATCGTCGATCTCCAGCTCGATCTTCGCGCGTGACTTGCCGAACAGGGCGCCGGCGCGCGCATCCAGCGAGATCTTCTCGTTGACCGGCCAGATGCCGACCAGCGACAGCGCCGGACCCTTCACGCCGACGTCGATGTCGGCATCGGAGTCCACAGGTCCAGTGCCGTCGTCGAGACGGCCATCGAATTCGTACTTCGCTTCGCCGAGGTCGATGTAGGCGGCTTCAACCGCGAGATAGGGCGAGAACTGGTAGCCCACCGCCAGTTCATAACCACTGCTCTTCTTGTCCAGGTCCGAACGGCCCGACACCACGTCGTATCCCAGGTCGCCCCAGGTCGCGATCAGGGTCTGGTCCAGCGCGTTCTTGTCGCTGCTGCTGATGTCGGCCGTTGACTGGCCGAAGGTACCGGCCACGTAAAAGCCCGGCCCGGCGGCGCTGGCGGCAGCCGACGCACACAGCAGCGCAACTGAAGCGGTGCCAAGCAGCAGCGGATTGAAACGGGAACGATGCGTCATGGTCGGCTCCTTGCCCTGCAATGAAGACAGCGCGGCATCAGCGGCGCCGCGGATCGACAAACCCTACTCGAACTCCGCCTGCGGCGGACGCGACATCAGCTCGCGCATCACCTGCATGGCATCCGCCCCATCAAACAGGATGCGGCAGATGGCCTCGCAGATCGGCAGGTCCAGCTGCAGCCGGTGCGCCACGCCGCGCAGCACGCGCGCGGCATGCCAGCCTTCGACCACCTGGCCGATCTCGCGCATGGCGTCATCGACCGAAAGTCCGCGCGCAATGGCCAGGCCACAGCGACGGTTGCGCGACTGGTCGTCGGTGCAGGTCAGCACCAGATCGCCCAGTCCTGCCAGTCCCATGAAGGTGCGTTCGCGTGCGCCCAGCGCAAGGCCCAGGCGACGCATCTCGTTCAGCCCGCCGGTGATCAGCGCGACACGCATGTTGGCGCCGAAACCCAGGCCGTCGGACAGTCCCGCGCCGACGGCGAGCACGTTCTTCACCGCGCCACCGATCTCCACGCCGACGATGTCGGTGGAGACATAGGTGCGGAAGCTGGGTGAGGCCAGGTCCTCGGCGATGCGCATCGCAAAGTCCTGGTCGGTGGAAGCCACCACCATCGCGGTGGGCAGGCCGGCACCGACTTCCTTCGCGAAGGTCGGTCCGGACAGCACGCCCATGGTCGTGTGTTCGCCGAACACGCTGCGTGCCACCTGGTGCGGCAGCAGGCCGGTGTCCAGTTCGAAACCCTTGGTGGCCCAGGCCACGCATACCGACGGCGGCAGCCGTTCGCGCAGCTCGGTGAGCAGCGGCCGGAAGCCGCTGCTGGGCACTGCCACCACCACGTCACTGACGCCGGTGAGGGCTTCTTCGAGCGAGTCGGCGATGGTCAGGTTGTCGGGAAAGCGCGCATCGGGCAGATAACGCGCATTCACCCGCGCCGCCCGCATGGCGGCGCGCTGGCCGGCATCGCGGCCCCACAGGTGCGTGGGCTTGCCTGCGCGCGCGAACTGGATCGCGAGCGCAGTGCCCCAGGAGCCGCTGCCGAGAACGGCGATCGGCGCAATCACGCGTGCAGGACGCTTCAGTTCGGCAGGGGCTGCTGCTGCGGCTGCTGCTGCACCGACTGCGCCTGCGCGTTCAGGTACAGCGCATCGAAGTTCACCGGCGGCAGCAGCAGCTGCGGGAAGCCGCCCTGCGACACCAGCTGCGAGACCATCGCGCGGGCGTACGGGAACAGCACGCTCGGGCACAGGCTGGCGATGGCGCGCTTGGTGTCCTCTTCGGACAGGTTCTGCATCAGGAAGGCGCCGGCCTGCTTCACTTCGACCAGGAACAGCGTCTTGTCGTTCTGCTTGGCCGACACGGTCACGGTCAGCACCACTTCACGCAGGTCGCCCTGGATCGGGTTGCTGGTGGTGGCCAGGTCGAGGTTGATCTGCGGCTGCCAGTTGCCTTCGGTACGCGGGCCCAGCGGCGCCTCGTACGAGCAGTCCTTCAGGTAGACGCCCTGCAGGGCCAGGTTCGGCTGCTGGGCCTGGTTGTCGGCGCCATTGGCGGCGGCGTTGGTTTCGTCGGCCATCTTGATGATCCTCTGTCGGTCGTAGTCGTGAAAAAGGCCCGGGGCGGCTGGCTTTCAGGCCAGCAGCTTGTCGAGCTCGCCCTTCTGGTCGAGGGCTCGGGTGTCGTCATAGCCGCCCAGATGCAGCTCGCCGACGAATATCTGCGGAACGGTGTTGCGGCCGCTGCGCGCGCGCATCTCATCGCGCGCACCTTCGACCTGTTCCACGTCGATGTCCTTGTAGGCCACGCCCTTCTGCTGGAACAGGGCACGGGCGCGGTTGCAGTACGGACACCACGCGGTGGTGTACATCAGGACCTTGGGTTCGGTGCTCGACATCTCGATCAGCCCCGCTTCAGCGGCAGGCCCTCGGCGCGCCAGGTCTTCAGGCCACCCTGCAGGTTGAACACCTTGGTGAAGCCGGCGGCATGCAGCGTGCGGGTCAGTGTGGCGGCACGCGAGCCGTCCTCGCACACCAGCAGCAGCAGGCGGTCGCGGAACTTCTTCAGCTGCTCGGCCGCATTCGGCTGCGCAGCGGGCGCCAGGTGGCGGGCGCCGTTGATGTGGCCGGCTGCGAAGTCCTCGGCGGAACGCAGGTCATAGACCGGCGCCCCCTGGTTCATCAGCTGGATGGCCTGTTGGGTGCTGATGGCGGCATAGCTGAGCCGGCGGTGACGCAGCTCGAAGGCGAGCACGGCCAGGGCCATCGCAATGGTCAGACCCGACAGGTACGGGTGCAGGGTGATGTATTCAAGGAGGCGCATGAGAGGGGCGGCATTATAGCGGTCCCTTCAGGCTAGACTTGGCCCATGTCACCACGGCTTCGCGGCACCGCCTTCCTGCTGGTCGCGCTGGGCATGGCCCTGGCGCTGCCGGCGGCGCAGCCCACCGACCCCGCCAAGGCCCAGGCGGAGCTCAAGGCGCTGAACGAACGCATCCAGCGGGTGCAGAAGCAGGTCCAGCAGGATGCAAAAGAGAAGGACCGCCTGTCGCGCGAGCTGCGCGATTCGGAACGGGCGGTCTCGAAGGTGCAGGGCGAGCTGACCCGGCTGCGCGCCGAGCGCTCCGAGCGGGCCGCGGCACGCAAGAAGCTGGAGGCCGAGCGCGCCGAGCGCGAGGCCGACCGCCGCCGCACCGAGCAATCCCTCGAGGAGCAGCTGCGGGCCGCCCACCTGATGGGGCGCAACGAGCCGCTGAAGCTGCTGCTGAACCAGCGCAGTCCTTCCGAGATCAGTCGCACGCTGACGTATTACGGTTACCTGGGGCGCGCGCGGGCGGAGCAGATCGCGAAGATCCGCGAGGATGTGGCCCGGATCGAGCAATTAACCGCCGAGATCCAGGCAGAAGACGACCGTCTGGCGGAACTGGAAGCGCAGCAGAAGAATCGCCTGGCGGAGCTGGACTCGGCCCGCAAGAAGCGTGGCCAGGTGCTGGCGAGCCTCGAGAAGGAGGCGGCTGATCGCAACGCACAATTAAGGCGCCTGCAGCAGCAGAAGACCGAGTACGAGAAGCTGATCGCCCGTCTCGAGCAGGCCACCCGGACGCTGCCGTATGACCCGAATGCGCCATTCGGCAAGACCCGCAGCAGCCTGCATTGGCCCGTGGCCGGCAAGTTGTCTGTGAACTACGGTGCAACAGTACCGGGGCTGGGTCGCGCCAATTACATCGAAATCGACACCAATCGCGGCGCCGACGTCACGGCCGTGCACGAAGGCCGGGTGATCTTCGCCGACTGGATCGGCCTGCGTGGGCAGATGGTCATCCTCGACCACGGCAAGGAAGGCGGCAAGTCCTACTGGACCCTGTACGGCCACCTCGGCGAGATCTACGTGCAGCCTGGCGATGTGGTGAAAGGCCGGCAGGTCATCGGCACCGCCGGAGACACCGGTGGTCGCAGCCAGCCCGGGCTGTATTTCGAGCTGCGGCATGGAACCCCGGTCGACCCGCGTCCCTGGTTCCGCTCCGCTGCCCCGCCGGCGCGCTGAACCGCTGCCGGCAAACGCCGCCGCCGGTTCCGTCCGGTCTGGTTTTTCCGGCTCCTTGTTGCCGGATCCACGACGCGCAATCTGCCAACTCGGTCATCCATTCCCTGAGTTGATTAAGTCATGCTGCGGCCATGTCAATGGACCTGGCTGCCCTCTCCGCCGACTTCGCGCCCTACGGCCAGCTGGTTGCTGCGCTGCTGCCCCGCGCCGCGGGCTTGTCGATCTTCGAGCCCGATGGCGAGCTGCGCTGGACCAGTGATGAAACCGTCGACCCGCAGCTGCCCTCGCTGGTGGCACAGGCCGCCACGCTGGCGCTGCTGAACGACGAGCCCGGCGAGCGCGCGCAGCTGGGCGCCCACGAACCGGTGTACCTGTTCTGGCTGCGCGATGCCGACCGCACGCTCAGCGCCGTGCTGTGCGTGCGCTGGCGCGTGGCCGAGAGCGATCCGCGCACCTTCTCCTATGTGCACGCGATGCTGCGGCCGGTGATCGAGTGCCTGCGGCGCGAACTGTTCCTGCAGGCGCAGTTGTCCGGCGCCGGCAGGGCCGATGCTTCCGCCGACCCCGCGCTCGAGGTCGAGGCCGATGCCGACCTGCAGGTGCTGCTGTCCACTTCCGAGGGCGCCTGCGGTGGCGACATCGCGATGCTGCTCGACCAGGTCAACCGGCACCTGAAGTGCGAGATGGCGGCGCTGTTGATGCCCGAGCGCAATGTGCTGGTGGTGACCAAGTCCCCCGGCTGCGAGGTGGGCAATGCCGTGCTGGCGCGCGCGCACCGCCACCTGGTGTCGGTGGCGCAGCTGGGCAAGGAAGCATTGCTGCTGAATGAGCCGGGCAGCCTGCCCGGCCTCGACCTGCCGATGCGCGCGCTGGTCAGCACTGTGCGCACGCCGGCCGGCAAGGCCAGTGCCGTGCTGGTGCTGTTCCGCCGCCGCGAGGCACCCGAATTCCGTCGCCGCGACGGCCTGCTGGCCGACCTGCTGGCGCGCCGCGCCGCCGCGGTGGTCGAGTCGCGCTATGACGCGCTCACTGGTCTCTTTGCGCGCCACGCCTTCGAACCGCGCGTGCAGCAGCTGCATGCCGAGCGTCCGGCCGGTCCGTGGACCTTCCTCTACATCGACGCCGACCGGCTGCATGCGATCAATGACAACCATGGCATGCAGGTGGGCGACCGCCTGCTGGTGAAGCTGGGCGAGCTGATCCGCACGCGACTGGCGCCGGGTGGCGCGGCCGCGCGCATGTCCGGTGATCGATTCGCCATCCTGCTGCCGGCGGCCGAAGCCGACGCGCTGGCATTCGCCGAAGGCCTGCGCACCGCGATCGCCACGCTGACACCGGCCAGCCTCGGCGCCAGCCAGGATGCGCACCTGCATTCCTCGCTGAGCGTGGGCGTGGCGCCGTTTGAATCGGCCGATGCCGACCCGCGCATCGTGCTGGCGGCGGCCGAATCGGCCTGTCGCGCCGCCAAGCGCCGCGGCCGCAACCGCGTCGAGCGTTACCAGGCCGGTGGCGACACCACGATGGTCACGCAGGTGGGCCTGCTGCGCGTGCCCGAGGCCGATGCCGACGCCGTGCAGATGATCCTGGAGGGCGGGCGCCTGAGCCTGCATGCACAGCTGATCGCGCCATTGCCGGCCGGCTCCGATCCGACGCCGCATTTCGAGCTGCTGCTGCGCGTGCAGGACGAGCAGGGCAACCCGGCGGGCCCGGGCCGCTTCCTCGGTGATGCCCGCCGCCTGAACCTGATGCCGGCGGTGGATGGCTGGGTGGTGCGCGAGACGCTGTCGCAGCTGAAGTCGCGCGCCGCGCTGCTGGAAGGCGGCAACGTGGTGCTGACCCTCAACATCTCCGGCCAGTCGCTGGCCGAGCCGACCTTCTGCGCGCAGCTGCTGGCCGACGTGAAGGACAGCGGCGTGGATCCGAAGGCGCTGTGCTTCGAATTCTGCGAAAGCGAGGTGATCCCGCACCAGAAGGCCGCCGAAGAGCTGATGTTCGAACTGCGCAGCCTCGGCTGCCGCATCGCGCTGGATGACTTCGGCACCGGCCATTCTTCACTGGCCGACCTGCGCGCGCTGCCGCTGACGATGCTGAAGATCGACGGCTCGTTCGTGCGCGACGTGCTGAAGGATCCGCGCGCCGAGGCGATGGTGCAGGGCCTGACGCACCTGGCGCGTTCGGCCGGTTTCCTGTCGGTGGCCGAATGTGTCGAGACCGACGAGGTGCGCATGCGCCTGGCCGGCATGGGCGTGGATTTCGCGCAGGGTTTCGCCATCGGCCGCCCGGTGCCGCTGGCCGAGGCCATCCGCGACCTGCCCACCTGGGCGTCGGTGGCGCGTCAGCGCCAGGGCGGCGACATCGAACTGGATGCGAAGGACGACACCGTGTCGGCCTCGCTGCAGGAAGAGCTGAAGCGCGAACTGCTGGCCAGCGGGCTGGTGCCGGCGGAGGGCGAGGACATCGAGACGCTGATGGCGCGGCTGTTCAACAGCACCGAGCCCGGTCCCGACGAACTGCCCCGGGGCGAAACGGAAGGCGGTGATCCCTCCGCTTCGACGGAGGAATCCTCCGACGCGCTTCCTGCCGTGCAGCAACTGTATCCGGGTCAGGCTGCCGGCTAGACTGCCTCGACGCGTCGCCGCCGGCGGCGATCCCGCAAAGAGGGCCGCGTGGAGCTGCTGCAATACCTGATCGACTTCATCCTGCATCTCGACGATCACCTGCTCGAGCTGCTGGTGCGCTATGACGTGTGGATCTACGCCATCGTCTTCCTGGTCATCTTCTGCGAGACCGGCCTGGTGGTGACGCCCTTCCTGCCCGGTGACTCGCTGCTGTTCGCGCTCGGCGCGCTGGCCGCCGTGGACGACACCGGCACGCTCTCGCCGCTGTACCTGTCAATGCTGCTGGTGGTGGCGGCGATCATGGGCGACGCCTGCAACTATTCGATCGGGCGCGCCATCGGCGCGCGTGCCTTCAGCGGCCGGTACCGCCTGATCAAGGTGGAATACCTGCACCGCACCCAGGGCTGGTTCGACCGCTATGGCTCGATGACCATCGTGCTGGCGCGGTTCGCGCCGATCGTGCGCACCTTCGCGCCGTTCATTGCCGGCATGGCGCGCATGCACTACGGCCGCTTCCAGTCCTTCAACGTGGTCGGCGCGCTGCTGTGGATCAACATCTTCATCTGGGCCGGTTACCTGTTCGGCAACATCCCGCTGATCAAGGACAACTTCGGCTTCGTCACCATTGGCATCATCCTGGTGTCGATGGCGCCGCTGGTGTCGATGATCTTCCGCAAGGCGCCGCGCGCCCCGGCGTAAGGGGAGGGTCGACCCCGGCCGCGCCGCGAGAGGCGTGACGCACTCCAATGCCGCCGGTCAGCGGGAACTGGCAGAATATTGTCATGGCCGTCAAAACCCGTGGCTTCGCGCAACGCATCGACATCGCGGCTCCGCCGCCGCGTGTCTGGATGGCGCTGTGCGGGCCGACGCTGGTGCCGCTGTGGCTGGGCCACGACGCGCGTGTGCGGCCGCAGCGTGGCGGGCAGTGGAGCGCGACGCTGGCGCCGGGCCTGACGCGCCACGCGATGATCGATGTGTTCGACCCGCCGCGCCGCCTGCGGCTGATCTACCTGCCGCCGGATGAGCTCGCTTCCTACGATGGCGCGGTGGCCGATGACATCCTGCTCGACGAGGAGGACGGCCGCACCATCGTGCGCCTGCTGTGTTCGGGCATGCCCGACCTGCCGGAATGGGGCGGCTATTACATGCGGGTGCGCGCCGCCACCGAACGCGCGCTGGCGCGGCTGAAGGCCGTGGTCGAGGAGCGTGGCATCACCGTGCGCGGTTGAGGCTGCCCGGCCAGTTCACCATCAGCACGCCGCCCAGGATCACCGCCGCGCCGAGCACCTGCATCGGCGTCAGGGTTTCACCCAGCACCAGATAACCGGCCACCGCCGCCACCGCCGGATTGACATAGCTGTAGGTGCCGGTCTGTGCCGGCGAGGCGTGCCGCGCCAGCCAGGCATAGGCGGTGTAGGCGAAACAGCAGCTGAACACGATCAGGTAGGCCATCGCGGCCAGTCCCTTCACCGACCAGCTCCACTGGTCGAGCTCGCCGCGCAGGATGCCGGCCAGCGCCAGCCACGCGCCGCCGAGCAGCATCTGCATGCCCACCAGCGCCAGCAGGTCCATCCCGAGGCTGTGGTTGCGCATGTAGATGGTGGCCAGCGACCACATCAGGCAGCCGGCCAGCACCGCCAGCTGTGGCACCAGCGGCGTGGCACCTTCGGCGCCCTGCGCCTGCGCACCGGTGGGCCAGATCAGCAGCAGGATGCCGGCAAGGCCGATCAACAGGCCCGCGATCTCGCGCGCACCGGGATGGACGGCGCGCGCGCCGAACACTCCGAACAGCACGATCCACAACGCGGAAGAGGCATTCAGCAGCGCGCTGGTATGCGAGGGCACCCATTGCATGGCCCACACCTGCGCGCCGTTGCACAGCGCCACCCCCAGCAGCGACAGCATCAACAGGTGAGGCCACTGGCCCTGCAGCTGCGCCGGCCGGAAGCCGCGCCAGAACGCCGCCACCATCAGCAGCGCGCCACCGACCAGGAACCGCACGCCGCCGAACAGGAACGGCGGCAGGTTCAGCACGCCGATGCGGGTGGCGAGGTAGGTGGTGCCCCAGACGAGATAGACGGTAGCCAGGCACAGCACCAGCATGCGGCGCTGGGCCGGGGCGATCATGTCCCGGCGCTTTCCGCCGCGTTGCGCTGCTTCTCGCGCACCAGCATGCGCGCCATCAAGACGCCGCCTTCGTACAGCAGCCACATCGGCACGGCCATCATGATCTGCGACAGCGGATCAGGCGGCGTCAGCACGGCCGCGGCCACGAACACGCCGATGATCACGTAGCCGCGCGCGGCGGTGAATTTCTCCGGTGACACCAGGCCGGAGATCGACAGCAGCATCACCACCACCGGCACTTCGAAGGCCACGCCGAAGGCAAGGAAAGTGCCGAGCACGAAATCGAGGATGGCGTTGATCTCGGGCGAATACTGCACGCCGGCCAGGCCCTGGCCGGCAAAGAAACCGAAGGCCATCGGGAACACCGCGAAATAGGCGAACGCAATGCCGACGTAG
Source organism: uncultured Steroidobacteraceae bacterium (assembly GCA_964396335.1). GTDB lineage: Bacteria > Pseudomonadota > Gammaproteobacteria > Steroidobacterales > Steroidobacteraceae > ZC4RG30. Next base: position 12,139 of record CAYNEX010000022.1, on the reverse strand, counting down.
AACAGCACGATCGAGGACAGCAGCAGCGGGATCGCGAAGCGCTTCTCCTTGCGGTACAGCCCCGGCGCGACGAAGGCCCAGATCTGGTAGAGCACCCAAGGCATCGCGACGAACAAGGCCGTGAAGAAGGCCAGTTTCACCGGCATCAGGAAGGTGGACATCGGTCCGGTGGCGAGCAGCACGCCGCCTTCCTCCAGCCGCGCCTTGATGGGCTTGGTGACCACCTCGAAGAGTCTCTTGCGGAAGATGATGGCCGGGATGAACAGCAGCACCACGCCCGCCAGCGCCCAGACCAGCCGGTCGCGCAGCTCGAGCAGGTGCGAGATCAGCGTGCCTTCGGCCAGCTTCTCTTCCTTGTCGTCTTGCTTGCTCATGCGCTGCGGGTGTCGGGGGAGGTGGATGCGTTGCCCGGGATCTCGCCGGATGCCGGGGTTTCCGGTTCCGGAGTCCACGGCGCCGGCGCTTCACCGGCGGCATGGGCATGCGAGAAGGTATCGTCGTTCGGGTCGGCCACGACCGCGGGGTCGGCTGAACCCGAACTCGATGAAGTCGTGCCGGCGTCCGCCGGTGCGCCATACGGATAACCCGACGAGGCCAGCGAATCGGTGCCGGCGTGGGCGGTGTCCGCCGTGGTGGTGTCCGGGGTCGTCCCGTCCGTGGCAGCGGGCTCGGCGCCCGGCGCGGGCGGCGCATCCGGTTCCGGCGTCGCCGCCGAAGAAGCCTCGGCATGCGCGCGGGACTGTTTCTCGGTCATGCGGTTCAGCTCTTCCAGCGTCACCTCGTTCTCGAGCTGCTGCCGGAAGTCATGCGCCATCGCGCGCGCCTTGCCGATCCAGCGGCCGATCTTGCGGACCACACCGGGCAGGCGCGTCGGGCCGAGCACCACCAGGGCGACCACACAGATCACCAGCAGCTCGGAGAAAGCGAAATCGAACATCGGGTTTGTCGCGGAAAGCGTTGGGAGCGCGCTACTCCGCGGGAACAGGGGCGGAACCGCCCCCGCAGGTCAGAGTGCGCGCCCGGTGATCAGGCCGCGCGGTCGTTGCCGCCGGTGGACTTGGTCTCGGTCTTCGTCTCGGTGAAGTCCGCGTCCGCCCCGATCGACTGCTTGATCTGCTTGGCCGCTTCCTTGCCCTCGGCCTCGCCCTCATTCATGGCCTTCTTGAAGTTCTTGATCGCGCCGCCGACGTCGGTGCCGAGGGAGCTGAGCTTCTTCGTGCCGAAAACGAGGATGACCACGGCCAGGACGATCAGCCAGTGCCAGATGCTCAATGAACCCATCGTGGTGCTCCGTTAGGGGGCGCAGCGGGGCGCCCTGAATAAAGATTCTGAATGATATGACATGCCCGGCCGGAAAGGGTTCGGTCACACCTCGAGCCAGAAGGTGACAGGCCCGTCATTCACCAGCGCCACCTGCATGTCGGCGCCGAAGCGGCCGGTGGCCACCTTCGGCCAGGCGCCGCGGGCGCGCTCGGCCAGGTCATCGAACAGCGCCGCGGCCCGCTCCGGGGGCGCGCCACGCGAAAAGCCCGGCCGGGTGCCTTTGGTGGTTTCCGCCAGCAGCGTGAATTGCGGCACCAGCAGCAATCCGCCGCCGATCTGCTGCAGGTTCAGGTTCATTCTGCCGGCATCGTCGGGGAAAATGCGGTAATTGAGCAGCTTGTCGAGCAGCCGCGCGCCGTTTTCCGGCGCGTCGGCGGCGCCCACGCCGATCAGGGCCAGGATGCCCCGGCCGATTTCCCCGACGGTTTCTCCTCCGACCTGGACGCTGGCCCCGGTCACCCGCTGGATCAATGCAATCATGGCTTTCTCATCGTCTGAACCTTAGAATTCGCGAGTTTTGCGCCCCCGGGGCGCTGCTTTGCGCAAAGAGGTCCTGTTTCATGTCCCTGCGTTCGATTCTGAGGGCTGCGGCGCCGGTGTTGGCACTGGCCGTGTTGGGTTTCACGATGTCCACTCCTGCCTCGGCAGCGGGTGATCCGGTCCGTGGCAAGACACTGGGCTGGACCTGCCTGGGTTGCCATGGCATCGAAACCTACAAGAACGTCTATCCCACCTATTCGGTGCCGAAGCTGCGTGGCCAGCACGCCGAGTACCTGGAACTGGCCATCAAGGCCTACCGCAGCGGTGAGCGCAGCCACGGCACCATGCATGCCCAGGCCGCGTCGCTGTCCGACCAGGACATCGCCGATGTCGCCGCGTACCTCGCCGGCGAAGAGATCCCGTACGACGCCACGGCCGTGGCGACGGGCAAGGTGCCGGAGATCGCCACCACCGTGTGCGCGACCTGCCACGGCCCCGTGGGCGTGGGCAACGTGAACAACATCGCGACGCTTACCGGCCAGCACGCCGACTACCTGGAGTACGCGCTGGAGAGCTACCGCAACGGTTCGCGCAAGAACGGCCTGATGCAGCCCTTCGCGGCGCAGCTGAAGCCCGAGGACATCAAGGCGCTGGCCGAGTTCTACTCGAAGCAGCGCCCGACGCTGCACACCGTGCCGCTGAAGGAAAAGTCGGCGAAGTAATCAGTTCGCCGACGCGGCGGGTGCGTTCGCGCCCGCCGCTGCCCCCGCTCCCGCTCCCGACAGTTTCCGCAGGAACGCCACCATCGTGGCGCGATAGACATCGCTGTTCGACTTCTTGCGGAAGCCATGTCCCTCGTCCTTCGCGGCCAGGTACCAGACCTCGCCGCCCCGCGCGCGCACCATCGCCATCATCTGTTCGGATTCGCTCGCCGGCACACGCGGGTCGTTCAGGCCCTGCACGATCAGCAGCGGTTTCCTGATCGCGGCGGCGTTGGTCAGCGGCGAGATCGACTGCAGGTGGGCGCGCATGCGCGGATCACGCTCGTCGCCATATTCGGCGCGGCGCAGGTCGCGGCGGTAATCGGCGGTGTTGGTGAGGAAGGTGACGAAGTTGCTGATGCCGACGGTGTCGATGCCGCCGGCGAGGCGGTCGCCGTAATGCACCATCGACGCCAGTGCCATGTAGCCGCCGTACGAACCGCCGGCCACCACCACCCGATTGCGGTCCAGGTCACCCTGCAGGCCGATCCACACCAGCAGCGCGCCGATGTCGCGCACCGAATCCTCGCGCAGCATGCCGTCATCAAGGCCGAGGTAGGTGCGGCCATAGCCGGATGAACCGCGCACGTTCGGCGCGATCACCGCATAACCCAGTTCACTGACCAGGTACTGGCGGAAGCTGCTCCAGCCGGGACGGGCCTGCGATTCGGGGCCGCCGTGGATGTCGATCAGCACCGGATGCGGCCCCGGCGTCTGCGGGCGGTACACGAAGGCGGGAATCATGCGCGGCTGGCTGCCGACGCGATCCCAGGTGGGGAACTGCACCAGCTGCGCGGCGGCGAATTTCGCCGGCTGCAGCGGACCGATCTCGCTCTGCGTCCAGCGCGCCAGCGTCACCTGCGGCGGCGTTGCGGCGCCGGCGCTGGTGTCGAACGAAAACACATACACATCCTCGGGCGACTGCGCCGATTCGAGCGAGACGGCGAGGCGGCGGCTGTCCTGGTCGAAGTCGATGCCGTTGATCACCGCGTTCGGCGGCAGCGACGGCAGCAGGATGTCGGCCTTCAGGCCCAGGTCGCGCAGCACCAGGCGGTCGAGGCCGCCTTCGTTGCGCGTGTAGGCGAGGAAACGGCCATCGCGCGACAGCTCGAATCGTTCCACATCCCAGTTGGTGCCGGGCGTGTGGTCGGTGACCTGGCGGGTGTACAGGTCGTAGTAATGCAGGCCGACGAATTCGCCGCCGCGGTCCGACAGATAAAAGAGGCCGCGGCCATCCATCGCGAAGCGCGCCTGCGCCACCGATACCGTGGTGGCACGCGCGCCGTTGCGGCCATTGCCGGCGGGCAAGGTGCCGCCCTCGACCTTCACCTGTTCGCCAGTGTTCACATCCAGCAGGAACAGCTCACTGTCGGTGATCGAGCGGTAGCGGATCACCGCCACCTGGCGGTCTTCCAGCGACCAGTCCTGCACATACAGGCCCTCGCTGCCGCCCGCCAGCAGCAGGCGCGGCGCGGCCGGCGTGTCGATGTCGAGCAGGTACAGGTCGTTGCTGGCGCCATCGCGGGCGTTGCCATAGAAAGCAATCCGCCTGCCGTCGCGCGCGAAAACCGGCGGGCCATTGCGCGAGCGGCCATCGGTGAGCAGGCGCTCCTCGCCGGTGGCCAGGTCGCGCAGCCAGATCTGCATGCGTTCGTCGCCGCCGTTGTCCTTCAGGTAGAGCAGGCGGTTGGAGTCATACGGATGCGCCACCGCGGTGCTGACCGGCTCGGACTTGAAGGTGAACTGCTCGCGCATCGCCAGCGGCGCGCGCACGCGGTGCAGCTGCGCGGTATTGCCGAAGCGCGTCGCGATCACCATCGAACCATCCGCCAGCCAGTCGGCGAACGAGGCGGAACGGGACTCGAGCACCAGCGGCAGGTCGGCATCCGCCGACAGTTCCTCGACGGGGATGCCATCGAAGATCAGGTTGCCCTGTTCGATGCGGCCCGGCGCGGCCGCGAAAGAGTGGGTGAAGGGCGAGAGCAATCCCGCCATCAACAATGCAACGCGGAGGGTGTGCTTCATGACGACCGATCTTAAACTGTCGGCATGAAGCGGTTCAGTGCCTTCCGCATCCATGCCGACCGTGCCGGCATCGAAAGCCTGTCGCTGGCCGACCTGACGCCCGGCGATGTGGTGATCCGCGTGCACTGGTCGGGCATCAACTACAAGGATGCGCTGGCCGGCACCGGCAAGGGTCGCATTGTGCGGCGGTTCCCGCTGGTGGGCGGCGTCGACCTCGCCGGCACGGTACTCGAATCGTCCGCGCCGGCGTTCAGGCCGGGCGAGAAGGTGCTGGTCACCGGCTGCGGGCTGTCGGAAACCCGCGACGGCGGATACGCCGAAATCGCGCGGGTGCCGGCCGAAGCGGTGGTGCCGCTGCCGCCGACCCTCTCATTGAAGGATGCGATGGCGGTGGGCACCGCCGGCTTCGCCGCCGCGCTGGCCATCACGCAGATGGAGCACAACGGCCTGGCGCCCGGGCAGGGCGCGGTCGCGGTCACCGGCGCCACCGGCGGTGTCGGCATGCTGGCCATCGACATGCTGGCGCGGCGGGGTTACGAGGTGGTGGCCTTCTCGCGGCGTGAGCAGAGCCGCGCGCTGCTGCTGGCGCTGGGCGCGAAATCCGTTGAAGTGCTGCCGACCACGCCGGCATCCTCCGAAGGCGGCGCGCGCGGCATCGATGTGGCGACGCTGTCGAACCGACCGCTCGAAGTGGAACGCTGGGCCGGCGCCATCGACAATGTCGGCGGACCGCTCCTGTCCTGGCTGCTGCGCTCGACGCGCGCGCAGGGCAGTGTGGCGGCGGTGGGCCTGGCCGGGCAGGCCACGCTCGATGTCAGCCTGATGCCCTTCCTGCTGCGCGGCGTGAACCTCTTGGGCGTGAATTCCGCCGGTACACAGCGCGCGAAGCGCCTCGCCATCTGGCAGCGCATCGCCACGGACCTGGCGCCGCGCCACCTGGATCGCATCGCCAGCGAAATCATTTCGCTGCCGCAGCTGCCCGAAGCATTGGACAATGTGCTCGCCGGCCGCCACACCGGGCGCACGCTGGTACGACTGAACGAGAACGATGACGAACGCTGACCCTCACGCACCGCTGCGTCCCCGGCTGCTCGCGCTGACTGCCGCGCTGCTGGATGCGCTGTATGACGCCGGCGCGGTGCAGGTGCTGGCCACGCTGCGTCCGGCGGACATGCGTCCGGGCGGTGCGCGTGTGCCGGGCACCTCTTATGAACTGCAGGCCGACAACGCCGCACGCGCGATCCGCGAACTGCTGGCGTTGCGCGGCGTGCAGGCCGATGACTTCGCGCAGGCACTGGCGCAGGCCGACCAGGTGGCGCGTTATGCGGTGCTGGCCGGCCAGGCGCCGCCGACCGTGGGTTCGCTGTATCAACACTGCACACGCGATCTCACCGCGCCGGGCGCCGACGACCTCGAGGCGGCGCTGAACGCATTGAACGAGGCCGGCAGCAAGCTGTTCACGCCCTCGCATGCCCGCCGCATCAGCGCGCTGTGCGAGAAGCTGCGTGTGCAGCCCGAGGCGCTGGACGTGATGCCGGTGCAGCAGTTTGTCGCCGGCTTCGTGCGCAACAGCCCGTGAGCGACGAAGCGGCAAGGCTGGCCGCCGGCGCGGCGGCGCTGGGCATCGAACTCTCGCCGGCGCAATCCACGCAGCTGCTGCGGCTGGTGGATGAACTGCTGCGCTGGAACAAGGCCTACAACCTCACCGCGATCACCGATCGCGGCGGGATCCTCACCCATCACCTGCTCGATTCGCTGGCGGCCCAGCCGGACCTCAGCGGCACCGGCATTGCCGACATCGGCACCGGCGCCGGTTTCCCCGGCCTGCCGCTGGCGGTGGTGAACCCGCAGCGCCAGTTCACGCTGGTGGACTCGGTGGACAAGAAACTGCGTTTTGTCGACCACGCGGCGCGCGAGCTGGGCCTGGCCAATGTGCGCAGCTGGCATGGCCGGGTGGAAACGCTGCAGCCGCCGGCGCCCTTCGACACCGTGATCGCGCGCGCCTTCGCGCCGCTGCCGCGCATGCTGGGCTGGATCGGCGACCTGTGCGGTCCCGGCACCCGCGTGGTGGCGATGAAGGGCCGCTGGCCGCCGGGCCCGGATGCCCCCGACGAGAACGCGCCGCTGCCCGATGGCTGGCAGGTTGAGGCGGTGCGACCCGTCCAGGTCCCGGGCCTCGCCGCCGCGCGCCACCACGTGCTGCTGCGTCGCGCTTCGTGACGTGCCCCTGCCGATTCCCTAGACTGCCCGCAATCCATGAAACGCATCATCGCCATCGCGAACCAGAAGGGCGGGGTCGGCAAGACCACCACGGCCGTGAACCTGACCGCCTCGCTGGCCGCGACACAGCGGCGCGTGCTCCTTGTAGACCTCGATCCCCAGGGCAATGCCACGATGGGCTGCGGGGTGGAGAAATCCGGCGTCGAGCTGGGCAGCTGCGAGGTGCTGCTGGGTGAATGCACCGCCGGGCAGGCCATCGTGCGCATCGAACATGCGCGCTTCGACCTGATCCCGGCCAACCAGGACCTGACCTCGGCCGAGGTGCGGCTGCTGGCCACCGAAGAGGGCCGCGAGTCGCGGCTGCGCGATGCGCTGGCGCCGCTGCGCGAGCAGTACGACCTGATCATCATCGACTGTCCGCCGTCGCTGAACATGCTGACGCTGAATGCGCTGGTGGCCGCCGATTCGGTGATCGTGCCGATGCAATGCGAGTATTACGCGCTCGAAGGCCTGTCGGCGCTGACCTCGACCATCGAGCAGGTGCGCGAGGCGGTGAACCCGGTGCTGCACATCGAGGGCATCCTGCGCACGATGTATGACCCGCGCGCCAATCTTTCAACCGAAGTGAGTTCGCAGCTGATGCAACACTTCGGCGACACGGTGTTCCGCACCGTGATCCCGCGCAACATCCGCCTCGCCGAAGCGCCGTCGTTCGGCAAGCCGGTGCTGCTGCATGACAAGGATTCACGCGGCGCGCTGGCGTATCTGGCTCTGGCCGGAGAGATGATCCGGCGCGAGGAAGAGAAGGCCGCGCAGGCCGCCGAAGGCACTGCAGGCGACGCGACTGCGCAAGCCGCGCCCGTGGCCGGAAGCGCCGCTTCCGACCAGGATGCGCCCGCGGCCGATTCCACCCCGGCCGCCTCGAACGAGAGCACGACATGAGCGAGAAGAAACCCGCGCTGGGCCGCGGCCTGGCCGACCTGCTGGGCGCTTCGAAGGCACGCGCGAACGCACCGGTGAAACCCGTGCCGGTGACACCGCCGGCCGCGGGCGATGCAGCGCCTGCCGCGCCGAACGCACCCGCTGCGGCCGCAACGCCGGCCGCCACCCCCGCCGCCGCCACTGCGCGCGGCGATGAACTGCAGCATGTGCCGGTCGACCAGCTGGTGCGCGGCAAATACCAGCCGCGTGTCGACATGCGCCAGGAAGCCCTCGAGGAACTGGCGATCTCGATCCGCAAGCAGGGCGTGATCCAGCCCATCGTCGTGCGGCCGCTGGCGCGGCCCACCGAGTCGGGCCAGCACTACGAGATCATCGCCGGTGAACGTCGCTGGCGCGCCGCGCAGATCGCCGGACTGAAGTCGATTCCCGCCGTGATCCGCCGCGTGCCCGACGAGGCGGCGATCGCGATGGCGCTGATCGAGAACATCCAGCGCGAGAACCTCAATCCACTGGAAGAGGCGCGGGCACTCGAACGCCTGATCGCCGAGTTCGGCGTCACGCATGAACAGGCCGCCGAAGCCGTCGGCCGTTCACGCGCGGCGGTCAGCAACCTGCTGCGCCTGCTCGACCTTGCGCCTGAAGTGGCCGAGATGGTCGAAAAGCGTCGTCTCGACATGGGCCACGCGCGCGCACTGCTGGGAATTCCGAGCCGCCGCGAGCAGGTGATGGCCGCGCAGAAAGTCGTGGCCGAAGGCCTGTCGGTGCGCGAGACCGAGGCGCTGGTCCGCCAGCTCACCGCCCCGCCCGCCGAGAAGGCCAAACCGGCCGCTGCGTCGCAGCATCGGGACCCCGACGTGCAGGCCCTGGAACGCGACCTGACCGAGCGCCTCGGCGCCAAGGTCTTGATTCAACAGGGATCTGGCGGCAAGGGGCGCCTGTTGATCGCCTATAACAGCCTCGACGAGCTGGACGGAATCCTCGCGCAGATTCGTCGGCAATAATTGCCTATGCATGGACGTTGAACCGTCCATGTTCAGTCCGTATACTGCGCGCGCTTTCGAGGCCACCGGGGACAGCATGAACGCGCGCGACGCAGCAAGCAGGCGCATCGCTGCACGCATCCTGCTGACCCAGGCTGGAACGACCATCGCAATTGCTGCCATTTGTCTTGTGGCATGGGGCAGGATTGCAGCCCTGTCGGCACTGGCCGGCGGCGCGACCGGATTGTTCGCCAACGCCATCATGAGCCTGATCGTGCTGGGCGCCGCCGCCAACGCGGCCGGCGCGCTCGGCAGGCTGGTGATGGGCCAGATGGTGAAAGTGATGATCACGGTGGGCGTGTTGCTCATCGTGGCGCGTGGCGGCTGGGTCAGTTGGCCCGCGCTGCTGGCCGCATATGCGGCGACGCTGTTCGTGTACTGGTTCGTGCCGGTGCTGATGCACCGCCCGCGCCGTGTGAAGGATTGATCGAGCCCGAGCTCTATCTAACAGGACTCTGAAACGAAGATGGCTGCCGACCACGCTGCTGCACCTTCCGCGACCGAATACATTGGCCATCACCTTGGGCATCTCAAGGTGGGCGAAGGCCTGACGGCCATCCACCTGGACACGCTGATCATGTCGGCGGGCCTGGCTGCGATCGTCGCCTGGGTGTTCTACCGCGCCGCCCGCCAGGCGACCGCCGGTGTGCCCAACCGCTTCGTCGCCTTCATCGAGATCGTGTACGAGTTCATCGCCAACCTCGTCGGCGAGATGTACCACGGTGACAAGCGCTTCCTGGTGGCGCTGTCGCTGTCGCTGTTCACCTGGATCATCGCGATGAACGCGATGGACCTGCTGCCGGTCGACCTGCCGTCGACCATCGCCAGCGTCGCGGGCAACGACCACGCCTACTGGCGCATCCTGCCCACCGCCGACATCAACGGCACCTTCGCGCTGGCCTTCGTGGTGCTGATCCTGATCGTGGTGTTCGCCATCCGCGCCAAGGGCGTGGGCGGCTACGCGCACGAGTGGTTCACCGCGCCGTTCGGCAAGAACCCGGTGCTGTGGATCCCGAACTTCGCCCTGAACGTGGTCGAGCTGCTGGCCAAGCCCGTGTCGCTGGCCATGCGACTGTTCGGCAACATGTTCGCCGGCGAGCTGATCTTCATGCTGATCGCGCTGCTGGGCATCGCCGCCGCGCAGTCCGCCGGCATGCTGTCGGGCAGCCTGTTCTTCATCGGCCAGATCGCCATGGGCGCCATCTGGGCGATCTTCCACATCCTGATCGTGGGCCTGCAGGCCTACATCTTCACCGTCCTCCCCGTCGTGTACATCTCGATGGCCGAGGAGCACCACTGATCCTTTGACGCTCGTTTTGTTTTGACTTTCGACCAGGAGATTTGAAATGGATCCTATTGCAGTTGTTCAGGGTTACATGGCCATCGGCATCGGCCTGATCATCGGCCTGGGCGCCGTGGGTGCCTGTATCGGCATCGGCATCATGGGCGCGAAGTTCCTCGAGTCGGCCGCCCGCCAGCCCGAACTGACCCCGATGCTCACCGGCCGCATGCTGCTGCTGGCGGGCCTCATCGACGCCGCGTTCATCATCGGCGTGGGTCTGGCCATGTTCTTCGCCACCGGCAACCCGCTGCTGGGCAGCCTGGGCTGATAGCAGCAGACGAGCGCCGGTAGGTCGTACAGCACTGACGCGCGACAACGCGCGGAGCCGCCATGGAACTCAACCTGACATTCTTCGGACAGATCATCGTCTTCCTGATCCTGCTCTGGTTCTTCCGGAAGTTCATCACGCCGGCCATTTCGGCCGCGATCGATGAGCGCCAGAAGAAGATCGCCGAGGGCCTTTCGGCCGCCGACCGCGGCCAGAAGAGCCTCGACGAGGCCCGGGCGCGGGCGGATGAAGTGATCCGCGAGGCGCGTGACCGCGCCAACCAGATCATCGACGGCGCCTCGCGCCGTGCGAACGAGGTCGTCGAGGCCGCCAAGCAGAGCGCCCAGGCCGAGGCCGACAGGTTGATCGCGGCGGCCCGCCAGCAGATCGAGCTGGATGCCGCCCGGGCGCGCGAGGAGCTGCGCCGCCAGGTGGCCGACCTCACCGTGCGCTCGGCCGCGAAGGTGCTGGGCCGCGAGATCGACGCCTCCAGGCACGCCGACATCCTCGGCAAGCTGGCCGCGGAGATCTGAGGCAGAGCCATGGCAGACCGCCTCACCATCGCAAGGCCCTATGCCCGTGCCGCCTTCGAGCAGGCGCGGAAGGCGGGCGCCCTGGCCTCCTGGTCCGAGGCGCTGGGCCGCGCGGCCGTCGCCGTGGGCGATCCGCGCGTGCGCGCCCTGTTCGGAAGCCCGAAGGTGACCGGCGAGCAGCTCGCCGGCCTCATCGCCGACGTGGCCGGCCCGGGGCTCGACGCGCACGGGCGCAACTTCATCCGCCTGCTGGCCGAGAACAAGCGTCTGCCCTTCCTGCCCGAGATCGCGCAGATCTTCGACCAGCTGCGCGCCGACGCCGAGCGCGTGGTCGATGTCGCCATCACCTCGGCTGCGCCGATCGGCGAGGCCGAGCAGCAGAAGCTCGTCGCCGCGCTGGAGCGCCGCTTCGACCGCAAGGTGCGCGTGAAGGCCGACGTGGACCCGTCGCTGATCGGCGGCGCGGTGGTGCGCGCGGGCGACCTCACCATCGACGGTTCCGTGAAGGCGCGCCTGGAACGGCTCGCGCGCCAGCTCACTGCATAGGATTCATCCAAAGGTATCAGTCATGTCCATCAAGGCATCGGAAATCAGCGACCTGATCGGCCAGCGCATCCAGAACTTCGAGGGTGCCACCGAGACCCGCAATGTCGGCAGCGTCATGTCGGTCGCCGACGGCGTGGTGCGCATCCACGGCCTGGCCGACGCGCGCTACGGTGAAATGCTCGAGTTCCCCGGCAACGTGTTCGGCCTGGCGCTGAACCTGGAGCAGGACTCGGTCGGCGCCGTGGTGCTGGGCGAATACAAGCACATCAAGGAAGGCGACGCGGTGAAGACCACCGGCCGCATCCTGGAAGTGCCGGTGGGCCCGGAGCTGCTCGGCCGCGTGGTCGACGCGCTCGGCAACCCGGTGGACGGCAAGGGTCCGATCAACGCCAGGCAGACCGCGCCGATCGAGCGCGTCGCCCCGGGCGTGATCTACCGCAAGAGCGTCAGCCAGCCGGTGCAGACCGGTTACAAGGCCGTCGACTCGATGGTGCCGATCGGACGTGGCCAGCGCGAGCTGATCATCGGCGACCGCCAGACCGGCAAGACCGCGATGGCCGTCGACACGATCATCAACCAGAAGGACTCGGGCATTAAGTGCGTGTACGTCGCGATCGGCCAGAAGGCCTCGACCATCGCGAACGTGGTGCGCAAGCTCG
>CAYNEX010000021.1:0-27356 GCA_964396335.1 uncultured Steroidobacteraceae bacterium | reverse complement strand
CGATGTCCGCCGCCGAGGGCGCATCACCGACGATCCAGTCGCCCTGCGCCAGCCGGCCCTCGATGGTGCGCGCCTCGCGCGCCATGGTGTGCATCGCGCGCAGCAGCGCCGGCTCGCCGAAGCGCGGTTTCGGCTTCGACAGCTCGCCCACCAGCCGCATCAGGTCCGACTCGGTGTAGGCCTGGAACTCGTTGATCACCCGCATGATCACGCCGGCCTCTTCCGGGCTGTGGCCGAACAGCGGCGGATCCGGGTATTTCAGGTCGAGGTAATAGAGGACCGCCAGCGACTCGAACACCACGTAGTCGCCGTCACGCAGCACCGGCAGGCGCCCGCGCGGATTCATCGCCATCAGCTGCGGCGACTTGTGCTCCTGGAAATCGGTCTGCAGCAGGTGGCCGCGCCAGGGCAGGCGCTTCATTTCCAGCGCCAGCAGCACGCGCCAGCAGAAAGGGCTGCCGCTTCCCCAGTAGACGTCGATCACGCGGGAGATTGTATCCATGAAAATTGTGCGGGGATGGCGCGCGGCGCGATGATGGGGCCATGAAGGACTCACCCGTCTCCCCGCTGATCTCGCCCGACGCACTCAAGGGGCTGTCCGGCGACCCGCAACTGCTGCTGGTGGACAGCCGCTTCGAACTCACTGATCCGGACTGGGGCCACAGGGCCTACGCCGGCGGGCACATCCCCGGCGCGCTGTTCGTGTCGGTGGAAGAGGAACTGGCCGCGCCCCGCGCGCCCGGCAGCGGTCGCCATCCCCTGCCCTCGCCGGAAGCCTTCGCGCGGCTGCTGGGCAGCTGGGGATTCACCGACCGGTCGCGCGTGGTGGTCTACGACCAGGGCAGCGGTGCCTGGGCGGCGCGGCTGTGGTGGATGCTGCGCGCCCGCGGCCACGGCGATGTGCAGGTGCTGGATGGCGGCTGGGAGGCGTGGCTGGCCGGCGGCGGCGAGGTGACCGTCGCCAGGCCGAGGCCGACAACGACCGAGGTGCAGCCGCGCCCGTGGACCGGCGTGATGGACAGCGCCGAGGTGGCTGTGGCGTTGAAACGCGGCGAAATCCTGCTGGTGGATGCGCGCGCGCCGGAACGTTACGCGGGCCGCAACGAGAGCATCGATCCGGTGGCCGGCCATGTGCCCGGCGCGGCCAACATGCCTTTCAACGGCAACCTGGCCGGCGGACGCTGGCTGTCAGCCGATGCCCTGCGCGAGCGCTGGCGACCTCTGATTGATCGCGCCGCCGGACGTCCTGTCGTCGCGATGTGCGGCTCCGGCATCACGGCGTGCCACAATCTGCTGGCACTGGAGCTGGCCGGACACCGCGACACGCGGCTGTACAGCGGCAGCTGGAGCGGCTGGATCACCGATGCGGCAAGGCCCATCGCCACGGGAGAGGATGCTTGAAAGGCGACACGCGCGGCCCGGCCGGGGCCAAGGGCAATGGCTGGAGCATCGAGGATGCGCTCGACCTGTACCAGATCCCCGCCTGGGGCCAGGGTTATTTCTCGATCAATGCCGCCGGCCACCTGGTGGTGCGGCCCGACACCACGCCGCAGCACGAGATCGACCTGCATGAAGTGGTGGCCGGGCTCGCCGAGCGCGACCTCACCGCACCGCTGGTGATCCGCTTCTCCGACATCCTGAAACACCGTCTGCAGCGCCTGCATGACGCCTTCGCGCAGGCCATCGCCGAGAACGAATACCAGAACCGCTATGCCGCGGTGTTCCCGATCAAGGTGAACCAGCAGCGCCTGGTGGTCGAGGAGGTGTTCCGCTACGGCAAGCCGCATGGCTTCGGCCTGGAGGTGGGCTCCAAGCCCGAACTGCTGGCCGTGATGGCCATGACCGAGGATTCGCCCGAGCGGCTGATCGTCTGCAATGGCTTCAAGGACTCCAGCTACATCGAGGCGGTGATCCTGGCCACCAAGCTGGGGCGCACCATCATCCCGGTGGTGGAGAACTATTCGGAGCTGGCGCTGATCCTGCGCCATGCCGAGCAGCATCGCGTGCGGCCGCGCATCGGCGTGCGCGTGAAGCTGGCGAGTGAAGGTTCGGGACGCTGGCGGCATTCGGCCGGCGACCGCTCGAAGTTCGGCCTGTTCGTCACCGAGATGCTCGACCTGCTGCAGACGCTGCGCGAGAAGGACATGCTCGACTGCCTGCAGCTGGTGCACTGCCACCCGGGCAGCCAGCTGCAGGACATCCGCCGGGTGAAGGAGGCCATCAACGAGCTGGCGCATGTGTACGTGGAGCTGGTGCGCCTCGGCGCCGGCCTGAAGTACATCGACATCGGCGGCGGCCTCGGCGTGGATTACGACGGCAGCGGCACCAACTTCGCCTCGTCGATGAACTACACGCTGGTGGAATACGCCAATGACGTGGTCTATCGCATCGCCAGCGTCTGCAATGCGCGCGGCGTGCCGCATCCGATGATCGTCAGCGAGTCCGGCCGCGCCATCGCCGCGCACCACAGCGTGCTGGTGTTCAATGTGCTGGGGCGCTCGGCGCTGGACCGCTTCCATGTCACGCGCGCGGACCTGGCCCTGCCGGAGGATGCGCCGCAGCCGCTGCGCGACCTGGCCGAGGCCTACGAGGCAGTGGGCCCGCGGCGACTGGTGGAGTGCTACCACGATGCCGTCACGGCGCGGGATGAAGCGCTGCAGATGTTCAAGCTGGGCCTGTTGACGCTGGAATACCGGGGACTTGCCGAGCGGCTGTACTGGGCCACCTGCACGCGCGTGCGCGATGCGGCGCGGCGGCTCGACGAGGTGCCGGAGGAACTGGCCGAGCTGGAAGGCGTGCTGTCGGACACCTACTTCTGCAACTTCTCGGTGTTCCAGTCGCTGCCCGACAGCTGGGCCATCGACCAGCTGTTCCCGATCGTGCCGATCCATCGCCTCGGCGAGGAACCGACGCGCAAGGCCGTGCTGGCCGACATCACCTGCGACTCGGACGGCAAGATCGACCGCTTTGTCAGCCTGCGCGACGTGAAGCGCACGCTGGAGCTGCATCCGCTGAAGGACGGCGAGGACTATCACCTGGCCGCCTTCCTGGTGGGCGCCTACCAGGAGACGCTGGGCGACCTGCACAACCTGTTCGGCGACACGCATGTGGCGCACATCCGCCTGCACGACGAAGGCGGCTGGTGGATCGAGGAGATCGTCAAGGGCGATACCGCCAACAAGGTGCTCGAATACATGGAGTACGACGTGGCCGAGCTGTACCCGGCGCTGGCCCGCGACTGCGAACGCGCGGTGCGCGAGGGTCGCATGACCGTGGCCGAGGGCCAGGCGCTGAAGCGCTTTTACGAGAACGAGCTGAACGGCTACGCTTACCTGGAGCCTTGATGGTGCGTCGCGCAACGCAAGAGGGAACGATGTCGCCTCGCCGCAGCCTTGCCGTCTGGACCCTGGCCCTGCTCGCCGCAGCGGGCTGCGTGGGCACTGCCACTGTCAGCCGCGGTTCGGTCAGCGCGGCGCTGGACGAGGCCATCGCCGGCAGCCATCGACCCGACAGCGACCGGGCCCGTGATGTCTATCGCCACCCGCGCGAGACCCTGCTGTTCTTCGGCCTGCGCCCCAACCAGACCGTGGTGGAGATCACCCCCACCGGCGGCTGGTACACGCGCATCATCGCGCCGGTGGTGCGCCGCGAGGGGCGCTACATCGCGGCGATGCCGCCGGTGGTGGCCGGCAATGCCAACAGCGAACGCACGCGCCGCAACTACCTCGACATGCTGCAGGCCCATCCGCAGCTGTTCGACCGCGTCGAGGTCACCGACTTCGACATCGCCGGCGGCAGGCCACTGGCGCCGGATGACAGCGTCGACCTGGTGCTGACCTTCCGCAATGTGCACAACTGGCTGGCGCGCGAGCAGGCCGAGGCCGCCTTCCGTGCCATGTACCGGGCGCTGAAGCCGGGCGGCACGCTGGGCGTGGTGGAGCATCGCGGCAACCTGCAGGTGCCGCAGGATCCGCGGGCGCGCAGCGGCTATGTGAACCAGGACTTCGCGATCGCGATGATCGAGGGCGCGGGTTTCCGCCTTGTCGGCACTTCCGAGATCAACGCCAACCCGAAGGACACGAAGGATCATCCCGGTGGCGTCTGGACGCTGCCGCCGACGCTGGCCGGCGATGCCGCCGAACGCGGCAGATACGTCGCCATCGGCGAGAGCGACCGCTTCACGCTGAAGTTCGTGAAGCCGAAGTAGCCGCTACCACATGTCGCGCAGCTTGCTGGTCGCGTCGATCGCGATCGGCTCCGCCGCGCCGGACAGGCGCGCATCGGTGGCGCGCGAACCGGCGTAGGAGGACTGCTCGAAGCACTTCAGCAGTTTCTCGGTGACGAAGCGGCTGCGGCCGCCGTAGACATGCGCATCGCCGCGCGGCGCCTGCTGGGTCAGCGGGAACTTCAGCGGCTGCAGCAGCTGCAACTGGTCGCGGGCGCGGGTCATCGCCACGTAAAGCAGCCGCCGTTCCTCGTCGATCTGCTCCGGCTTGCTGGCGAACTCGTTCGGGAAGCTGCCGTCGACCACGTTCAGCACGTACACCGTGTCCCATTCCATGCCCTTGGCCGAATGCACGGTGGAGAGCACCAGGTAATCCTCATCCTGCAGGGGCTTGCCCGACAGGTCGCTGGTGACCTGCGGCGGATCCAGTGTCAGCTCGGTGATGAAACGCTCGCGGCTGGCGTACTGCTGCGACAACTGCTCGAGCTGCTCCAGGTCGCCGATGCGGGTGTGGAAATGCTCGAAGATGCGCTCCAGGTGCGGCTGGTACCACTCGCGCACCAGGCGCACCTGCCCCGCCCAGGCACGACCGGGCTCGCCGAGTTTTTCCATCAGCGCGGCCAGCCGCGCGAACTCGCGTTCGGAGGCCTGCGGCACCTTGATGCCGGCGAGGGACTGCAGGCTGCCGCCGGCCTCGGCCAGCGCATCCAGCGTGGCGCGCGCGTTCACCGGGCCCATGCCCGGCAGGATCTGCAGGGTGCGGAAACCCGCCAGGTCGTTGCGCGGATTGTCGGCCCAGCGCAGCACCGACAGCATGTCCTTCACATGCGCGGCCTCGAGGAATTGCAGCCCGCCGTATTTGACGAACGGGATCTTGCGACGCGTGAGTTCCACTTCGAGCAGGTCGCTGTGGCCGCCACTGCGGAACAGCACCGCCTGGCGGCGCAGCGCGACGCCGCTCTCGCGCCGCTGCAGGACCTGCAGCGCCACGTATTCGGCCTGTGCATCCAGGTCCTCAACCGTCACATAACGCGGCATGGCTCCGCCCGGGCGCGCGGCCAGCAGGTGCTTGCGGAACTGGCGCGGCGCATCGGCCATCAGCGCGTTGGCCGCATCGAGCACCGGCTGGGTGGAGCGGTAGTTCTGCCCCAGCGGAATGATCTCGGCCGGCGGGTCGAAGCGTTCGGGGAAGCCGAGGATGTTCTCGACCGCGGCGGCGCGGAAGGAATAGATCGACTGGGCGTCGTCGCCCACCACGGTGAGGCCGGCGCCATCCGGCTTCATCGCCAGGATGATGTCGGCCTGCAGCTTGTTGGTATCCTGGTATTCATCCACCAGGATGTGGTCGAAGTGGCTGCCGACATGCTGCGCCAGTCGCGGTTCGGACAAGAGGATGTGCCAGTACAGCAGCAGGTCGTCGTAATCGAGCAGCCCCAGCTTCTGCTTGCGCTCGACATAGGCGCGGAACAGCCGCGCCAGGTCCTGCTCCCAGGCCGCGCACCAGGCGAACTGGTCGCGCAGCGTGTCGGCCAGCGACTTGCCCGTGTTGACGCGATAGGAATAGATCGCAAGGCAGGTGTCCTTGCGCGGGAAACGCTTGCCGGTTTCGGCCAGGCCCATTTCGGTGCGCACCTGGTCGATCACATCGGCCGAATCGCCGCGATCGATCACGCTGAAGGCGGGGTCGAGCTTCAGCTGCGGGGCGTAATGGCGCAGCAGGCGGTTGCCCAGCGAATGGAAGGTGCCTGCCCAGGTCAGCCGCTGCGCGATGGGCCGCGCTTTCGCGCCCATGGTGTCATCCAGCGCCTGCTTGAGGATCTCCACCGCGCGGCGGCGCATCTCCGTCGCGGCACGGCGCGTGAAGGTCAGCAGCATCATGCGCTGCGGATCGACGCCGTTGAGCACCAGGTGCGCGACGCGATGGGCCAGCGTGCTGGTCTTGCCGGTGCCGGCACCGGCGATGATCAGCAGCGGACCGGCACGCAGCGGCCCGTCAGGTACCGGCTCACCGTATCCGGCAGCCTTGCGCTGTGCATTGTTCAGGGATTCGAGATGGCCGGGCATTGCAGACATAATCCGCCCGACTATAGCCAATGGCGCGGTGCGCTGCCGTGCACCGGCGCCCGATCCCGTGCCGCCAGAGGATTCCATGAGCGACCTTGAGACGGTTTTTGACGGAAGGGTGATCCGTGTCGATGTGGAGCAGGTGCTGCTGCCCAATGGCCACACCGCCCGCTACGAGATCGTGCGCCACCCGGGCGGCGCCGCGGTGGTGGCGCTGGATGCCGAAGACCGCATCTGCCTGCTGCGCCAGTACCGCCCCGCCGGCGGCGGCTGGGTGTGGGAACTGCCCGCCGGCCGGCTGGAACCGGGCGAACCGCCGGACCTCACCGCCTCGCGCGAACTGCTCGAGGAAGCCGGCTGCGAAGCGGCCGAGTGGCAGTCGCTGGGCAGCATCCTTTCCTCGCCGGGTGTATTCGCTGAAACCATCCACCTGTACCTGGCGCGCGGGCTCACGCAGCGCGAATCGCGCCACGAGCAGCACGAGGTGATCGAGGTCCACTGGATTGCGCTGGCCGAAGCAGCCAGGCAGGCGGCGGATGGAACATTGCGGGATGGCAAAACTGTGATCGGCATCATGCGCGCGGCGGCCCGCCTGGCCGAATGAGTTAACTCAGGCTGATATTCTTCGGGTCATGAGCACCGGCCGCAGAGACGACAAATTCTCGATCTTCGTACCGAAGGACGAGAAATCACTCGAGGTGCCCGATCACCTCGAGATCGTCGAGACGGACAAGGGCGGCAAGCCGAAGGAACGCCTGCAGGGCGGCGCCTACGATCCGTACCAGAAGCAGGACGTCAACATCGGCGATACCGCGCGCATCCACAAGCCGCGCGTCGACCTGCGCCAGCTCTCCGACTGGATCAAGACCACGCAGCGGGTGAAGTCGCTGCGCGAGGAAGACATCGCCGCGCAGCAGGCGAAGGAGTCGAAGGGCCCCCTCAAGGAAGCCCGGGAACTGCTCAAAGAGGCGAAGAACCTCTTCAGGAAGTAGCCCTGCGGCGCAACCGCGCCGCGAGCTTCGGCCACCCCAGCAGCAGCGCCGCGCAGGCCAGCACCAGCGCGTGCACCCACCACAGGCCCAGCGGCGCCGGCATGTCGCCGCGTTCCAGCAAGGTCCTGCCGCTGACCAGCAATCCCGCCGCCACACCGAACAGCAGCACCGCGGACGGCACGCGTGCGTAGCGACCCTGGCGCGGACCCAGCCGCCCCAGCGGCACGGCCAGGAATCCCAGCACCAGCACTGCCGCCACCCAGCCGATGCGCCAGTGCAGTTCGGCGAGCTGGCGCGGATCATTCGAGGCCAGCAGCAGGCGGTTGGGAAGCTGGTCGGTGCGCGGTGGCCCCGGCAGGCGCGCCTGCGGCACCGGCAGGCGCAGCAGCTGCCGGTCGAACTGCATCACCTGCCAGTCGAGGCCCTGCGGCGATCCCTCGTAGCTGTAACCATCGCGCAGTTCCACGTCGATGGCGCCGGCGGTTTCGTCGATGTGGTAGTGCGCGCGCCGCGCCAGCACCACCTGCATGCGCGCGGGGGCATTGCCCGGGGATTCCAGGTCGCGCTGCAGGAACACGCCGCGCAGGCCGCCATCCGCGTCGCGCGACTCGAAATGCAATGTCACCCCCTCACCCACGGAGCGGAAGCTGCCCGGTGCCAGTCCGCGCGTGACCTGGGTGCGCAGCGCCGCAAGCCGCAGCTCCACGGCCTCGCGCGCGGCGGCAGGACCATCGATGAAGGAGATCCAGGCGGCCAGCGCCGCCGCCGGCAGCACCACGCTGGCCGCCGCGGCGTACAGCACGCCGCGGCCGGCACCACTGGCCTCCGCGGCGGTGATCTCGCTGTCCCAGTACAACCTGCCGAGGCCCATCACCACGCCCAGCAGCACCGCGAACGGCAGGATCACGCCGATGTTGGTGCGCAGGGTCAGCCACGCCAGGCGCATCACGGTGGCGCCGTCGATCTGCCCGTCGGCGGCGCGACCGAGCACGAAGGAGAACTGGTAGATGGCCAGCACGGCCAGCAGCACCAGCAGCACGATCAGCGTCTGCGCGCCCACCTCCCGCGCCACATGGCGGAAGTAGATTGCGGGCAGACGCATGGCGGTCCTACCAGGACGTGTCGGCGCGGCGCGCGAAGCGGTACCAGGGATCGGCCGCATCGCCCCGGACGATCACGCCCATGGCGTCACGCTGGATCTCCAGCACGGCCAGCGAGTCCGGATCAAGTTCCAGTCGCTGCTCCACGCGCAGCGTCTCGCCATTGCCGGGCGCGCTGATGCGGCAGGTGTCGCGGCCGCTGGCCACGAACCCCTTCGCGCCGCGGGTGAAGACCACATCGCAGCCCATGCGCGGGCGGATGTCCTGGGGCAGCAGGCTCTTGAACAGGTCGCGCCGCAGGTGGCCGTCGCGCCAGCGCGCCGGCTCGGCGAAATCCGCCGTCAGCAGCACCGCCTGCTCGGCACCGTCGATGAAGTTCAGGATGTACAGCTTCTGCGCCATCACGCGCTGCGCATCGTCGGCGGCCATTTCCTGCACGTAATACACATGCTTGCCGAGCAGGTTGGCCTGCACCGGCGCGATCACCAGCCGCAGCGGCACGTGATCGGGGCTGTTGCGCGCCTGCGCGATGTTGTCATAGCTGCCGGGCAGCACCGCCGCCAGCTCGGCCTCGAAGATCTCGTGGCGCTTGGGCTGGCTGGCGCAGGCCGCCACGAGGAGGACAAGGGCCGCGATCAGCCCGGTTCTAGTTGCCATAGAGCACCCGCCATTGCGCCGGATAGGTGAGTCCGAGTTTGACGATGGAATCGAGCAGCGCCGGATAGTCGCGCCCCGCCTCGGCCGCGGCGCGGGCGAAGTCCTCTTCGCGCGCCAGATGCGGATTGGCGTTGGCCTCCAGCACATAGACACTGCCATCGGGCTTCATGCGGAAATCCATGCGCGCATAGCCGGTGAGGCCCAGCGCGCGGTAGATACGGCGCGACAGCTTCTCGAGGCGCGCTGCGACGCCATCGGGCAGGTCGCGCGCCGGGGCGCTGTCGATGCCATGGTGGGCGCGGTATTTGGGGTCCCACTTCACGCGGCGGGTGGCGACGGCCGGACCGTTGTTGGTCATGCTGCCGAAGTGCAGCTCCCACACCGGGAAGGTGGTGATGCGCTGGTTGCCGATCATGCCCACGTATAGCTCGCGACCCTCGATGTATTCCTCGACCAGCACATCGGACTTGTGCTGCTCGATGACGAATTCGACCCGTTCCTTCAGCTGCGCGGCATCGTGCACCACCGAGGCCTGCGAGATGCCCAGCGAGGCATCATCGGTGCTCGACTTGACGAACAGCGGATAACGCAGCCGCCGCGGGATGGTGATGCGCTGGCCGCGCGTGAACACCTGGAACTGCGGCGAGGGAATGCGATGCCAGGCGAACACCTGCTTGCACAGCGCCTTGTCGCGCGACAGCAGCAGGCCGCGCGGATTGCAGCCGGTATAGGGCTGGCGCAGCATCTCGAGGAAGGCCACCACATGCTGGTCGTAGGAGACGATGCCATCGAACTCCTCCAGCAGGTTGAACACCACGTCGGGCTGCCACTCGTCGATGGTGGCGCGCAGCTCGGTGATGGAATCGAGCACGCCGAGCGCGCGGACCTCGTGGCCGGAGGCCTTCAGGGCCTGGATGACGTCGAATTCGGTGCGCCATTCCTCGATGGCCTTGGGGCTCTGCCCTTCGAGGCTGTCCGGAGGCATCAGGCTCGGATGCAGCACCACCAGTACGCGCGAACGCTTCATAGATTCAGTTCTGGACGCTCCCTCTCGCCGAACAGCTGCGCCATGCTGCCGAGCAGCCAGCGCGCATGAGGCAATGCATCGCGCTGCGAACCGCGCAGGTACAGGCCCATATTATCCGAGCGTTCGATCGCAATGCGCAGAACCTGCTGCAGGTCATAGGCCTCGCCGATGCCGCTGCCGGCCAGCAGTTCCTTCGTGTGCGCGCGCAGGAAGGAGGATGCACGCGCCAGGCGCGCATTCGGCGGACGACGCGTGAAGACCCTGAGCAACAGCGTGTCGGTGGCCTCGCTGCACCAGTCGATCTGCCGCTTGAGCTTCTCGCGGTAATGCTCGGCCAGCGTGCGGCTGTTCTCGCCCAGCGGTTCGATGTGGGCGCGACTGCGCACCAGCGGCGGCTTGCCGGCCAGTTCCTGCATCAGCTCGTCGACGTAACGCAGCTTGTCCCAGGCCGGCCAGCTGGCATAACTGCGCCGCCAGTCCGAATTGGGCTTCAGCCACACGGCGAAGGTCTCGGCGAAATCCTCGGTGGGATGCGCCTGCGCATACCAGTCGCCCAGGTGCTGCACGTAGCGGCGGCTGCCGGGACGGGCGCGGTATTTCTCGGGATATTTCAGCGACGGCGGCCCGAACAGCTTGCGCCAGCGGGCGCGGCGGCGCAGGCGGTAGGCGGTGTCGATGGCGTGGCCCACCTCATGGCGCAGGATGCGCATCATCCAGATCTGGTTGCCACCCTCCACCTCGCTCATCATGCGCCGCTCCAGCCGCATCAGCCGCGGATGCGCCAGGTAGAACGGCACCGCGATGCCGGGCACGCCATCGGGCGAGAACCATTCCTCCGCCAGCCACATGTGCGGGCGGAACGAGATGCCACGCCGTTCCAGCTCGCCGTACACACGACCGAGGCGCTCCTCGAGCGGCGTGCCGCGCAGGCGCAGGCCCAGGTCCTTGAAGCGCACCTGCAGCAGCTCGGTGTCGGTCAGTTCGGTCCAGTCGTGGGTGGTGCGCATCAGGGCGCCGGCGCGCGCGCCGCCTCCACCTTCCATTCGCGGATGTAGCGCTCCTGCGCATCGGTCTCGGGCACCATCTCCCAGATGCTGCTGCGCGCGTTCTGCTGCCAGAGGCGGTTCAATTCCTCGAGGGCCTGCTGCGGAGCCAGGCCCTTCTCGCGCAGGTAGCAGCCGACGGCGGTGCCGGTGCGGCCCCAGCCGGCGCGGCAATGCACGTACACCGCGCCGCGGCCGCCGACCTCTCGCGCCAGCGTGCGCTGGATCTCGTGCATGTGCTGCGGTTTCTCCGGCACGGAGTGGTCCGGGATCGGCAGGCGGTGGTATTTGACGCCCTCGGGCAGCAGGCGCTCGTAGTCCGGCATCTCGCCGGGCTGTGTCAGGTCGATGAAGGTGCGCACGCCGGATGCCACCAGCAACTGCACGCGGCGCGAACGGGCGATGCCCTCCACCGCGCAGGGGTGCTCGCCGGCCAGCAACTTCGCCGGCTCGACCCAGTAACTGTGCGCCAGCGGCGGCGGCGGAAAACGCCTCATGCGGGCTCCGTCGGCGCAAGGCCGGCGAAATCGAACAGCTTCGGGTCGGCCAGTGTTTCCGGCTCGACATTGCGCAGCGCGGTGAACAGCGATTCGGTGCGGCCGGGGTGCGCCTGCTCCCATTCGGCCAGCATCTTCTTGATCTGCACCCGCTGCAGGTTCTGCTGCGAGCCGCACAGGTCGCAGGGAATGATCGGGAAGCCACGCGCGCTGGCGTAACGGGCAATGTCGCGCTCGGCCACGTAGGCCAGCGGGCGGATCACGATATGGCGGCCGTCCTCCGAACGCAGCTTCGGCGCCATCGCCTTGAGCTTGCCGGCATGGAACAAATTCAGGAACAGCGTCTCGACGATGTCGTCGCGATGGTGGCCCAGCGCGATGCGCGTGATGCCGTTCTCGGCGGCATACCGGTACAGCGCGCCGCGACGCATGCGCGAGCACAGGCTGCACATGGTGCGCCCTTCCGGGATCAGCCGCTTCACCACGCTGTAGGTGTCCTGCTCGATGATGTGGTAGTCCACGCCGAGGGACTTCAGGTACCCGGGCAGGATGTGCGCCGGGAAACCCGGCTGCTTCTGGTCCAGGTTCACCGCCACCAGCGAGAACTTCACCGGCGCGCTGCGCTGCAATGACAGCAGCATGTCGAGCAGTGTGTAGGAGTCCTTGCCGCCCGACAGGCAGACCATCACGCGATCGCCCTCGCCGATCATCGCGTAATCCTCGATGGCCTTGCCCACCAGGCCGCGGATCTGCGCGGCGAGGCGGCGCTTGGTGGACGACATGGCGGGCAACGCCGCGGGAATGGCGTTCATGCCGCCTCCTCCAGGTAACGACCTTCCAGGTAACGCAGGGCCGGCGCCGCCGACAGCGGCCGACCGGTGATCTCCTCGACCAGATCAGTGGATGACAGTCGCGCGCCGGCACGATGCACGTGCTCGCTGAGCCAGCCGGTGACCACGGCGAACTCGCCGCGTTCCACCTGTGCCGGCAGGTCGGGCGTGGCGATGCGCAGGCTTTCGATCAGCTGCCCGGCGATCACCGCGCCGATGGCATAGGACGGGAAATAACCGAAGGCGCCATGCGCCCAGTGCACGTCCTGCAGGCAGCCCTCGGCATCGTCGGCCGGCTGCACGTCCAGGCGATCGCGCATGCCCTGGTTCCAGGCCTCCGGCAGGTCGCGCACGGCCAGCCTGCCGTCCAGCAGCTCGCGCTCGAGCTGGTGCCGCAGCAGCACATGCATGGGATAGGTGAGCTCGTCGGCATCCACGCGGATCGGGCCGCGTTTCACGCGTGTCAGCAGGCGATACAGGTTTTCCGGCTCCCACTCCGGGCCGCTGGCGCCGAAATGCTTCTCCAGCAGCGGCCGCAACCAGGCCAGGAACGGCCGGCTGCGGCACACGATCATCTCGATGAACAGCGACTGGCTCTCCTCCAGCGCCATGCCGCGATGCTTGCCCACCGGCTGGCTCTGCCATTCGCGCGGCACGCCGAGGTCATACAGCGCATGGCCGGTCTCGTGCATGGCGGCCAGCAGGCCCTTGAACGGATCGGCCGGATCGATCCGCGTGGTGACGCGGATGTCGCCCGGCACGCCCTCGGTGAAGGGATGGTCACTCTCGTCGAGCCGGCCGCGCTCGAAGGGAAAACCGAAGGCCTTCATCACCTCGACGATCAGCGCGCGCTGCCGCGCCGGCGTGAACCTGCCACGGATGGGCAGCACCGGCATGCCGGCCTGCAGCTCGATCGCCTCGCGGATCAGGCCCGGCAGGCGATTGGAGAACTGGCGGAAGAGGTCATCCACCACCTCGGTGCGCAGGCCGGGGGTGTACTCGTCCATCAGTGCGTCATAGGGAGACAGGTTCAGGGCCTGCCCCAGCAGGGCGGCCTTGTCCCGCACCAGCCCCACCACTTCCTCGAGCAGCGGCGCGAACACCGTGAAATCCTTCTTCTCGCGCGCCTCGGCCCAGCGCACCTCGGCCATCGCGGTGGCGCGCGCCAGGCGCGAGATCAGTGATACCGGCGTGGCGATGGCGCGGTCGCGCTGCCGGCGCATCGCGCGCAGGTTGGCGCGCTGCCAGGCATCCAGCGTCGACTCGGCGGCCCGCGCACGCTCAAGCAGCCGGCTCACCTTCGGGGTGGTCAGGATGGCGTGCTGCTCGATCTCGATGGCAGCGATCTGCTCGCCGCGCACATCAGCCGAGCCGCGCGGCATCATCACGGCAGCATCCCAGCGCAGCAGCGACAGGGCACCGCTGAAGGCATGCAGACGCTGCCACTCCATCTCGAGTTGTTGGTACGGGGTGGCGGCCATGGTTCTTGTTTGCCCGGCGCGAGGGGGCCGGGCGGTGAAGCCCCATTCTATCCGGTCGGCAGGGGGATGCCCGGGAGCGCCGGGGAATCCCGCCCAGCACCCCGGAGGCCTGATCCAGGCGGCAATTTCGTCGAACAGGCAGCGAAAATCCCTGACCTGGACGGGCCCGCCGCTGAAAACGGGCGATCCGGCCCGCAAATGGGCCGATCTTCCCCGAACCCCCTGCCTCAGGCGGGAGGGGTATCAGGCACCGCGGGACTGCCGGGCGAAACGTGCGCCCCCTTGAGGCGGTCGATCAGCCTCGACAGGTACTGCGGTGAGCGGGTATTGCGCGCGATCTTCACATAAAGGGCCGGCACCACATACAGCGTCAGCACCACCGCGAACAGCGAACCGAACAACACCGTGGCACCGATCGACTGGCGGCTTTCGGCGCCGGCACCGGTGGCAATGGCCAGCGGCACCGCACCGGCCGCCGTCGCCAGGGTGGTCATGGCCACCGGGCGCAGGCGGGTGGCCGAAGCCTCGATGGTGGCCTCGAAGAATTCCGCGCCGCGGTCGCGCAGCTGGTTCGCGAACTCCACGATCAGGATGCCGTTCTTGCTGGCGATGCCGATCAGCATCACCGCGCCGATCTGGCTGAAGATGTTGATCGAGGAGCCGAACAGCCACAGGCCGAACAGCGCGCCGGTCAGCGCCATCGGCACCGCCGCCAGGATCACCAGCGGGTGCACGAAGCTCTCGAACTGCGCCGCCAGCACCAGGTAGACGATCAGCAGCGCGAACGCGAAGGTCAGCATCAGGCCGCTGCTGGAGCGCTTCAGTTCGCGCGACTCGCCGTCGTATTCGATCTGGATCGGCACTTCGCCCTGCTGCTCGCGCACCACCTGCTCCAGGTAATCGAGCGCATCACCCAGCGCAAAGCCGGGGTTCAGGTTGGCCGTCACGGTCACCGAACGCAGCCGGTTGAAGCGCCGCAGCTCCGAGGCCGCGCCGGTTTCCTGGATCTCCACCACGCTGGCCAGCGGCACCAGCTGGCCGCTGCGATCGGAGCGCACGTAGATGTTGTCCAGGTCGGTGACCGTGGCGCGCTGGTCGTCGCGCGCCTGCAGCACCACGTTGTATTCATCACCGCCCATCAGGAAGGTGGTGACCACGCGCGAGCCCAGCATGGTCTCCAGCGCGCGCGCCACCGCGGTGACCGACACGCCCAGGTCGGCGGCCTTGTTGCGGTCGATGCTGACCCGCAGCTGCGGCTGGCGCTCCTCGTAGTCCTTCTCGAGGTTCGAGAGGCCCGGATGCTGCTCGGCGACGGCCATGACCTTGTCGGCCACGTCGGCAACCTCGCGGTATTCGGGCCCCTGCAGCACCAGCTGCACCGGTTTGCCCGAACCGCCCAGGCCACCGGGCGTGCGCGGCACGACACGCGCACCGGGAATGTCGCGGGTGCGCTGCTGCAGCCGCGCCACGATCTGCGCGGCGGTATCGGGCCGCTCACCCCAGGCCTTCAGCGGCATGAACACCATGCCGTTGCTGACCGAGGACTGGTTGCTCCAGTTGCCGGTGCGGCGGATCACGCGCGTGGCGTTGCCGCGCTCCACTTCCTCGTAGGCGATGTCGGCCACCAGCTCGAGCTGGCGCTGCATGTATTCGTAGCTGGAGCCTTCCGGCGCCTGCACCATGATCTGCACGCGGCCGCGATCCTCGCGCGGCGCCAGCTCCGAGGACAGGCGCATGCCCGACCACGGCCAGCCCACCACCATCAGGAGGATGGCCATGGTGGCGAACATGCCGGCGGCACTGAGCAGCAGCACCGGCCGGGCGCCGGTCAGCGCCCAGCGCAGCGAACGCGCATAGCTGGCATTCACCGACTGGAACAGGCGGTCGACCGATTCGGCCAGCCGGCCACGATGGATGCCGTTGGCGAACAGCTTCGAGGTCATCATCGGCGTCAGCGTCAGCGCCACCAGCGCCGAGAACACCACGGCGGCGGCGATCG
The DNA here is from genome assembly GCA_964396335.1 of uncultured Steroidobacteraceae bacterium. Classification (GTDB taxonomy): domain Bacteria; phylum Pseudomonadota; class Gammaproteobacteria; order Steroidobacterales; family Steroidobacteraceae; genus ZC4RG30. Next base: position 11,441 of record CAYNEX010000021.1, on the reverse strand, counting down.
ACACGCCGAACTCGGAGAACAACCGGCCGACATTGCCTTCGAGGTAGGAGATGGGCAGGAACACCGCCACCAGCACCATGGTCGTGGCCATCACCGCGAAGCCGATCTCGCGGCTGCCGTTGATCGCCGCCAGCAGCGGCGGCTCCTTCAGCTCGATGCGGCGCACGATGTTCTCGAGCACCACGATGGCGTCGTCGACCACCAGGCCGATGGCCAGCACCGCGCCCAGCAGCGTCAGCGTATTGATGGAATAACCCAGCGCCGCCATCACCACCGCGGCGGCCAGGATCGAAACAGGAATGGTCGCCGCCGGGATCAGCGTGGCGCGCACCGTGCCCAGGAACAGGAAGATCACCACCAGCACGATGACGCCGGTCTCGGCCAGCACCTTCATCACCTTGCGCATCGACTCGCGGATGAACACCGAGTTGTCGATGTTGACCTCGAAGGAGATGTCGGCGGGCAGGCCCTCGCGGATCAGCGCCATCTCGCGTTTGACCGCGGCGGCGACGTCGAGCACGTTGGCGGTGGAAAGCGGCGTCACCGGCATCAGCAGGGCGGGACCTGAATCGGTGGCCGAGCCGCCGCGCTGGTTCTCGGCCGCCAGCTGCACTTCGGCCACCTCGCCCAGCCGCACCAGGTAGCCATCGGGACCGCGCCCCACCACCAGGTTGCGGAATTCGTCCTCGCTGCGCATCGAGGTGTCGGTGCGCAGCGTGAACTCGCGCTGCACCGACTCGATGCGGCCGGCCGGCAGCTCGATGTTCTCGCTGCGCAGCGCGCTCTCGATGTCATTGACGGTCACGCCGCGCGCGGCCATCGCCGAGCGGTCGAGCCAGATGCGCATGGCATAACGGCGCGCGCCATTGAGCATCACGCTGGCGACGCCGGGCACGGCGCCCAGGCGGTCCACCAGGTAACGCTCGGCGTAATCGGTGAGTTCCAGCGCGTTGCGGGTGTTGCTGGAGAGGATCACGAACAGCACCGGGTCGGCGCCGCTGTCGACCTTCTCCACCTGCGGCGGATCGGCCTCGTCGGGCAGGCGCCCCATGATGCGCGTGACGCGGTCGCGCACGTCGTTGGCGGCAGAGTCGATGTCGCGCGAGGGCGTGAACTGCACGTCGATGGTGGCGCGCTCGTCACGGCTGCGCGAGATCAGCTTGTCGACGCCCTCGAGGCCGGCGACCTCGTTCTCGATCAGCTGCGTGATGCGGTTCTCGATCACGGCCGCATTGGCGCCGCGGTAGGTCACGTTGACGCTGACCGCCGGCTGCTGGATGTCCGGGTATTCGCGGATCGGCAGCTTCAGGGCCGCCATCAGGCCGATGATCAGGAGCAGCAGCGACAGCACGGTGGCGAACACCGGCCGCCGGATCGACAGCTCCGAGATCATCATGACGCGCGACCGCCCGCGGGCTCCTGTTCGACCTGGGCCGGCGGGCTGCCGGCCGGCGCCGAACCCATCTCGGTCACGGCGGTGCCATGACGCAGCTTCAGCGTGCCCTCGATCACCACCCGCTCGCCCCGCGAGACGCCGGCAGTGATCTCGACGATGCCGGGCGCGCGCCGGCCCAGCGTGACCTCACGCTTGGCCACCACATCGCCTTCGACCACATAGACGAACTGGCGCGCCTGCTCGGGCACCAGCGCCTCCTCGCGCACCACCAGCGCCGGGCGCTCGTCCTGCGAAAGGTCGACGGTGAGGAACATGCCGGGCTTCAGCGCGCCATCGCGGTTGGGCACGGTGGCGCGCACGATCACCGAACGGGTGGCCGGATCGACGCGCGAGTCGACGCTGGCGACAGTGCCGGTGAAATCGCGGCCCGGATAGGCCGTGGTCACCGCGCGCACCTTCTGGCCGGCGGCCAGGCGTCCCACCTGCGCCTCGGGCACGGCGAAGTCCACCTTGATGGTGCTGGTGTCGTCGAGCGTGGTGATGGGCGTGCCCGGGGTGACCAGCGCGCCGAGGCTGACGCGGCGCAGGCCGACGCGACCGGTGAACGGCGCGCGGATGTAGGTATCGGACAGTCGCGCGCGCGCCGCTTCGACGCGTGCCAGGTTGGCCTTCATCGTGGCCTCGAGCTGCTCGTACTGGGCGCGTGACACCACCTGCGTGGTGAGCAGCTCGCGGGCGCGGTTCCACTGGCTGAGGCTCTCGTCATAGGCCGCGGTGGCGGCGGCCAGATCGGCGGCCACCGACTCGCGATCCAGTTCCACCAGCACCTGGCCGGCCTCGACCCGCTGGCCGTCATCGAAGCGGATGGCAGTGACGATGTTGGTGGTCTTGGATGAGATCACCACCGATTCGTTGGCGTTGGCCGTGCCGATGGCCTGCAGGCCCACTTCGAGCTGCCGCAGCTCCACCGGCGCGGTGACCACGGGCACGGCAGCCGCGGCGCGCGGACCTCCGCCACCCGCGGCGGCAAAGGCATCGACGGGCGTGTCGTGCTTGGCTTCATAGATCGCCCAGCCAGCGCACACCAGTGCGAGCAGGACGCTGACAAAAGTGGTAGTCGTGCGTGCGTCGGCCATACGCGACGCATTATTGCACCGCCCCCCGCGCGGACGGCACGCAGTTTTAGTGACCGGTCCTGTAGTTCAGGGGTCGGCGGCTTCCGACTGGATTGGCTCCAGCAACATTTCGAGACCCGAAGGTTCGGAACCTTCGCCCACCCACAGCACCGCGCCGCTTGCGCCGGCGACCAGGGTGCGTCCGGCAGTGCGGATCACGCGAGCCGGGTTGCCCGGAACGGAATCGCCGATGTGCAGGCCCAGCCGCAGCCAGTCCTCGGCCGCGGCCAGCATGCAGCAATGGGCAGCCGCATCGCCATGGCGACGATCGACAGGCAGTCGCGCATCGTGTGCGGCGATGCGGGACCAGAGCAGATCCTGCAGCAGGCTGGCGAAAGGCTGCCCGCCGACCTGCGAGGCAAGGATGGCCAGCACCTGCGCGGTGGCCGCGTCGCGGCCGGGTTCACGACCGAAAGCCAGCAGCGCGGCGCGATCGAAGCCGGGACCCGCGGCCAGGCGCGCGCGGGCGCTGAAGGGATTCAGGGGACTGTTGGTCGGTGGCTCATCAATGCCTGCGGCAATGGCATCAAGCAGCGCCCGCGGCGTGAGCCCGCCGCGCGGCTCCTGCCGCCACTGTTCAAGCCAGGCACCCACCGGGCGTTCGAGCAGGCCCGGCTCGCCGGTTTCCAGCTGCACCCACAGGGGCTCGAGTACCGCCGCGGTCAGGCCACGGCCGTCGATCGGCGCGGCGGCATCCGCACCGGGCGCCAGCCAGGCATCGGCCTCGCCGGCGCGGAACCGCAGCAGAAGATGCGTGTTCGCTGCAGTGGCCCGCTGCGCGAGATCGGCGCGCGCGGGCGCGAAGCGCAGCGGCATTCCGCCACCACCCCTTGCGACCATGTGTAGCCCGGGCAGCGCCCGGGGCCAGCCGCCGTCGGCGGCATGCCATGCCCAGGCCCGGCTCCAGAAGGGCCAGTTCGCTGCCAGTGCGCCCACACCCAACGATGCCGTCACCAGAACGATGGCGGCCAGGATCACCAGCACACGCTGCATCCGCACATGATACCGCTACACTCGCCGCATGCCCCTTCGCATCTGCTCGATTGCTTCCGAGGTTGCCCCGCTGGCCAAGACCGGCGGCCTGGCCGACGTGGCCGGCGCGCTGACCAAGTGCCTGCACGCGGCCGGCCACGACATCCGGTTGTTCATGCCGCTGTACCAGCAGGTGGACCGCAAGCCGCTGGTGATCGAACCGGTGCCGGAACTGCGCGCCATCCCGCTGCGGCTCGGTGCGCACAATTTCACCTTCGACGTGCTGCGCACCACCCTGCCGGGATCGGCCGCACCGCTGTACCTGGTCGACGCGCCGTCGCTGTATGCCCGCCCGCGCATCTACACCAGCGATGCCGACGAGCACCTGCGCTTCCTGGTGCTGACGCATGCCGCGCTGCTGTCCTGCCAGCGGCTGGGATTCGCGCCGCAGATCCTGCACTGCAATGACTGGCACACGGGCCTGGCGCCGCTGCTGCTGAAGACCACCTATGCCTGGGATGCGCTGTTCCGCGACACGCGCAGCCTGATGTCGATCCACAACCTCGCCTACCAGGGCGTGTTCGGCGCGGCGCAGGCCGCGGACACCGGCCTCGGCGATGCAACCAGCCTGCTGGATGCCGGCGAACTGGCGGCCGGCCGCATCAACCCGCTGCGCGAGGGCATCACGCATGCCGACGTGATCAGCACGGTGAGCCCGACCTACGCGCGCGAGATCCAGACCCCGCAATACGGCTACGGACTCGACGCCCTGCTGCGCAAGCGGGCGCATTTCATCCACGGCATCCTCAATGGCGTGGACACCAGCGAGTGGGACCCGGCCACCGATCGCTACCTGCCGCTGCATTTCGATGCCGGGAACCTCACCGGCAAGGCAGCGCTGCGCAGGCAGTTCGCGGCCGACCGCAAGCTGGCGCTGCCGGCGAAGGAGCGCGTGCCGCTGGTCGGCATCATCAGCCGCCTGGCCTCGCAGAAGGGTTTCGACCTGGTGATGCAGGCGCTGCCGGCGCTGCTGGAGAAGCATTCCTTCCTGTGTGGCGTGCTGGGCAGCGGCGAAGAGAAATACGTGCAGTTCTTCCAGGACCTGGCGCGGCATTACCCGGACCGGGTCAGCTTCCTGAATGGCTACAGCGAGTCGGAGGCACACTGGATCGAGGCCGCCAGCGACATCTTCCTGATGCCGTCGCAGTACGAGCCCTGCGGCCTGAACCAGATGTACAGCCAACGTTACGGCACCATTCCCGTCGTGCGGCGCACCGGCGGCCTGGCCGACTCGGTGCAGCATTTCGACCCCGCCAGCGGCCGCGGCACCGGCGTGATGTTCAACGACTACGATGCCGGCGGACTGACCTGGGCGATCCAGACCGCGCTGGACTGGTACCAGGATGCCGGCACCTGGCAGCGCATCGTCAGCAATGCGATGGCGCAGGATTTCTCCTGGGAACGCCGCGTCGGCGAATACGTCTCGCTGTTCGAGAAGATGCTGGCCACGCCGCGCGCCTGAGGCGCGCGCCCCTCAGCGCAGCTTCAGCTCACCCTTGTGTTCGAAGGGGATGCTGCGGATCAGGCCGCTGGCCAGGTGCAGGCGGCCCAGCACGCGGTATTGCGGGTTGTTGCCGGTGCGATCACCCAGCAGGCGCAGCACGGCGGCCGCGGCATTGGCGCTGACATCGAGGTTGAACTCGGTCTGCCCCAGCGCCGGCACGACGATGTTGCGCTCGGATTCACCGGTGGCGAAGGTTTCACCGGACAGCTGCACCTCGTAGGTGAGGCCGCGCACCGGCAGCTCCATGTCGTTGGGGTTGTGCACGCGCATGCGCAGGCGCAGGTCCTGCTTCAGCACACTGGCGCTGAGCAGTCCGACCTCCACCACTTCGAGCCGCGGGGGTTCGAGCCGCGCGACCGCGCAACCCGTGCTGAAGAGGCCGACGGCGGCCAGCAGGAACATCCTTCGCAACATGCGACTAGCTTAACCGACCGTACAGGCCGTTCAATTCGCGGTAATGCGCGGCGAGGCCCGGATTCAGGGCCTCCAGCTGCAGGCGCCAGCTCCAGTTGCCGGTGGCGGTGCCGGGGCGGTTCAGGCGCGCCTCCCCGCCCAGGTGCAGCAGGTCCTGCACCGGCAGCACGGCCATGCGCGCCACCGAGGACAGCGCCAGCCGGTTCATCGCATGCAGCACCTCGTGGTCCGGTCGCGCCAGGAAACGCCGCACCAGGTCGCGGCTTTCCGGCGGCAGCGTGGCATACCAGCCGGCGGTGGTGTCGTTGTCGTGCGTGCCGGTGTAGGCGACCACATCCGCCTCGTGCATGTGCGGCAGGTGCGGGTTGCGGCCATCGCCATCGAAGGCGAACTGCAGCACGCGCATGCCCGGCAGCGCGAACTGCTTGCGCAGCGCGACCACCTCGTCGGTGATCACGCCGAGGTCCTCGGCCACCAGTTCCAGCTGTGGCAGCTCGCGGCGCAGCGTGCGCAGCAGCGCGGCGCCGGGCGCCTTGCACCAGCGGCCCTCGCGCGCGGTCTTCGCGCCGGCCGGCACTTCCCAATAGGCTTCCAGCGCGCGGAAATGATCGATGCGCAGCACGCCGAAACGTTCGGCCTGCAGGCCCAGGCGCAGCAGCCAGAAGCGGAAACCCTCGCGCTGCTGCGATTCCCAGTCATAGAGCGGGTTGCCCCAGAGCTGGCCATCCTCGGCGAAGTAATCCGGCGGCACCCCGGCCACCGCGGCCGGACCGCCGTTCACATCCAGCCGGAACTGGTCGCGGAACACCCAGGTGGCGACGGAATCGGGCGCCACGTAGATCGGCAGGTCGCCGAACAGGTGCACGCCGCGCGCACCGGCGTAGTCGCGCAGCGCGCGCCACTGCGCATCGAAGCGCCATTGCTGCAAGGACAGCTCGCGGATGGGCGTCGCCAGACGCTGCGCGGCTTCGGCCAGCGCGAGCGGCTTGCGGTCGCGCAGCGACAGCGGCCACTGCCACCAGGGTTTGCCGCCCTGCTCGGCCGCGATCGACTCGAACAGCACATAGTCTTCAAGCCAGCCGGCCTGGGCGGCCTTCCAGGCTTCGAAATCAGCCTCGTTGCCGGGATCGGGCGCATGGCGGTCGAGCAATGCCGGGTTGCCGGCGCGATCGGAGCGTGCCCAGTAAGGCGAGCCGGATGCATCCACCGGAACCAGCGGCAGCAGCTGCCAGATGCTGAAGCCTGCCTCGGCCAGCCAGTCGACGAAACGGCGGCCGCGATCGCCCAGCGCTCCTTCATGGTCGCTGCACAGCGAGCTGGCCGGCAGCAGCACACCGGCGCGTCGCTGCGACAACACCGGCCCGGGTGTGGCGTTCATGACCGGCGCATCACTCCGCCAGCCTCCGGATCGCCATGCCCGACGCTGATCGGCTGTTGCAGGTGCCCGGGCGGCTCAAGGCCCAGCGACTGGTACAGGCTGGTGAGCTGGTGGCGGAACAATTCGTCGAAATCGCGCACTGCGGCGGCAGGGTTGTAATCGCCGAACCACCAGTACCAGTCGGAGGCCTCGCAGGCCGCCAGCTGCTGCTCGGCGCGCTGCAGCTGCCCTTGGTCCAGGCGACCCGAGGCCACCACCTGGTCATAGGCATGCTTGGCTTCGACCAGCAGGTCCCAGCCGCGGTTCTTGTCCGGATCACCCATCCAGGTCGACAACGTGCCGTACACCCACGAACCGGCGCGCACGCGCGGCAGCACGGACGGCGTCATGCCGGCGGCGCGCTGGCCATCGACGAATTCGGACAGCGTGGTCAGGCGCAGGCGCGGATGATTCGCGAGCCCACGGTACATGGCGTTGAGGAAATACCAGCCATTGTGCGGGTAATGCTCCCAGGCGTTCTCGCCGTCGAGCGCCACCAGCAGCACACGATCCACCTCACCGGCCGTGCGTTCCTCGATGGCGGCCAGTTCGTGCACGAAGTTCGCGGCGGCGTCATCGCCATGCCATTTGTTGTAGGTGAAGCCGATCAGGTCCGACAGGCCGTCATGGCGGAAGAAGCACGCCAGCTTCGAGCCCGGCAGGTGCCAGCTGCGATTGAGCATGCGCTCGGCGGCGTCCTGCTGGCCGGGAATCTCGATGCCGGACAGGGCCAGCGACGGCGCCAGCACCGCCACGCTGGTGGCCAGGCAATCAAAGCCGGCCGCCTCGATGGCGGCAATGGCCGGCTCGCTGATGGCGCCCTCGGAAGGCCAGCAGGTGCGCGGACGGCGGCCGAACACGCGTTGATGCGATTCCACCGCACGCTGCAGGTGCCAGGCCGCGCGTTCGGCGCCACCGGGGTAACTCTCGGCATGCGGGCGCGGCGCGTGCGGTTCTCCTTCGCGCGCGGCGCCGAAATCGAACAGCAGCGGCAGGATGGGATGGCTGTAGGGCGAGGTGGCCAGTTCGCAGCGACCGGCATCGGCCAGCGCGCGATAGCGCGGCAGCACCGTGGAAAGCAGTTCGCCGATCAGCGCCAGCAGGTCACGGCGGTCGGCCGCGTCGAAGCCGCCGGCCTTCTGTTCCAGCTTCGCCACCAGCGGATGCGAGCGGCGCACCGACTCACCCAGCCAGGCCAGGTGGTACCAGACGGAAAGGTCGTGCAGGAACTGGTCGGAGACGTAGGCGATGCGCGCCTCGTCATTGACCGAGTGCGCGATCCCGACCAGTGCGGCGAAGGCCTGGCGCGGTTTGATGACATTGTGATGGTCGGCGCGCAGGCAGGCCTGCAGCAGCGCCAGCCGCGCCGCCGGCCCGGTGGGCAGCGGTGCGGCGCTCAGCGTGGCCAGCAGTGCGTCGGGCAGCGGCCTGCCGGATTCGAGGTTGGCGCGCACGGCGGCGGCCAGGTCCTCGATCTGCTCCACCAGCACCGGGGTGAAATTGACCACGGCGCGCGCGCCTTCCACCTGCTCGAGGTGGGCGGCCATGTCGGTGTAGTCCTTGATGGCGTGCAGCCAGGTCCATGGCAGCACGTAACGCCCCGACAGCGCGTCGCGGTACGGCGGCTGGTGCATGTGCCAGAACAGCACGACAGGCAGCCGCGTATCAGTCATCCGGCGCGCGTCAGTGACAGCAGGGCATCCGGCGTGACCAGCACGATGCCGCGCGGGGTCACGTCAAAACGTTCACGGTCCTTTTCCGCATCGACACCGATCTGCATGCCGTCCGGGATCTCGCAGTGCTCGTCGATGATGGCATTGCGCACCACGCAGCCGCGGCCGATGCGCACGCCCGGCATGATCACCGAGCGCTCGACCAGCGAGTGTTCATCGACGCGCACGGCCGAGAACAGCAGCGACTCGCGCACCACGGCGCCGGAGATGATGCAGCCACCGGCCACCAGCGAGTTCACCGCCATGCCGGTGCGGTCCGCGTCGGACAGCACGAACTTGGCCGGCGGCTGCTGCACCTGGTAGGTCCAGATCGGCCATTCCTCGTCATAGACGTTCAGTTCGGGCGAGACATGCACCAGCTCGATGTTGGCCTCGTAGAAGGCATCGACCGTGCCCACGTCGCGCCAGTAGTTCTGCGCCTTGGTGCGCACGTTGCGGAACGGGTAGGCGAACACCTGCCGGTTGTCGATCGCCTTCGGGATGATGTTCTTGCCGAAGTCGTGCGCCGAGTTCGGGTCGGCGGCGTCTTCGGTGAGCAGGCGGTCGAGCAGGTCGGCATTGAAGACGTAGATGCCCATCGAGGCCAGCGCCACGTCGGAATTGCCGGGCATCGGCTCAGGCTGCGGCGGCTTCTCGGTGAACCTGGTGACGCGGTTCCACTCGGTGACCGACAGCACGCCGAAGGAACGCGCCTCGGGCACCGGCACCTCGACCACACCGACGGTGATGTCGGCGCCCTTCTCGACGTGGTAGGCGATCATCGGACCGTAGTCCATCTTGTAGATGTGGTCGCCGGCCAGCACCAGCACGTGCCGCGGGCCATGGCTGCGCACATATTCCAGGTTCTGGTAGACGGAATCGGCCGTGCCGCGATACCAGTGCTGTCCTACCTGCTGCTGCGCGGGGATGACGTCGACGAATTCGCCGAATTCGCCACGCAGGTAGCTCCAGCCGCGCTGCACATGCTGGATCAGCGACTGGCCCTTGTATTGCGTCAGCAGGCAGACCTTGCGGATGCCGCTGTTCACGCAGTTCGAGAGCACGAAATCGATGATCCGGAACTTGCCGCCAAAGGGAGTGGCGGGCTTGCAGCGATGTTCGGTCAGGCCGCGGAGGCGTTCGCCGCGCCCGCCCGCCATGATCATCGCCAGGGTTCCGCCGGTGAGCCGGCTCACATAACGGCCGGATGTTGTTCGCGATGCATTGACCATTGCAGGCTATATTTACCACAGCCGGACTACATTCATGGACCGGCTTGGTGACAGTTCAGGCCTACAACTGCGTTTTCACCCCGAAGGTGCCTCTCATCTCACAATCGATTGCATCGGCAGTGGAGCGGATTGCCGAAGGACGTCACCACGATCCGCATTCATTGCTGGGCGTGCACCGCGATGGCGACCGTTCGGTTGTGCGCACCTACCTTCCGGGCACGCGCGAGGTGGCACTGGCGGATGGCCGCCCCCTGCAGCGCATCGGGGCCAGCGACTTCTTCTTCATCGAGGCCGATGCCATCGAGCCCCACCCACGACTGGTGTGGACCGATGATGCCGGCCGGCGCCATGAGCGGGTCGATCCCTACAGCTTCGCACCCAGCCTGAGCGGCGCGGACCTGGCGCTGTTCGGCTCCGGCGGGCATGTCGAGGCCTGGAAGATGATGGGCGCGCATGCGGCCACCTTCGATGGCGTGCATGGCGTGCGCTTCGCGGTGTGGGCGCCGAATGCGGAACGCGTCAGCGTGGTCGGCCCCTTCTGCGACTGGGATGGCCGCTGCCTGCCGATGCGCGTGCTCGGTTCCAGCGGCGTGTGGGAATTGTTCGTGCCCGGCCTGGAGCTGGGCACGCTGTACAAGTTCGAACTGCGCAACCGCGACAGCGGCGCGGTGCTGGTCAAGTCCGACCCGTACGCCTTCGCGATGGAGATGCGACCGGCCACCGCCGGCATCGTCATCGATCCGCATGCCTACCAGTGGCAGGACGAGGCGTGGATGCAGGCGCGTGCCCGGCGTGACTGGCTGCATGCGCCGATGTCCATCTATGAGGTGCACGCGGGCTCATGGAACCGGCACCCGGATGGTTCCTTTTATACGTGGCGCGAGATGGCGGCGGAACTGCTCCCTTACGTGAAGCGCCTCGGTTTCACGCACATCGAGCTGCTGCCGATCACCGAACACCCGCTGGATGATTCCTGGGGCTACCAGACCACCGGCTATTTCGCGCCCACCAGCCGCTTCGGCTCGCCGGACGACTTCAAGCATTTCGTCGACTGCTGCCATCGCGAGGGCGTCGGCGTGCTGCTGGACTGGGTGCCGGCGCATTTCCCGCGCGATGCGCACGCGCTGGCGAAGTTCGACGGCACGGCGCTGTATGAGTATGCGGACCCGCGCAAGGGCGAGCATCCGGACTGGGGCACGCTGGTGTTCAACTACGAACGCCACGAGGTGCGCACCTTCCTGCTTTCCAGCGCCTGCTACTGGCTGGAGCATTTCCACCTCGATGGCCTGCGCGTCGATGCCGTGGCCTCGATGCTCTACCTGGACTATGCGCGCGGCGCCCACTGGGTGCCGAACCAGCATGGCGGCCGCGAGAACCTCGAGGCGGTGGAATTCCTGCGGTCACTGAATGCCATCACGCACTCGCGCGTGCCCGGCACGGTGATCATGGCCGAGGAATCCACCAGCTGGCCGATGGTCAGCCGCCCGGTGGAGAACGGCGGCCTGGGCTTCTCGATGAAATGGAACATGGGCTGGATGCACGACACGCTGGGCTATTTC
>CAYNEX010000020.1:0-29080 GCA_964396335.1 uncultured Steroidobacteraceae bacterium | reverse complement strand
CCAACGAGGCGGTGGCGCTGAACTCAGACCTGGGCTATGTGCTGGTGGAATTCGGCGCTGGCGATGCCGCGCGCCGCGTGGTGCTGGCCGAAGGCCTCGCGAACGATTGCCTGGCGCGTTATGGGGTCGAGGACGTCGCCGCCACGCACGAACTGGCGAGATTCAAGGGCCAGGTGCTGGAAGGCCTGCGGCTGCAGCATCCCTTCCTCGATCGCCAGGTGCCGGTGATCCTCGGCGACCATGTCACGCTCGAAGCCGGTACCGGCGCGGTGCATACCGCGCCCGCGCATGGCATGGAGGACTACGTCGCCGGCCTGCGCTACAAGCTGCCGGTCGAGAATCCCGTGCAGGGCGATGGCCGCTTCAAGCCCGACACCCCGCTGGTCGGCGGGCTGAAGCTGGAGGAGGGTGCCCAGCGCATCATCGCCTCGCTGCAGGAGAGCGGCCGGCTGCTGCGCCATGCCAGGCTCAGGCACAGCTATCCGCATTGCTGGCGCCACCATTCGCCGGTGATCTACCTGGCCACGCCGCAGTGGTTCATCTCGATGGACCAGAAGGGCCTGCGTGCCAACGCGCTGCGCGACATCGCCAAGGTGCAGTGGACGCCCTCGTGGGGCGGCCAGCGCATCCACGACATGATCGCCAACCGTCCCGACTGGTGCCTGTCGCGCCAGCGCACCTGGGGCGTGCCGATCGCGCTGTTCGTGCACGAGACCACCGGCGAGCCGCATCCGCGCACGCCGGAGCTGCTGGAGAAGGTGGCCGAGCGCGTCGAGCGCGATGGCATCGATGCCTGGTTCGAACTGGATGCGCGCGAGCTGCTGGGCGATGAGGCGGAGCATTACCGCAAGGTCACCGACGTGATGGACGTGTGGGCCGACTCCGGCCTGTCGTTCGAGTGCGTGCAGCGCACGCACGAGGAGTTCTCCGCGCCGGTGGACCTGTACCTGGAGGGCTCGGACCAGCACCGCGGCTGGTTCCACAGCTCGCTGCTGATGTCCGAGGCCCTCTACCAGCGGGCACCGTACAAGGGCGTGCTCACCCACGGCTTCACCGTGGATGAGAAGGGCCGCAAGATGTCCAAGTCGCTGGGCAACGTGATCGCGCCGGACAAGGTGATGAACTCGCTGGGCGCGGACGTGCTGCGCCTGTGGGTGGCGGCCACCGACTACTCCGCCGAGATGAGCATCTCGGACGAGATCCTCAAGCGCATGGCCGACTCCTACCGCCGCCTGCGCAACACCGTGCGTTTCCTGCTCGGCAACCTGCACGGCTTCGATCCGGCCACCGACTCGGTGCCGGTGGAGAAGATGCTCGACTTCGATGCCTGGGCGCTGCGCCGCGCGCGCGACCTGCAGCAGGAAGTGGTCGAGGCCTATCGCGGCTACCAGTTCCACGTGATCTACCAGCGCGTGCACAACTTCTGTGTCAACGACCTGGGCGGCCTGTACCTGGACGTGCTGAAGGACCGCATGTACACCACGCCGGCCACCGGCCCGGCGCGGCGTTCGGCGCAGACGGCGATGTACCACATCGCCCAGGCCATGGTGCGCTGGCTGGCGCCGATCCTGTCGTTCACCGCCGAGGAGATCTGGCAGGTGCTGCCGGGGCGCGAGTCGGCGGCGAAGTCGGTGTTCCTCACCACCTGGCACCAGTTCCCGGAGATTCCGGCCTCCTCGATCGACTGGGATGCGCTGCTGCAGCTGCGCACCGCCGTGCAGCGCGAGCTGGAGAAGCTGCGCGAGGCCGGCAGCATCGGTGCGCCGCTCGAGGCGGTGGTGGATGTGTTCGCGACGCCGGAACTGGCCGGCAAATACGCCGCGGTGGGCGAGGAACTGCGTTTCCTGACCATCACCTCCGGCGTGAAGGTGCATGCCGTGACTTCGCCGCCGTCCGATGCCGTGCCTGCGGAGGCGGGAGCCGCGGTGGTGCCAGGTCTGTGGCTGCGCGCACGCGCCAGCGAAGACACCAAGTGCGTGCGCTGCTGGCACCTGACGCCCGACGTGGGCAGCGATGCCGAACATCCGGAACTGTGCGGGCGCTGCGCCGGCAATGTCTCCGGCCGACCCGAGGTACGAAGGCATGTCTGATTCCGGGTTGTCGTGGCGGAAGTCCGGGCTGGCCTGGTGGCCGCTGGGTGTGGCCATGCTGCTGCTCGACCAGGCCACCAAGGCCTGGATCGAGGCCAGCATGCTGCTGCACCAGTCGATCTACGTGCTGCCGGTGCTCGACATCGTCTCCGCCCGCAATCCCGGGGCGGCCTTCAGTTTCCTGGCCGACGCCGGCGGCTGGCAGCGGTGGGCCTTCACCGTGTTCGCGGTGCTGGTCAGTGCCTTCATCCTGGTGACCCTGCGGCGCCACCCCGCCGCGGGGCATCGCCTGCAGAGCGCGGGGCTGATCCTGATCGCCAGCGGTGCGGTCGGCAACGCCATCGACCGCGTGCGGCATGGTTATGTGGTCGATTTCATCGCGGTGCACTGGAAGGATGCCTATTTCCCGGCCTTCAACGTCGCCGACAGCTGCATCAGCGTGGGCGCGGGGCTGATCCTGCTCGATGCGCTGAAGCAGTGGCTGCGCGAGCGGCAGGTGGCGCGGGGGAAGGTGCAGTGAGCGAAGGCATGCAGATCCTGCTCGCCAATCCGCGCGGTTTCTGTGCCGGCGTCGACCGCGCCATCGATATCGTCGAACGCGCCATCGAATTGTTCGGCGCCCCCATCTATGTGCGCCACGAGGTGGTGCACAACCGCCATGTGGTGGAGCGGCTGCGTGACCTCGGCGCGCGATTCGTCGAGGAGCTGGACGAGGTGCCGGATGGCGCCACGGTGATCTTCTCGGCGCATGGGGTGTCCAGCGCGGTGGAGAATGAGGCGAAGCGTCGCGGCCTGAACGTGTTTGATGCCACCTGTCCGCTGGTGACCAAGGTGCACCTGGAAGTCGCCCGTCATGCGCGTGATGCGCGCGACGTGGTGCTGATCGGCCATGCCGGTCATCCGGAGGTGGAGGGCACCATGGGGCGCTTTGATACCTCCCATGGCGGGGCCATCCACCTGGTGGAGAACATCAACGACGCCGAGCAGCTGACGGTGGCGCGGCCGGAGACGCTGGCCTTTGTCACGCAGACCACCCTGTCGGTGGATGACACCGTGGCGATTGTCGAGGTGCTGCGGCGGCGTTTCCCGCAACTGCAGGCGCCGCGTGTCGAGGACATCTGCTACGCCACGCAGAACCGCCAGGATGCGGTGAAGCGGCTGCTCGAACAGTGCGATGTGCTGGTGGTGGTGGGTTCGGTCAGCAGTTCGAATTCAAACCGGCTGCGCGAGCTGGCCGATCGTGCCGGCATTCCCGGATACCTGGTGGACGGGGCGGATGACCTGCGGCGCGAATGGTTCGCGGGCCGCAAGGCCGTCGGCGTGACGGCCGGTGCGTCGGCGCCGGAAGTGCTGGTGCAGCAGGTGGTGTCGCGGCTGCGCGAGTGGGGCGGACAGGAGCCCCGTGTGGTGGTCGGGCGCGAGGAGAACGTGGTGTTCAGCCTGCCGAAGGCACTGCGGGTCGCGAAGGCCGCCGGTTAGGCCGTTTTCCGGTCATTTCATCGCCAGCAGGGGGCGGTGGTGTCGGTGCCGCCGGTATCGGTGGCTGTCCTCAGGCCTTTTTCATCGACGGTGAAGCGCGCGCACTGCGTGTCGCGCGCCTGTCGGCCGCCGGCTTCCGGCATGGCCTCGGCAAGATAGCCCTGGCCATCCTCCCGCAGCCTCACTGACAACCGGTAGTCCCCCGAACGGCTGAGGTCGCGATATCCGAGGCCACCCGCATCGCGCGGTTCGGTGATGCGATCGGTATAGGTGAAGCTTCGCAGATAGTGCCGCTCCAGCTCGTGCTGCAGTTCCATCAGTGCCAGGCGCGCATCCTGCCGCTGCGCGCGGCGGATGACTTCGCCATAACCCGGCAGCGCAATGGCGCCGAGGAGGGCGACGATGGTCACGGCGACCATCAGCTCGATCAGGGTGAATCCCCTGTGGCGCGAAGGGTTCATTCGGCGTCCGTCCTGCGCCACCACGTCCTGCGTGCGCGGGTATCCACATCACAGGCCGGGATCCTTTCTCCTGCCAGGGAGCATTCCGCGATGCCGGCTTCCACGCGGGCGATTTCGAGCGTGGCGCCTGCCGGAACGGCGGCGTCCAACCGGCGGGTCCAGTCGCCGTCGGCATCGGCCGGGACAACGGATTCCTGCAGCAGGTCCAGCTCCGCGATCCGTACGAAGACCTCGCAGGCAGCGCCATCCAGCGGGATCGCTGAAGAAATCACCAGCACCGCCCGATGGTTCACGGTCAGCGATGGTGTGAGCACATGACCGCCGCCCAGTTCGATGTACCACCCGCGACTGTCCGGATCTGGCGCAGTGTCGACATTCTCCTGAGGGAGCGCCTGCACACGACGCAGGTCCCGCTCGCGGACCGGTTGCCGTGTCGCCGCCGGTGCGGACGGGGTAATGGAAGGGTCGCGCAGCAAGTAGAAGCGGTTGTTGGCGCCTGCGTTGCCCGGTGCCGCGGTGCCGATGGCGATGTTCAGCCAGGCCGGGAGGCCCGGAGGCGCCGACAGCGAGACATCCGCGGGCGCGATGAATCCGCGGCCCTCATCGTTGCTGAAGTCGCCGAACACCGATGCCGAGGCCCACTCGGGCGCTGCAGCGCCATGATGCAGGTCCAGGCGCCACAGTCGTCCCGCCATGTCGCCGGCGTAGATGCGATCGTGCAGGCCGTCATTGTCGAGGTCGATGGCAGCCAGGCTGCCGGTGATGGCGGCGTCCATCGCTTCGACGCGCTGGATGGCGGATGCATGGTCTGCCGCGGACCAGAGCAGGTTGCCGGTCGCGGACTCGAACAGGGTCAACGGCGTCTCGATGCCGCCTTCGAGGATGGCGGATAGGGCCGGGCCCGGGCCGATGCGCACATTGAGCAGGGCGGCGCCCCTCGGAAGGCAATCGGATAGCTGGGCCGCATGCGTGGCAGAGCAAGCCAGTGCCGCCACCACGCCGAGCGCCTGCCGCAGCATGGTCACTCCGCCTCCGGTTGCGGAATGACCCGCACCACGCCCTGCACCTGCGTCATGCGGATTCCCCGCGCGACATGACCGGTACTCTCGACCTCGAAGTGGTGGATCGCGAAACGCGAGGCACTGAAGCCGGAAGCCATCGCACTGGTGTGCAGGTGACGGATTCGCACCTCGACGGAATCGACCTCCGAAGGCAGGCCGCGTGGCGCATACGCCATTTCACCGTCGATGGCGGGTGCACCCCCGAGCCGGACCATTGCGTCGCGGATGCCCAGCTCCGCCAGCGCTGCGGCGCGCTGGTGCAGCAGCCGGCTGCCGGCGAGCTGCTCACCGAACAGGGCATCGTGCAGGGCGCCGATGCTGAGCACCCCGGTGACTGCCACCAGCGCCAGCGCGACGGGCGTGGCGAAGCCATGCTGCTTTGGGTCCGCCGCCATCTCAGGTCGACGCGTTGCGCAGCGTGAAGTGGCGCGTGACTTCGAGCGTCTGTGGCACGGCCGCGTTCCGCACGCCCCCCGCGTCCCCACGGATTCGCAGCTGGACGCGCAACGAACGCGGCTCGGCAGGCGAGGGCAGGACTTCGACTTGCAGGTCCTCGACACCGGGCATGACCTCCGTATCGATGAATGCCGGCACGCCGGCGATGCTGGTGAGGGATTTCACGCGCAGCGCCGGGGAGGCGGCGTCGCCATCGGCGGAACGCGCGACGTAGTAGATGCGCAGGATCAGGTCGCGCAGCTCGGCGCCGGCAACGGCGGTCGGCGACGGCGCGTCTCCCTGCCAGAAGAGCTGCCCGGAAGGGTCGGCGGGACGGCTCAGCCACTGGGCGCGGCCCGCCTCCGGGCCATCCGCGGGGCGTGCCGAGACACGCCGCAGGATGAGCACCTGGCTGCCGGGCAGGGCGCCGCCGCCATTGGCGCTGCAGGGGAAGGTCCACTCCCGCCGGGTTTCCAGCGGCAGATCGAGCTGCTGGATCACTTCGGCGCCACAACGCCGTGCTGCCTCGGGAACACCGGCTGGCAGCAGCGGGCCGGGTCTTGCGCTGTGCCCGAAATATCCCGCCAGCTGCAGTTCGGGTTCCAACGAGGCGAACACGTATTGCGCGCGCTCATGCAGGTGCTGCAATCGGGCGGCATCGCGGCGCGCGGCCTGCGCCTGTCCGAACCCGGCCAGTCCGCCGGCTGTGGCCAGTGCCAGCAGCGTGCTGGCCACCATCAGTTCGGTGAGCGAGAGGCCGCGACATCGTGTCCGGCGCATGCCCTGCCTGAAGTCGAATCGCACCCGGGGAAGCTCCGCATCGACCTGGAATCAAACCTAGATCGGCCCGCCTTCGACGGGGCAGGGAATTTGTGCCGCGGCGCTGCGAAAAAGCAGCGACCATTCAGGATCCGGCGCCGACCACCACTGGCAGGCTCAGCGCCTCGGTATGACCGCGCGTGCTGCGCCAGCGCAGAGTGAGCAGGTGGATGGCATCCGGGGCCGCGGCTTCATCCTCCGGATCGCCGAACGGAACCATCGATGCCACCTCGTCGGGCGCGATGCCGACCACCGGCAGCGTGCCACGCACCCGTTCCCGCCACGCTGTCAGCAGCGTGTCGATGTCCTCCGGTCCATGCGCCTGTTTCAACTGTTCTGAAAGGTCGGACGCCAGGTCCACGGCCCGTGTGGCCAGCAGCGCGTCGTGCGTGGCGCGCATGGTCTGCACCAGTGTCACGCAGGCGGCGCCGAGCGTGACTGCCAGCAGCACCAGGGCCACCAGCACGTCGAGCATCGCGAACCCATTGTGGCGCCTGCGCATTGTTCAACTCCGGGCGGAGCGCGGAACCATACAATCTTGCTGCCGATTGCAGCCTTCACATATTTCGGTGATCGCGGCGAAAGCCGGCCACCCGTTGTGACGTATTTCACATCGGCCTGCCGCTCGTCGGCGGTTCCGGGCCGCTCGTCGGATCGCGATTGCAGCGGGCAGGCGTGCCAGCAAGATGCACCCCATGGAAAACCGTCTCCAACGCGGCTTCACCGTGGTCGAACTGATGGTCACCGTGACCATCGTGGCCATCCTGGCTGCCGTCGCCGTGCCGTCCTTCATGGGCATGATCAACACCAACCGGCTGGCAGCGCAGTCCAACGAGCTGCTGTCGGCCATCCAGTACGCGCGCACTGAGGCGGTCCGACTGAACGGGCGGGTCACCGTCTGCGGGACCGACAATGAGGATGCCGACGGCGATGATGACTGCTCCGTCGGACAGAACCCCTACTGGGTGGTGATCGGCCCGACCCCGGGCGGTGGCCAGGAGCAGCTGCGCATCCTTTCCGTGCCGGAGGCGGTCCAGGTCCACACCAACCTGAAGCAGATCTCGTTCGGTGCCGACGGACTCGCCCGTGAACCGGGAACCCGGAATCTGGTCTCCGGTGAGATCACCGTATGCATCGAGACCACCAATCCGCCACAGAACAAGCGCCTGCTGAACATCTCGTCGGGCAGCCGCGTGACCGTCTCGAAGCCGGATGGAGACGGAGAGGGAAGTTGCGAATGAAGCCGCGTCATCAGCAATCGGGTTTCAGCCTCGTGGAGGTGCTGGTGGCGATGTTGATCGTCTCCATCGGCCTGCTCGGCATCGTGGCGCTGCAGTCGCTGGCGCTGACCAATACCGGTTCGTCGATGGAGCGCAGCCAGGCGGTGATCCAGACCTATTCGTACCTCGACGTGCTGCGGGCCAATCGCGAAGACGCCGTGATCTCGGCGCTGGATATCCCGGTGATGACCTGCGACCCGGAGAACCTGCCGGAATCGCAGGTGGCGCAGCGTCGCTGGATCGCCCAGCTGCAGGAGACGCTGGGACCGGAATCATGCGGCCAGGTCGAATGCCTCGGCGCCGGCAAGTGCACCATCACCGTGCAATGGGATGACTCCCGCGCCGAGGGTGGTTCCGAGACCCAGCAGCTGGTGACGGAGAGCATCCTGTGAAGAGCAAGACATCCCGTCGCGCCATGCCGTCCCTGCGCCGTAATGCCGCCGGCTTCTCGCTGGTGGAACTGATGGTGGCCATGCTGATCTCGCTGCTGCTGAGTTCGGCCGCCATCAGCCTGTTCCTCAGCAACAAGCGCGTCTACGGTGCCACCGAAGGCATGGGGCGCCTGCAGGAGAATGCCCGCATCGCGTTCGAACTGATGGCCCGCGATATCCGCGAGGCCGGTGGCAATCCCTGTGACGTGCGCATGCGCGTGGTCAATGTGGTCAACGCCGCCAACTGGTGGGTCAACTATGGCGCCGGCATTTCCGGCTTCGATAACGGTGTGCATCCGGACAGCGCGGGCGGCACCGATGCCATCCGCATCCAGTACTTCGAGGCCACCGACATCGAAACCACCGGCGACATGGGCAGCGCGACCGGTCCGCTGCCGGTGAACACCACGGCGGGCATCTCGCCGGGCCAGATCCTGATGGCCTGTGGTTTCTTCTCGCCCCTCGATGCGCCGGTGACGGATGCCGTGGCCATCTTCAGCACCGGCATTTCCGGCGGTGCACTCACGCATGAAATGGCCGATGGGAACACCAGTGACGAGTTCTCCAACGTCACGCTGCCCACGGCCGTGGTGTTCCCGGCGGGGGCCTCGATCGGTTCGCTGCGCGCACTGGAGTGGTACGTGGGCGAGAACGACGAGGGCGGCACCTCCCTGTTCCGGCGCCAGCTCGGCTATGGCGCCGGCGGGCCGGCGCTGGGCGCTGCCGAAGAAATCGTCCCCGACGTGACGGACATGCAGATCACCTACATGGAGGACGGCGCCTGGACGGCTGGTCTCCCTGCCAACTGGAACGACGTCACCGCGGTCCAGGTGGAACTGGAGCTGGAAGCACGGGACAGCCGCGTGGGCGCCGTTGAAGGCGAGCTGCTGACGCGCAAGCTGGTGCACGTGATCGCATTGAGGAACAAGCTGTGATGGTCCCTGAATCCATGCCGATGAGGGCATCCCGACAGCGGGGCGCCATCCTCTTCCTGGCGCTGATCCTGCTGCTGGTGATGACCATGCTGATCCTCGCCAGCGTGCGCGGCACGGTGATGCAGGAGCGCATGGCATCGAACCTGTACGACCGCAGCCTGGCCTTCCAGGCGGCCGAGGCGGCGCTGCGCGAGGCCGAACGCTGGGTGCTCGAGAACCCGCCGAAGCCTGCCGCCGGCGCCTGTGACGGCAGCGGCAACTGCGGCCGGCAGGTGCCCGGCGCGGCCCCGGTCTGGACGGTGGAGGCCAACTGGAACAATGCCCATTCGGCTGATGACGGCCATGGCCATGTGATCCAGATCGGTGACCTGCCGGTGCCGCCGCAGTTCATCGTCGAGCTGCTGGCCGAGGACATGCCCGAAGTGAACCTGTGTGAAACCACCTCGGTTGACCCGGATGCGCCTTGCTATGGCGGTCCCGAGGGCCTGCGCTATCGCATCACCGCGCGCAGCGGTGATGAGGGACGCGCGGTGGTGATGTTGCAGTCGGTCTATGCCGTGCCGAAGCCGGCCGGTTGGTAAACGAGGCGATCATGACTCCTGATATCCAAGCCATGAAACAGACCCGGACGGACACGCCCGCGACAGACTGGCGGCAGCGCCGATCCACGCGCGCGATGGTCTTCCTGCTCGCCTGGTGCGTGTCCGGTCTCGGGTACGCGGTGGAATTTCCTTCGCTGCCCCTGCAGACGGGTGTGGTGCAGCCGGCGCCGAACGTCATCTTCATCCTCGACGATTCGACGTCGATGGAAGATGACGTGCTGGATACCGGTCTGAGTTGGTCGAATACCAATCCGGGCCTGGGAAACGGTTCGGGTGCGCCCTATACGAAGAATCCGCTTTCGTACAATCCGGCCATCACCTACCTGCCCTGGGCATCCGCCAATGCCACCGACACGGCGGTCGAGCGTCTGCCGAACGCAAATTTCAATGCGGCATATCGCAGCCCCGAATTCGCCACCAGTGGCTCGACGCTGGACTTGCGGACCGGAAGCACGAACGGGGACTACTACACGGGCTCGCCGGCGACCTTCTACGTGCCGAAGCCGGGCCTCACTGACGATCAGAAGCGCGACCAGCGGCGCTACTACCGCTACCAGTTCCGTAACGACGGCACTCGCCTGGTCCGGGCCGAGTGGGTGAACACCGCTTCCCCCACCACGACACCGACCCAGTCGTCCCTGGGATGCAGTACGTCGGGATCGGGCACCTACGGCTGGAAGAACTGCACGATCACCCGCGACGCCAACGATACGCTGGTTGGTGTGCGCAGCGACCTTGAGGCCGAGAAGCAGAACTACGCCAACTGGTTCCAGTACCACCGCACGCGCATGAAGGCCGCCAAGGCCGGCAGCAGCGAGGCCTTCGCGGCGCTGGATGAGAACTTCCGCGTCGGCCTGATGGGGCTGTATCCCAGCGGCAGCTATCACCAGGTGCTGGGCGGCTCGATGTCCAACATCATCCCCGTGGAAACCAATGGCGGCCTGTTTGTCGGTGCAAACCGCAGGAACTGGTTCCAGCACCTGCATGGCATGGAGGCGGTGCGTTACACCCCGCTGCGCAAGGCCCTGAACGGCGCCGGCCAGTACTTCACGACCGACAGGGCCTACCTGTCGGTCGATGCAAACGGCAACCGGACGTACCTGGCCTGCCGCCAGAACTTCGCCATCCTCACCACGGACGGTTACTGGAACAACATCAGTGGTGAAGATCCGGACAGTGCCTACAACCACATCAGCGGTGACGACAAGAATGGCACCGTCGTGACCGGCCCGAACAACCAGACGTACCAGTACCAGCGCAGCGCGCCGTACTGGTACAACAACCTCGGCGACTACAACGATTCCAGCACGCTCGCGGATATCGCGATGCATTACTGGAAGACGGACCTGCGCACCACCGATGTGGCGGGTTATCCGGGCTCGTCCGAGAACCGGGTGCCATTCTCGGTGGCCAACCCGGCCTTCTGGCAGCACATGGTGACCTTCGGCGTCGGCCTCGGTGTGCAGGGCAGGCTGACCGAAGCGCAGGTCGCCCATGCGGTCGCGGGTACCGGCAACTCATCCAACGGGGGGTACTGGAGGAGGCCGATCCGCGAGACGGGTACCCGCGAAAACCCGGAGAACATCGACGACCTGCGCCATGCGGCCTTGAACTCCCGCGGCTCGTACGTGAATGCCAATGACGCCGAGGAGTTTTCGCGTGGTATTTCCGAGGCGCTGACGCGCATCGGCGAACGCCGCGGTTCGGCGTCGAACGTGCTGGCGAATTCCACCTCGATCAGCACCGACAGCTTCGTCTACCAGGCCACCTATACGGCCGGCGCCTGGCGCGGCGAGCTGCTGGCCTATCCGATTTCCGGCTCCGGCCTCGGGCAGCCTGAATGGCGTGCCGGCGAGCGGATCCCGGCCTGGAACTCACGCAGGATCTTCACGGCCGGCGCGACCAGCGGCGGCAGCACCTTCCCGAATGCCACCCAGGCTTCGCAGCTGGGCACGGCGGCCACGGCGCTGGGCGTGACCGGCAACGAGCTGGTCGAATACCTGAAGGGCAATGGTGCGCGCGAGAAGCGCAATGGCGGCGTGCTGCGTGACCGCGTGATGCGCAATGCCAATGACCAGATCGTGCCGGCACTGCTGGGCGACATTGTCGATTCTTCTCCGTACTACGTGGCGGATATCCAGACGCTGTTCGTCGGTGCCAACGACGGCATGCTGCATGCCATCGATGCCACCAATACGACCCCGAATGCCACCAACACCTCCGGTGGCGGCACGGAGCGTTTCACCTATATCCCGCGTGGCGTGGCAATGGCGCAGCTGGCCGAGCTGGCTGATCCCCTGTACGGCACCAACACCGAAACCAGGCCGCATCGTTATTTCGTCGACGGACCCATCGTGGTTTCGGCCCGCTCGCGCACGCCCGGCAAGAACTACCTGGTCGGTGCGCTGGGACGCGGCGGCCGTGGAATCTACGGCCTGGACGTGACCAATCCCTCCACTTTCGGGGCCAGCGATGTCCTCTGGGACAACACCGGTGACGCGGCGCCCGACAACATGGGCAATGTGATTTCCGAGCCGCTGATCTCGAAGCTGAACAACGGCGTGACCGCCGCCGTGGTGGCGAACGGTCCGAACAGTCTCTCCGGTACGGCCAGCCTGTTCATCATCAACCTGACGACCGGCGCGACCATCGCCGAGTTGAACACCGGTACTTCCAACAATGGCCTGTCCGCACCGCGTGCCGTGGACATCAATGCCGACGGCGTGGTGGATTACTTCTTCGCCGGGGACCTGCTTGGCAACATGTGGCGTTTCGACGTCAGTTCGCCCAATACGGCCTCGTGGAGCTTCAACAGGGTGTTCACGGCGCGCGACGCCAGCAACAACGCGCAGCCCATTACCGCAGGCCCGGGCGTGGCGCGTGATCCCGACACCGGCAAGATCTGGATCTTCTTCGGCACCGGTCAGTACATGACCTCCGCGGACCAGGCCAGCACCGCCGTGCAGACCTACTACGGCATCGCGGTGGGCAACAACGCCGCGGAGGGAGTCAACCTGACCCGCGCCAGCCTCCGGGAGCGCAGCATCCAGGTCGTGGATGCGACCACCGGCCAGCGCGCCTTCCAGCCCAACCAGAGCGGCGTCGGCGTCAACTATTCAGGCTGGTACGTGGACCTGAACAACCCGTCGGGCAGGGGAGAGCGCGTCATTTCAGCGCCGCTGATCTACGACAACATCCTCGTGTTCTCGAGCATCATCCCGCCCGGCCAGGCCACCGTGAACAGTTGTGAGGCCGGTGGTTCCGGTTACGTCAACGCCATCGATGCCTTCAGCGGCACCGGCCTGCCGGCCTCGTTCTTCGACTACAGCCCGGACACCATTCCGGACGGCAATGGAAACAACCTGCCGATCGGCTCGCTGCCCATCGGCTGGGGCATGCCCACCGCGCCCATCATCATCGGTGACAAGCTGGTGATCGGTGACTCGAGCGGTGGACAGCCCACGGCCATCAATGTGTTCCCGCCCGGCGGCGATTCGACCCGCCGCATCTCCTGGCGTGAATTGTTCAACGACTAGCGACGCGTGCGTCGAACGGGAAACGACATGAAGAAGTTCAGGGGATTTTCGCTGGTCGAGTTGATGATCGCGGTGGCGATCGTCGGCATCCTCGCCGCGATCGCCTATCCGAGCTACGTCAACCACCTGCGCAAGACCCGCCGCAACATGGCGGCGGCCTGCCTGCAGGAGAATGCGCAGTACCTGCAGCGCTGGTACACGACGCGACTCACCTATGAAGGCGCGGTCGCACAGCCCTGCCAGCAGGAACTGGATCCGTTCTATACGGTGACGGTGGATGTCGCGGGGCCGCGCTCGTTCACGGTCACGGCCGAACCGAAGTCCAGCCAGGAAGGCGATGCCTGCGGCACGCTGAGCCTCGACGACAAGGGCCGCCGCGACCATACGGGTGCAGGGTCCGGCTGCTGGTAAGGCCGGTCCGGTCAGCTGGTCACCAGCCGCGGCCGTCCGGTCTGGCTGACCACGATGCTGCGGCCCGCGCCTTGCGAGCCGCGGAAACTGAACTGGAATGTCACCGTCACCGCGGCACCCGGCCGCGGCAGGAATGCGGCGTAACCGCGCGTTCCGCCCACCTCGATCCCGGACGGCAGCTGCCATTGGCGCAGCAGCTGGTCACCTGTTTCCAGGCGTGAATCCGATCCCCCCGGGGCATTGGCGAACATGAGCCAACGGGTGCCTCCGAAGGTGCAGCGCAGGCCATCTGTCGTCGGGCAGACGGTGACGCTCTGCCCGCGAGCCAGCGCCAGCCGCCGGGCCAGGTGCAGGGCGGCCAGGGTCTGCGCCGCGGCCGTCCGCAGGGCCGCCTCGCGGCGCTGCTGCTGGAAGGAGGGGGTGGCCAGGGCCATCAGCAGGGCGCTGATCGCGATGGTCACCAGCAGCTCGGGGAGGGTGAATCCGCGGGCTCGGCTGGATGGCAGGGTGCGTTCGGCAGGCATCTCTAGACGATCGGCGTCGCGGGAAAATCCCCGGCGCCCCGCATCCTGCAGGCCGGGCAGGGCGCGGACGGAGGCCATTTCCGGCCGGTTCCCGTCCCAAGCAGGTTGACGCTGGCCTGATCCGGACCGTTGCCCTAGAATGCGCGGCCCACGGCGCCGGAATAGCTCAGCTGGTAGAGCAATCGCTTCGTAAGCGATGGGTCGTAGGTTCGAATCCTATTTCCGGCACCAACTTTTCGCATCGAGGCCGTCCCCCCCGGGACGGCCTCTTTGCTTTGTGGACCATGCAGGCGCGGCCTGGTGGAAAATGGCCGGCAACGACCCGCGACCGAGGAGTCCTCCGCATGAAATCCACCGCAGTCCTGACATGCGTCCTGGCCGGGCTGCTGGCCGCCTGTTCGCAGGCGGATCCGGCGACCTCCGGTTCGACAGCCACCGCCGCGCGCGGCGTCGATGCCCATGAGGCCGAGGACCTGGCCGCGATGCAGGCCGACCCTCGCCTGGTCGTGGTCCACAAGACCGAGACCTGCGGCTGCTGCCACCTGTGGGTCCAGCACATGCGCGACGCCGGTTTCCAGGTGACCGTGCGCGACGTGGTCGACATGGGCCCCATCAAGGAGCGCGTCGGGGTGCCCTATGGCATGGGCTCCTGCCACACCGCGCGCGTCGGCGGTTATTTCATCGAAGGGCATGTGCCGGCGGCCGATGTGGCGCGGCTGCTCGAGGAGCAGCCGGATGCGAAAGGCCTGACCGTACCCGGCATGCCGCTGGGCTCCCCGGGCATGGAAGTGGCGTCCGGGGAAGTGCAGCCCTATGACGTGCACCTGGTGGCGCGGGACGGCTCCACCTCGGTGTTTGTGCACCACGGCGACTAGCTGTACCTTGATCCCATAACCAATCATGGATGGGCGTAATAGCCCATAGCGGTAGTGCCTCGTGCCCGAGGCGGTTGTTACGGTCCGCCCCCATCGGAACTTCGGGTTCCGCAAACCATGTCCGAGGGGGACCATCGATGAAGACCTTGCCGCTGGAGGGCGCGCCGCGCCTGCCTCGTTCCCGTTGCTTTCGCCGCACGCCCGTTGCAGTGGCCATCGGCCTTGCGGTCTGCACCACGGTGCCGGCCCTGGCTGGCGAAGCGACCAGCAGTGGCGCCGAAGGCGTGACCGAGCTGGATGAGGTCACCGTCACCGGTTCCCGCATCCGCAATGTCAGCGGCATGGACACACCGACGCCGGTGACCGCGCTGGCCGTGGACGAGATCCTGTCGATGTCACCGGTGTCGGTGACCGATGCGCTGGTGCAGCTGCCGCAGTTCGCAGGCAGCGCCACGGCGGAGAATTTCGGCAGCCCCACGAACAATTTCTTCTCCTCGCCCGGCGGCGGCAGCCTCAACCTGCGCGGCGTCGGCAGCAACCGCACGCTGACCCTGCTGGACGGGCGCCGCATGCCGCCTGCCTCGATCTTCGGCGGTCCGGACATCAATACCTTTCCCGACCAGCTGCTGCGGCGGATCGAGACCGTCACCGGCGGAGCGAGCGCGGCGTATGGAACCGATGCCGTATCCGGCGTGGTGAACTACATCCTCGATACGGATTTCCAGGGCGCGCGGGCCAGCGCGCAGTTCGGCCGCAGCGACCGGGGTGACGGGGCCAACCAGCGCTATTCCCTGTCGCTCGGGCACGCGCTGGGTGAACGCGCGCACCTGCTGCTCTCGGCCGGCTACATGAAGCAGGACGCCATCAACCAGACCGGCGACCGCGACTGGTACCAGAGTTGCGGCCTGATCAACAACACGGCCGCGGGAGCGGGCAGCTCACGGGACAACCCGGCGCTGCTGGCGGCCTGCAACCTGCGCGACAACCGCGCCTCGGTGGATGGCGTGCTGAACGCCAACAATGCGGTGGCGGAACTCGGGCGGATCACCTTCGATGGTGTCGGCAATCCAGTGCCATTCCTTCCAGGCAGCCTGAACGGGGGGACCCTGCAGTCGGGCGGCAGTGGCGAGGATCTCGCCGACGTGCTGAACGTGCTGCTGCCGGGACAGAGCCGCAAGAACGCCTTCGCCTACCTGGACTATGACATCTCCGACGGCCTGACGGTGTTTGCGCAGGGCATGTACAGCCGCCAGACGCTGTCGCGCAGGGGACTGGTCGGCAACCATGGCGGGCCGCCGCTGCCGATGCATCCTTTCACGATCTACGCGGACAACGCCTTCCTGCCCGATTCCATCAGCCAGTACATGGCCGACAATGCCATCGGGTCATTGCAGTTCGGCCGCATCCTGAGTGAGTACGACGGCGCGGTGGGCACCTTCAGCAATCACTCGAAGATGCAGGCCGGCACGCTGGGCTTCAACAGCACGCTGGGAGGCGGATGGAACCTCGACGGCTACGTCCAGTCCGGCAGGACCGTGCTGGATGCCGAGCAGGCCGGCGGCTCGCGCCAGGACCGGATCTTCCTCGCCGTCGATGCCGTGCGTGATGCCAACGGCACGATCCGCTGCCGCATCGATGTGGTGAGCCCGGGGCTGGTGCAGGGCTGCCAGCCGCTGAATCTCTTCGGGCGCGGCAATGCCACGGCGGCGGCCATCGACTGGGTGACAGGCTTCGACCCGGGCGTGGCGGTGAACGTGAATCCCTTCATCGCCAGCGACCAGGCCGTCGCGGACTGGACCTACTCGTACGTGGGCGATGAGGCCAAGCACAGGCTGGTCACGCTGCGCCAGACGGTCGCGGAGCTGACCGCCAGTGGCCAGCTGTTCGAAGGCTGGGCCGGGCCGATCGCCGCCGCGGTGGGCGTCAACTATCGCAAGGAGAAGCTCGACCAGCGTGTGCGGGCCTCGCAGGGCAATCCCGCCGCCAACCCGAACTGGTTCCCGGTGTTCTGCAATGACCCGGGTTTCGGTCCGCAGTGCCCCGCCAACGCACTTTCCGTGCAGGTGGATTCCGGATACCGCCCCCCGGGTGTCATCGGCGTGCGCGGCGTGCCGGCCGGCGTGGGCAACAACCTGGTGGAAACGCAGTTCTCGAACGTGCCCTTCATCCGCGGTGAATACGATGTGAAGGAGCTGTTCACCGAAACGGTGGTGCCGCTCATCAGCGGTGCGCCGATGATGCAGTCGCTGACCTTCCAGGGCGCGTTGCGCTGGGCGGACTATGAAGGTTCCGGCGAGATCTGGTCGTGGAAGGGCGGCCTCGATGCGCAGCTGACCAGCGAACTGCGCCTGCGTGGCACCTATTCGCGGGACACCCGCGCCGGCAACATGGCCGAGCGTTTTGACCGCACCGGCGGAGCCAGTGCGGCCGTGGATCGCAAGGAAGCCGCGCCCGGCGATCCGCCGGTGCCCACCGGGGTGAACTACGCCTTCACCATCGTCAGCGGCGGCAATCCCAACATCAAGCCGGAGAAGGGCGATACCTTCACCGCCGGCCTGGTGTACCGGCCCGGCTGGCTGCCGAACTTCAGCATGTCGGTGGACTGGTTGCGCGTGAAGCTGGAGAACGCCATCGAGACGCTGACCACCCAGCAGATCATCGACCAGTGTTACGTGCAGGGGGATCAGGACCAGTGCTCGCGCATCACGCGTGCCATCGATCCGGTGTCCGGTGAGGACCGGATCATCTTCATCAACCAGCAGCGCCAGAACCTCGGCAGGGCCAACTACGAAGGCGTCGATTTCGAGTTCGCATGGTCGAAGGGGATCAGCCTGCTCGGTGGCAACGAGCGGTTGAGCGCGCGCCTGTTCGGGACCTACCTGCTTGAAGCCTCGACCACCAACTTTGCCGGCGTGAAGACCGACAGCACGGGCCTTGTGACGAGCCAGAACTTCAAGAAGCGGGTCAACCTGAGCCTGGGTTACCAGCGCGGTGGCTTCGGCTGGAACCTGAACGGCCGCTATGACAACGGTGGCATCAACAGCATCATCAACAACGCGAGGGATGCCAACGGAGTGGTGACCACCTGGAACGTGGCCGACAACACCACCGGTTCATCGGTCTACTGGGATACGCGCCTTTCCTGGCGTTTCGACATGAACGGCGTCGAGACGGAGTTGTTCGGCAACATCCAGAACCTGTTCGACCGCGATCCGCCGTGGATCAGCACGCTGGTCGGGGTCGGGCAGACCGGCGGCACCTACGACGTGGTGGGCCGGCGCTACGTGGCGGGCATCAACCTGCGGTTCTAGCCGTCCGCGGAGCAACAAAAAGGCCCGGCAGCTTGCGCGGCCGGGCCTTCGTCCTCTTCGAGGAAGCCTTGTTACTTCTTCAGCGTCTCGAGGTACGCGATGACATTGGCGCGCTCGGTGGCATCCGGCACCGGCATCACCATCATGGTGCCCGGCACCTTGGCCATCGGGTTGGCCAGGAATTCATCCAGGTTCTTGGCATCCCAGGTCACGCCGTGCTTCTTCAGCGCCTCGGTGTACATCGGGAATTCCTTCACGGTGGCGGCCTTGCGGCCGACCACGCCGGCCAGCGTCGGGCCGGTCACCGGGCCGCCCGGCTCGGTGGTGGTGGAGTGACAGGTGCCGCAGGCGTACTTCTCGAATACGGCCTTGCCGGCAGCGGCATCAGCGGCGAATGCGCCAGGGGCAGCCAGCAGGGCGGTGACGGCCAGCAGGCCGACGGAACGGGTCACGGACATCAACGTACTCCAGGGCTCAGGGCCGCAACGGCCGGTTTTTCACTGGCCGTGATTCTACCAAAGGAGGCCCTGAACCCCGCCTGAAGAACTGGTTTCAGGCGGGGGCGGATTTCGGCTTGCGACCCCTCGTGGACCCCTTAAGCGGGGCCCTTAAATGGGGTAATGGCGGGGCTGGGTGGAGATGCTGATCCAGCGCAGCTCGGTGAACTCGGCGATGCCCGCCTTGCCGCCGAAACGGCCCAGGCCCGAGGCCTTGGTGCCGCCGAAGGGCATCTGCGCCTCGTCCTGCACGGTGGGGCTGTTGATGTGGCAGATGCCCGAATCGATGCGCTGCGCCACCGACAGGGCGGTATTGATGTCGCGGCTGAAGACGGCTGCCGACAGGCCGTATTCGCAGTCATTGGCCAGTTCCACCGCGTGGTCGACATCGCGCGCGCGCAGGACGCCGACGATGGGGCCGAAGGATTCCTCGCCGTAGATGCGCATGCCCTTCTGCACGCCATCGACCACGGTGGGTTCGAAGAAGGCACCGCCGCTGCCCTGGCCGCCGGCGATGATGCGCGCGCCTTTGGCGGTGGCATCGGCCATCAGCGCCTTCACATGGTCGACGGTGGCCGTGTCGACGCAGGCGCCGATCGGGAAGCTGCCGCTGGCCGGATCGCCGACCTTCAGGCTCTTCGCCTTCTCGACGAAACGGCGCGTGAATTCATCGGCGATCCTGTCGACCACGATGATGCGTTCGGTGGACATGCAGATCTGGCCCTGGTGCATGAAGGCGCCGAAGGCGGCGGCCGCCACGGCCTCGTCCAGGTCCGCGTCTTCGAGGATCACCAGCGGTGCCTTGCCGCCCAGTTCGAGCAGGCAGGGCTTCAGGTGTTTGCCGGACAGCTCACCGATGATGCGGCCGACGCGGCTGGAGCCGGTGAAATTCACGCGGCGCACGGCGGGGTGGGCGATCAGCGCCTCGACCACGGCCGGAGCATCGCTGGCCGAGTGGGAGATGAAATTGACGGCCCCTTCCGGCAGGCCGGCCTCGAGGAAGGCATCGACGATCAGGCGATGCACGGTGGGGCTGAGTTCCGATGCCTTCAGCACCACGGTGTTGCCGCAGGCCAGCGGCATCGCGATCGCGCGCACGCCGAGGATCACCGGCGCGTTCCACGGCGCCATGCCCACGCACACGCCGACGGGCTGGCGCAGCGCCAGCGAGATGGTGCCGGGATGATCGGAAGGCACGGTTTCGCCGGTGATCTGCGTGGTCATCGCGGCGGCTTCCTCAAGCAGGGTGGCCGCGAAGCCGGTGTTGAAATGACCCCAGCCGCCGATGGCACCGGTTTCCTCGGTGCACAGGCGCGCGAACTCGGCGCTGCGGTTGCGCAGGTTCTGCGCGGCGGCCATCAATACCTTGCGGCGGGCATTGGGTCCCTGCGCGGACCAGGCGGGGAAGGCGGCAGCCGCGGCATCGCAGGCGGCGCGTGCATCGGCGGCAGTGGCCGCGGCAGCGCGCGTCACCACCTGGCCGGTGGCCGGATTCCTGCGCTCGAAGGTATTCCCACCCGTGGCGGCCACGTCCCGGCCACCGATCGACAGTCGCACTTCGTTCATGACGCCCCTTCCATTGAGTTTTGTGATGGCTGGAAGGCCCCGGAGGATAGCATCTAAACTCCGGCCCGATGACCGCACCCGCACCCGTCACGACCGCGGCTACGCCGGGCCAGCCGCCGTGGTGGATGCGCTGGCTCTCGCGGCTGCCGCTGCCGGCGCTCTACGGGCTGTGCGGTGCGCTGGCGACGCTGTCCCGCCTGCTGCCGGGATCACGCTGGCGCGTCACGCAGAACAATCTCGCCGCGGTGTTCCCCGACATGCCCGCGCGCGCGCGACGCGCGCTGGCGGTGGCCAACTACCGGCATTTCGCGGATCTCGCGGCGGAACTGGTGGCCGGCATCCGCCTGTCGCGCGAAGAGCTGCTCTCGCGCGTGCAGGTGCGCAACCTGCAGCTGCTGCAGGAGCTGCTGGCGCAGGGCAGGCCGGTCCTGCTGATGGGCGCGCATCAGTCCAACTGGGACTGGGGCATGTATGCCGTTGCCGGTGCGCTGGGGTATCCCTTCGATGCAGCCTACAAGCAGCTGAAGTCCGCGTCGGCCAATGCGGCCCTGGTGGCCTTGCGCCGGCGCTGGGGCGTGCGCCTGGTGCCGGCCAAGCAGCTGCTGGCCGACATCCTGCAGCGACGCAATGAGGTGCGTGTGATCGCGATGCTGGCCGACCAGGCGCCGCGCACCAGCGAGCACCAGCACTGGCTCACCTTCCTGGGACGCGACACGGCCTTCTACATGGGGCCCGAACAGATCGCGCGTTCAACGCGCTACGCGGCCGTGTACGTGTCGATGCATCGCGTGGCGCGCGGCCGCTATGAAGCCGAGTGCCACGTGCTGGCGCAGGATCGTGAAGTGCTCGCGCCCGGTGAGTTCACCGGACGTTATGCGCGGATGGTGGAGCGCGACATCCTCGCGCATCCCGCCGAATGGACCTGGGGACACCGCCGCTGGAAGCAGCGGCGTCCTGCTCAGCCCGCCTGACCCAGCCGCGCCGACAGGTGCTCGGCCAGCTGCTTCGGGGTGGGGTGGTCGAACAGTTCGGTGAGGTCGACCAGGTTCGGATAGTCCCGGTCCACCTGCTCGTGGATCTCGATCAGCTTCAGTGAGCTGGCGCCGATCTCGAACAGGTTGTCATCCGGGCCCACGCGCCGCGGCGCCAGCACGCTGTTGCAGATCGACAGCAGCCGCGCCTCGATCGAATCGCTGCTGGTGCCCTGGCCGGGCGCCAGGCCGCCGCTGAGCTTCTCCAACTCCGCCAGTTCGGCGGCGAACTCGCCATCGATCAGCTGCTGTTCCAGCAGGTGGCGCTGGATCTTGCCGCTGGTGGTCTTCGGGATGCGCTTCACCGGCACCACCTGCGCCACTTCGAGGCCGGCCTGCTCGTTGATCAGTCGCGAGACTTCGGCTGCGATCGGCGCGAACTCGCGCGCGTCGCCGCGGTGGAGCACGAACACGGTGAGCTGGTCGGTCTCGGCGCCGGGCGGGCGCACGCCGGCCACCACCACCTTGCCGAGCTCGAGGCCGGCTGTGCGGATGACGATGTTCTCCAGGTCGTGCGGGTAGTAGTTCTGGCCGTTGACGAAGATGATCTCCTTGGCGCGGCCGGTGATGTACAGCTCGCCGTCGTCGATCAGGCCCAGGTCGCCGGTGCGCAGCCAGCCGTCGCTGGTGAAGGTGGCGGCGTTGAGTTCCGGTTCCTCGAAATAACCACCGGTGACATTGGGGCCGCGGATCTGGATGTGCCCCACGTGCTCGTCCGGCAGCGGCGCATCATCGTTGCCGACGATGCGCACTTCACAGCCGGGGATCGGGCTGCCCACCGACAGGAAGGCGATCGCGTCGCGTCCCAGCGGCTTCAGCACCTGCGCGGCATCGCCGATGCCGAGGCGATGGCGGTCCAGCCACAGCGCGCGCCATGCACGACCCGCCGGCGGGAAGGTGACGGCCAGTGAGGCTTCGGCGAGGCCATACACCGGGTACATGGCATTGCGCTTCAGGCCCAGGCCTTCCAGGCGCGAGGTGAATTCCTCGCACAGCTCCAGCGAGATCGGCTCGGCGCCGTTGAAGATCAGCCGCACCGAGGAAAGGTCGAGGTTGCCGGGCGAACGATCACCCAGCACCTTCAGGTAATGCCGGTAGCCGAAGTTCGGCGAGCACAGGATGGTGGCGCGCACCTGTGAGGCCAGCGCCAGCCACAGCAGCGGCCGGCGCACGAACAGCTCGGTGGGCATCAGGTGCATTTCCACGCGGTTGTGGAACATCACCAGGTGGAAGCCGATCAGGCCCATGTCATGGGTCAGCGGCATCCACGACAGGCTCACGTCGGTTTCGTTGAAGCCACCGGGGCCGGTGACCGCGCGGCCATGCTCGATCAGGTTGGCGTGCGTCAGCACCACGCCCTTCGGGTCGCTGGTGGAGCCGGAGGAGAACTGGATGAAGGCGATGTCTTCGGGACGGCTGGCGTGTTCCTGGCCGGCCGGGCCGTCGATGTTCACGTCCTCGGCCAGCAGGGCGCGCGGGCGCAGTGCCTGGAAAACCCGGGCTTCCTCGCCGCCGGTGGCGGTGGCGAACTGGCCGACGCGCTCCAGCGTCTTGCGGTCGGTGAAGATCAGCGGGCTGCCGAGCTTGCGCGCGATGCGCAGCACCTTGTGGCGGTGTTCATCGCTGATGCCCACGGCCACCGGTACCGGCACGATGCCGCCCAGCACGGCGCCCCAGAAGGCGTCGATGAACTGCTCGTTGTTGTTCAGCAGCAGGATCAGCTTGTCGCCGGGCCTGGCGCCCAGCCGCTGCAGGTGGTGCAGCATCGACAGCGCGCGCGTGCGCAGCTCGCCGTAGGTGACGCGGCGGGAGACGCCCTCGCCGGCATGGTAGGTGATGCCGCGGTC
Source organism: uncultured Steroidobacteraceae bacterium (assembly GCA_964396335.1). GTDB lineage: Bacteria > Pseudomonadota > Gammaproteobacteria > Steroidobacterales > Steroidobacteraceae > ZC4RG30. The sequence goes on along the minus strand of CAYNEX010000020.1, from coordinate 5,889 downwards.
GGCGCCGGCATTGGCCGCCATCAGCTCGTTCAGCGTGGTGATGGTCATCGGATTCTTACCTGGCAGTGAGCTTCATGATGAAGGGCCGCGTGGCGCGCAGGTTGATTGCCGCCTCCAGTTCCACCGGGCCGTCGTCGATGCGCCGCAGGCTGAAGCGGCGCGCGAAGCGGTTCAGGTGCACCAGCATCTCGTAGATGGCCAGCGTTTCGCCGATGCAGTGGTGGGCACCGGCCGAGAAGGGCAGGTAGGTCAGGCGCGGGCGGGCGTCCTCCTCCTCGGGCGCGAAGCGCTCGGGGAGGAACTTCTCCGGGTCCTTCCAGAAATCGGGGTGGCGATGCACGAAGTAGGGGCTGAAGAACACGTCGGTGCCCGGCGGTACGGTGTAGCCGGACAGCACGTCCTCCTGGATGGTGCGGCGGGAAACTACCCACACCGGCGGGTACAGCCGCATGGCCTCGCGGATCACCATGTTGGAGTAGGGAAGGGCCTCCATGGCCTGCAGCGAGGGCACTTCGACCTCCGGGCTGGCGTCGATCTCGGCATGCAGCCTGGCCTCGACGTCCGGGTGCTCGCCCAGCAGGTACCAGGTCCAGTTCAGCGCACTGGCGGTGGTCTCGTGGCCGGCCACGATCAGCGTGGTCAGCTCGTCGATGATCTCCCTGTCGCTCATGCCCTCGCCGGTTTCCTTGTCGCGGGCATTGAGCAGCAGCGAGACGTAGTCGGGCGAGTCGCCGGCCGGGCCGGCGCCGGATTCGCGTCGCCGCGCCACGCAGCGGCCGATCAGGGTGGTGAGCTTGCGGAACCGGTAGGCGAACTTCAGGTCCCGCGCCGGCTCCTCGGTGAAGATCGAGAACGGGTTCTCCCCGGCTTGCTGTTCCATCCACAGCAGGTCATCGCCGAACAGCACGCGCAGCACGATCTCCAGCGTCAGCCGGCTCATGTCGTCGGTGACGTTGACCGGTTCGCCGGCGGCGCACTTCGCCTGCCACTCGGCCAGCAGGTTGTCGTTGGCCGAGGCGATCACGCGGTCGAACTGCGCCAGGATGCGGCGGTGGAAGGTGGGCTGCATCATGCGCCGCTGGCGCTTCCAGAACTCTCCCTCGCTCACTATGATGCCGTTGCCCAGCAGGATCTTGATGCGATCGAAACCCACGCCCTTGGTGTAGTTGCGGTGGTTCTGGATCAGGATGCGCCGCACGTCATCGGGGTGGTTGAACACCCAGGTGTGTGAACGGCGGCCCGGGGCATAGACCCGGTAGGCATCGCCGAGTTGCGCATGGATGGTCCGCATGCGATCGAGCGAGTCGGCGGTCGAGCCGATGTCGAAGCGCTGGTCGGATTCGGGTGGCAGGGTCTGGGACGAGTTCATGAAGTGCGAAATTCTACCCGATCAGCGGGTCTCTACACGGCGCCTGGGCCCGCTGCGGCGGCTGGCCTACGCCATCGCGGCCCCGCTGCTGCTGGGGCTGGTGCGCCTGTGGTGGGCCAGTTGCCGCGTGGTGCGCGTGGAGGGCCAGGAGCACCTGGACGCCGCGCTGGCGGCGCATGGCTCGCTGCTGCCCTGCTACTGGCACCAGCACGAGCTGTTCTGCGGCCGTTACCTGCTGCAGCAGCGCGGGCGCGGGCTGGTCCCCGGCTTCCTGATCAGCCCCTCGGTTGATGGCGAGGTACCGGCGAAGATCGCCACCTGGCTCGGCGCGCGCGTGATCCGCGGCTCCTCCACCCGCACCGGCGCGCGGGCGCTGCGTGATTACTACCAGCTGCTGGTGCACGAGAAGGTCTCGCCGGTGATCACGCCGGACGGGCCCACCGGTCCGCGCTACCGTTTCAAGCCGGGCGGATTGCTGCTGTCGCAGATCTCCGGGCGGCCGCTGCTGCCGATGGCCTTCGCCGCCTCGCGCGCCTGGCAGTTCGGCTGGGATGACTTTGTGCTGCCCTGGCCGTTCAGCCGCATCGCCATCGCAGTGGGGCCGCCGGTGCTGGTGGGGCGCGAGGTGAAGCTGGGCGATGAGGCGACCAGCGGGAATCTGCAGCGGCAGATGGAAGAGGCCCTCCACATGCAATACCGGCGCGCGCGTGAGGCGTTGCGATGACCAGCAGGCCAGCCGGAGTTGAAGGCGGGTATCGCCGCGACGCGCTGCTGCTGACCGGCCTGGCGCTGCTGCTGTTCACGGCCGGGCTCGGCCTGCGCGATCCCTGGCCGGCGGACGAACCCCTGCACGTGCTGATCGCGCGCGACATGCTCGCCTCCGGCAACTGGCTGATCCCGATGACCGGCGGCGATCTCTTCCAGGACAAGCCGCCGCTGCTGTTCTGGCTGCAGGCCGTTTTCTTCATCCTGACCGGGTCGGTGCGTGCAGGTTTCCTGCTGCCCTCGTTGCTGGCCGGCATCGGCACGCTGCTGCTGGTGCATGACCTCGGGCGTCGGCTGTGGAGCCGCGAGGCGGGCATGGCCGCCGCGCTGGTGCTGCTGTTCACGGTGCAGTTCACGCTGCAGGCGCGGCGCGCGCAGCTGGATGCGCTGCTGGTGTTCTTCACCACGCTGTCGTTGTACTGCCTGCTGCGCCAGCTGCTGCTTGGCGGCGGCTGGCGCTGGGCCCTCGGTGCCGGTGTCGCGGCGGGCCTGGGGGTGCTCACCAAGGTGGTGGGATTCTTCTCGTACATGGTGCTGTTGCCATGGCTGTATGCGCTGTGGCGGGGCTGGCCCGGCGTGCGCTGGCAGCGGCCGGCGGCGATGTGGCTTGCCAGCGGCCTGGCCTGTGCGCTGGTGGCCGGTTCGTGGCTGCTGCCGATCTGGCTGCGGGCGCGCCATGACCCCGCGATCGCCGACTACTTTCACGAGCTGGTGGTCACGCACACGGTGGGGCGCTATGTGACCCCCTGGCATCACTACAAACCGGCCTGGTATTACCTGCAGGTCATCGCGACGCTGTGGCTGCCGCTGGCGCTGCTGTTGCCGTGGCTGGCACCGAAATGGGCCGGGGCATTGCGGGCGCGCGATGCGCGCGTGCTGCTGCCGCTGGGTTTCGCAGCCGTGTACGTGCTGTTCTTCACGCTGACCAGCGGCAAGCGCGACATCTACATTCTCTCGGCGCTGCCGATGCTGGCGCTGGCCGCCGGACCGTGGCTGCCGCAGCTGCTGCAGCGTCGCGGCCCGCAGCGGGCGCTGGCGGCGCTGGTGCTGCTGGTGGGCTTTGCCTGCCTGGGAGGCAGCGTGTGGCTGGGCCTGGTCGACGCACCGCGCGGCCGCGCACTGCTGGCCGACAGCGGCGTGGCCAGCCTGGCGCCGCTGGTGGCACTGGGAGTGGTCGCCAGCGCGTTGCTGGCGTGGGCGCGCCTGCCGCGTGCCCCGCTGGCGCTGGCAGGCACGCTGGCCTCCGGCTGGCTGATCGCCGGCTGGTGGGTGTTCCCGCAGATGGACGGTGACCGCTCGGCGCGCGATTTCATCCAGCGGGTCGAAGCCGCGGCCGATCCGGCGCGGGAACTGGGCCTGCTGGCCTACCACGAGCATTTCCTGCTGCACCTCACGCGGCCCACGGTGAATTTCGGACATCGCCGCTTCCGCGAGGGAGACCGGGAGGCGCTGGATGCGGCCGCCTGGCTGGCCGCGGGGCAGGGGCGTCAGCTGCTGGTGTCCGAACACATGCTGGCTCCCTGTTTCCAGGCCATCGGCAGCGTCCGCGATGTCGGGGAATCCAGCCGCGGCCGGTGGTATGTGGTCGAGGGCCAGCCCGATCCGGGCTGCGCGGCGCGTGGCGATGCATCCCGCGCCATCCATTACGACCCCCGGCATCCGCCGCGCCCCTGGTAGCCGCGCGGCCTCCGAAGGCCGCTGTAGCGTGACGCGGTCGACGAATTCCCCAGTCGCGACAATATGTTGTATCGCGATGCTCGGGCCCTGTGACAGAATCTGGCGATCGCCCAATTCACCGAGGTCAGGCGCGCGGAACCTGCCGCGTGGGAGTGTTCATTTCGTGTCCTCTGCCGGCAAAGTCACCCCGCTCGATGCTGGTGCGCTGACGGATGTCTTTGACAATCCGTCCTGGCTGGCGCGCCAGGGCGCGGTGCTCGGCCTCGACATCCAGTGCACCAAGGCCGCGGTCGACCTGCAGAACCTGCGCAAGGACACTTCCGAGGAGACCATTGCAACGGCGCTGGAGACCCTGCGGGGCACCGCCGGGGCCGATTGCGCCGCGCTGGTCCCGCTGGATGAGGCCGGTGAGCGCTTTGCCCGGCCCACCGTTGCGCGCGATGCCGCCTCCGACCTGGACCTGGATGGATTCATCGGCCTGAACCTGGTCGAGCAGTTCCCGGTGCTGGCTTCCCGCTTCGAGCACCTGAAGGTCACCGAATACCGCGATACCGGCGAGGGCCGCGCCGAGGCCGCCCGTTTCGGCGAACTGGGACTGCGTTCGGTGCTGCTGCTGGTGCTGCACTGGCAGCAGCGTCCGGCCGGCATCCTGCTGCTGGGCCGCTGCCTGATCGCCGATACCTGGAACGTCAACATCCACCTGCTGCTGAAGCTGATCGGCTCGAGCCTGGCCTCGGGCCTGGATCGCATGCTGCTGCAGGAGCGCGTGGTCGAGCTGGGCGAGCGCGCCGAGCTGCTCGACGCGGCCTCGAACGAAGGCCTGTGGGACTTCGACTTCGACCACAACCACCTGTACGTGTCGGACCGCTGGAAGGCGATGATGGGGTACTCGCACCTGGGCCCCGACGACACCGTCGACTGGCGCGGCATGGTGCACCCGGACGATCTCTCGCGCGTGCAGGACGCCATGTTCAAGCATGTGTCCGGCGAGACGCCGATCTTCGAAAGCGTGCACCGCATGCGCCACCGCAGTGGCGAATACCGCTGGGTGATCAGCCGCGCCAAGGGCCGCATCGACGGCGACGGGCGCCTGCAGCGCCTGATCGGCGTCGAACTGGACATCACCGAACGCAAGATCTACGAAGAGGCGCTGTTCCGCGAGAAGGAAAGCGCGCAGATCACGCTGCAGGCCATCGGCGATGGCGTGATCACCACCGATGCCGACTCGCTGATCGACTACATCAACCCGGTGGCCGAACGGCTCACCGGCTGGCGGCTCGAGGATGCGATGGGCCGCAACGTGGATGAGGTGTTCCGCGCCTTCCACGAGGAGACCTGCGAACCGCTGGAGAATCCGCTCACCGGCTGCATCCGCCGCATGCGGCCGGCCAAGTCCAGCCGCCCGGTGCTGATGATCCGCCGCGACGGCAACGAGCTGTACGTCGACAGCACCGCCGCGCCGATCCGCGATGGCGCCGGCAAGGTGGTGGGCGCGGTGCTGGTGTTCCATGACGTCAGCGAAAGCCGCGAGCTGAACCGCAAGCTCAGCTACCACGCCAGCCACGACACGCTCACCGGCCTTGTGAACCGGCGCGAGTTCGAGAGCCGCATCGAGCGCTGCCTGCAGAGCGCGCGTGCCGGCGAGGCCTCCTATGCGCTGCTGCACGTGGACCTCGACCAGTTCAAGATGATCAACGACTCCTGCGGCCATGCCGCGGGTGACACGCTGCTGGGCCAGATCGGCGCGCTGCTGAAGGCGAAGATCCGCTGGCGCGACACGCTCTCGCGCCTGGGTGGCGACGAATACGGCGTGCTGCTGGAGGGTGCTTCGCTCGAGGATGCGCTGCGCAGCGCCGAAATGCTGCGCGAGGCGGTGAAGAATTTCCGCTTCGAGTGGGACGAGCGCGTGTTCAAGCTGTCCTGCAGTGTCGGCGTGGTGCCGATCACCGCCGACAACGAGGACGTGGCCTCGACGCTGTCGGCCGCCGAAGGCGCCTGTGGCGCCGCCAAGGAGCAGGGCCGCAACCGCGTCTACAGCTTCGCCGAGAACGACATCGAGCTGATGCGCCGCCGCCGCG
>CAYNEX010000019.1:0-29638 GCA_964396335.1 uncultured Steroidobacteraceae bacterium | reverse complement strand
CCAGCATCGACTGGGAGGACGCCTTCCGCGACCGCCCGGCGCGCTCGATGCTGAACTTCCGCCGCCGCGCCGAGGACGCCGACTTCCTGGTGCAGCTGCCGCTGGGTTTCCGCGAAGGCCGCATCTTCCTGCCCACCGGCCTGATCCAGGGCCAGAAGCTCTCGCAGATGCTGCGCGAGCTGACGCTGAACGCCGCCGGCCTGGCCGATTTCGACGCGCTGCCCACGCCGTTCCGCGCCGTGGCCACCGACCTTGAGACCGGCGAACCGGTGGTGATGGGCGATGGCGACCTGGCCAGCGCGCTGCGGGCCAGCCTGTCGGCGCCGGGCATCTTCGCGCCGGTGGACCGCGAGGGCCGCCTGCTGGTGGACGGGGGCATCGCCAACAACCTGCCGGTGGACGTGGCCCGCCAGATGGGCGTGGACCACCTGATCGTGGTGGACGTGAGCCTGACGCCGGCCTCGCGCGAGCGGCTGGGTTCGGTGGGCAATGTCACCAACCAGATGTTGACGCTGCTGTTGCGCCGGCAATCCCAGGAGCAGCTGGCGAAGCTGGGCGAGGGCGACGTGCTGGTGCGGCCGGCGCTGGAAGAAACGTCTTCCTTCAGCTTCACCAACCTGTCGCGCATCGTCGCCATCGGCACGAAGGCGGGCGAGGAAATGGCGCCGCAGCTGGCCCGCTATGCACTGCCGCCGCAGCAGTATGCCGAATACCAGGCCATGCGCTGGCCGCGGCCCGAGCCGGTGCAGGTGCGCGCGGTGAAGGTGGACGCCGGATCGGAGGACTTCTCGTTCGCCGTCGGGGAACTGTTCGGTGACCTCGCCGGCCAGCCCCTGGACATGGACACCCTGCGCCGGCGCATCGCGCGCCACTACGGCCAGGGGCGGCTGGAACTGCTGGACTATCGCCTCACCGACATCCGCCAGGGCGATGGCCGGCGCGAAGCCGACCTGGCCTTCACCGCGCGCGAGAATTCCTGGGGGCCGAATTACATCCGCGCCGGCCTGCGCCTGCAGGACGATTTCGAAGGCAACACCAGTTTCGACGCGGCGGTGCGCCTGCTGCTCACCGACCTGAACCGCTATGGCGCCGAATGGATCTGGGACGGGCAGGTGGGCGGCAATCCGCGCATCGGCACCGAGCTCTACCTGCCGTTCTCGCTGCGCCGTCGCTGGTTCCTCGAACCGGCCGCGCTGCTGCAGGTGCGCAATGTGCCGCAATACGACGGCGACAAGCAGGTGGGCGAACTGCGCGTGCGTTCGCTGGCCTATGGTGGCGCGCTCGGACGCGAGATCGGCAATTCCGGTGAAGTGCGCATCGGTGGTGAACGCACGCTGGGTGAATCCCGCGTGCGGCTTGGTGATGACAGCAGCGAGCCGGTGGATTTCCAGTACAGCGAACTGTTCGCGCGCTACAGCTACGACAGCCGCGACAGTGCCTCCTTCACGCATCGCGGCCAGGCCGGCATGCTCGAATGGCGCGGTCAGGTCTCCAATCGGCGTCTGGAGCGCGTGTCCGATTCCATCCGCCTGGAATGGCGCGGCACCTATTCCTGGGATCGCAATTCGCTGATGGGCTGGGTATCGGCCGGCACGCTGCTCGATCCGCAATACGTCGATGAGCGCAGCTATTTCCCGGCGGGCGGATTCCTCAGCCTGTCCGGTCTGCCGCACGAATCACTGGTGGGGCCGCACCTGGCGATCGCGCGCGTGGTGTATTTCCGCCGCATCGGCAAGGCGGGCGAGGGCTTGCTGAACGTGCTGCCGCTGTATGCCGGCGTGTCCGCCGAACTCGGCAATGTCTGGGAGCGGCGCGGCGACATCGGCCTGCGCAGCGCGCGCAAGAACGGCAGCCTGTTCCTGGGCCTCGACAGCCCGCTGGGGCCGGCCCTGTTCGGCGTCGGCGTCGACAGCCGCGGCAGCCACGCCTTCTATCTGTCGCTGGGGGTGGGCTTCTAGCCCCGACGCGGGCGGTTCAGGCCAGGCCGCGGCTCGCGGCGAGGTTCTCAACCTTCGAGAACACCAGCGTCGGGGAGTCCTTGCGCCGCGAAAACTCGTGGCGACGGCTCATCTCCGCCAGCGCCGCATCGCGTTCCCGGGCCGTGCGGTACCAGTGCAGGCGGTGCCAGTCCGGTCCGAGCAGCTTCCGGAAAGGATCGTTCTCCTTCAGGCTGATCCGGATGCCGTAGGGAGCGGGTTCTTCGGTGTGTGGCTTGCGCAGGTTGTGCGCGGCTTGAATCATCGGCATGGCGCGTGAATGATAGCAGTCCCACCGGCGGCTCCTTCCAGCCCATGTCATTTTTCCGCAAGTCCGCCCGCCTGCCCGGCGCGGCCGAAGCCCTGCCGGGCCGCGACACGCCCATCCCGACGGCGTCGCGGCATGCCGTGCTGGGCACGCCGCTGGCCGGTCCGTTCCCGGCCGGGCTCGAGACCGTGCTGTTCGGCCTGGGCTGCTTCTGGGGCGCCGAGCGGCTGTTCTGGCGCCTGCCGGGGGTCTATACCACCTCGGCCGGCTATGCCGGCGGCATCACGCCCAACCCCACCTATGAAGAAGTGTGTTCCGGCCAGACCGGGCATGCCGAGGTGGTGCAGGTGGTGTTCGATCCCGCGAAGATCGAGTTCGAGGAGCTGCTGCGCACCTTCTGGGAGTCGCACGATCCCACCCAGGGCATGCGCCAGGGCAATGACATCGGCACGCAGTACCGCTCGGCGATCTACACCACCACCGACGCGCAGCTGCAGGATGCGCTGGAATCAAAGGCGCGTTACCAGGCGGCGCTGAATGCGGCCGGCGGGCGACCCATCACCACGGAGATCGCACCGGCAGGGCCGTACTTCCTCGCTGAGGAATACCACCAGCAGTACCTGCACAAGAACCCGAACGGGTACTGCGGACTCGCCGGCTGCGGCGTGACCTATCGCTAGCCGCAGAACTGCCGCTGCATGACTGGCGAATACGACCAACGCCTCGTTGCGTACGCGCTGCTGATGGCGTTCTTCGTCTGGTTCGTGGCCCTGAACCTCTCCGAGCGCATCAGCAATGCGCGCGGTTTCGCTTCGCGCCTGTGGTTGATCCTGGGTGCACTGGTGGTGGGCGCTGGCGTGTGGTCGGTGCATTTCCTCGGCATGCTGGCCTTCCAGCTGCCGATCGCGGTGGTGCATCACGAACCGACGATGATCTTCACGCTGGGCCTTTCGATCGTGGTGTGTTTCTTCGCGCTGTGGATCGCCGGCGGGCCGCACCTCGGCATCATGCGGCTGGCCATTGCGGGCCTGTGCATGGGCATCGGCCTGGCCGCCATGCATTACCTGGGTTTCTTCGCGATGCAGATCGTGCCGGCGGTGCATTACGACCTGGATGATTTCGCCCGCTCGATGGCCGCGGCCTTCATGGCCTGCTGGCTGATCCTGGCGCTGGCCTTCGGGCTGCGGCAGGGACGCACGCTGGGACGGCTGATGGCGCGCCTGGGCGCGGCCGTGATCTGCGCGGCGGCGCTGGCAAGTGTGTTCTACCTGGGTTTCGAGGCCGCATCGTTCGCGGATGATTCATACAGCCTCGGCGCCATCACCGTGCTCGATTTCGAAGAGGAGCGCGATCCGCTGATGGCCGTCGTGCAGGCCACCGCCGTCGCACTGGCGCTGCTCACCGTGGTGATCTTCATCGGCCATGGCCGGCAGATTGCCGAGCTGAGCCGTCATGCGGGCCGCCTCGAGCTCGATTCAACACCCGCGGTCACGCGCGCCAATCCGGATCCGCTCACCGGCCTTGCCAATCGCGCCTTGCTGGCGAAGCAGTTCGACGAAATGCGCGCTGCCGTCGCGCGGGAACAACGCGCCTTCGCGCTGCTGGTGGCCGACGTGGATTATTTCCGCCATCTCAACGACACGCTCGGCGCCACCGCCGGCGACGTGGTGCTGCGTGAAGTGGGCCAGCGCCTGAATGCGCTGGTGCGTCCGGGCGATACCGTGGCGCGTCCCGAGGGCGATGAGTTCGCGCTGCTGCTGGCCGATGTCGGCAACGACGAGCAGGCCGTGCGCATCGCCGACCGCGTGCGCGAGGAAGTCGGCCGCACCATCGACATGGAAGACGGCCTGAAGGTGCAGGTGGCGGTGCGGGTGGGCATCGGCCTGTACCCGCGCGATGGCGAGGATGTCGATACCCTGCTGCGCTACGCCCGCGCCCGGTTGAAGGCCTGATGTCTCCCGAAGTCCGCATCGCATTGCTGATCGGCCTGTTCGTCGCCGGTCTGGTGGCCAGGCGCAGTGGCTGGCTGCAGCCGAAGCACGCCGGTTTCATGCTGCGGCTGGTGATCAACGTCGGCCTGCCGGCCATGTTCATCGCGGATGTCAGCCGCATCCCGCTGCGCACGGACCTGATCGCGCTGCCGGCGGGCGCATTGATCATCATGCTGCTGACCTGGCTGGCGGCGTGGCTGTCCGGCCGTGCCATGCGCCTGAACCGGCAGGAGCAGGGCTCGCTGACCCTGTGCGGCGTGTCGATCAACAACGGCTTCCTGTTCCCGTTCGTGCTCGCCGCGTGGGGCCAGGAAGCCTTCGCGCAGCTGGCGCTGTTCGACTTCGGCCATGTCATCGGCCAGAGCACCTTCGTCTACATGCTGGCCGCCTGGTATGGCGGCCAGCACACCAGCGCGGCCGCGGTGGTGAAACGCGCGCTGCTGTTCCCGCCACTGTGGGCGCTGCTGGTGGCGCTGGCCATCAATGGCGCGGACGTGGCGCTGCCGCAATGGCTGGTGGTGCCGTTGCGCCTGGTGGGCCAGTCCATCCTGCTGCTGGTGATCGTGGCGCTGGGCGTGCTGTTCGATGCCCGCCTGCTGCGCGATGGCCGTGTGATGCTGGCGCTGGCCCTGCGGCTGCTGCTGGGCCTGGCACTGGGCCTGCTGCTGGCCTGGGCCTTCAACCTGGACGGCCTGATGCGCGCGGTGCTGGTGCTGGGCGCGATGGCGCCGATCGGTTTCAATGCGGTGGTGTTCTCCGACCGCGAGCACCTGCATCGGGAACTGGCGGCCAGCGCCGCTTCGGTCTCTGTGTTGCTGGGCCTGGTTTATGTGCCGGTGGCCCTGTGGCTGCTGCCGCACTGACGCGGCAGCGCCTTCGGTCCAGTCAGGTCAGCGAGGCGGTTCGGCGCCCGGGTTCGGATCTTCCATCGGGAAGGTGCGCACGCCGCTGCTGCTGTCGCCGACTTCCGTCGGTTGCGTCTGCACCGGCGTCGGCGCGGCCGGATTGCTGCCCGCGGCCGGTGCGGCGGCGGCGCTCTCGCCGGTGCTGCGGGCCAGCGCGGTCAGGAACCGGCGCGAATTCTCCGAATCCGTGGTGGCCGCGCCGCTCATGATGTCGGACGGCAGCACATCGCGCCGGCCGTAGAAGGCGCGGTTGGATCCATCGTCGATGGTGAGGGCGGTGCCATCCAGCGCGACGCCGGCGAACAGGCCGCGGCTGCGCGAATAGGCATAGACCTCGGCATTGGTGCCGCCGGCGGCTTCAGCCTGGCGACCCACCGGACCCGCCGCCACCGACGCGCCCACGCCCAGCGTCAGCTTGCCGTCGTTGATGCCCTCGACACCGCGGCGGGTGGTGAATACCAGCACGATGTCGGTTTCCTGCGCGCCGATCTGCCAGCCGACGCTGCCGCCGGTGAGATTGACGAACACCGGGTTGGTGAAGCGGCCCCGGCTGTCGCGCACCGTGAGCACGCCGCTGCCGCGGCGGCCGCCGAGCACGAAGGCCACCTTCTTCACGCTGGGAATCACCGCGACGCCATAGGCGCGTTGCAGCAGGTTCTCGGGAATGGCGGTGTCGCGCTGGCTGCGCAGCTGGTCGAGCACCTCCGCGGCCTGCAGCAGGCGGGCTTCTTCCTTCGCCTGCGCGAAGGTGGCGCCACTGCCGGCCAGCGCGGTGGCGGCGAGGAGGGCGCAACAGAGTCGGCGATGCATGTTCATCAGTGCTGGATCTCCATGTTCTGCAGGGGCCCCGTGCGCGAAGCTTACTCCAGCACTACCCGCTGCGGTATGGTTGTGACATGAGCTTCACGCGCGCGTTCCAACTGCGGTTGCGCATGCTGGCGATCCTTCTCGTCGCCACATGCAGTTCAGCAGCCGTTCAGGCGGCGTGGATTTCGCGCGAGGAAGCCATCATGGGCACCCGCTGCGCAGTGGAATTGTGGAGCGAGGATACCGCCGCCGGCGAGGCCGCGATCGAGGCCGTGCTGTCGGACATGCGCCGCATCGATGCGCTGATGAGCACCTACAAGGACGACTCGGAAATCTCGCGCGTGAATGCCGAGGCGGCCACGCGGCCGGTGCCGGTGTCCGAGGAACTGTTCCGCCTGCTCGAAACGTCGCTCGAATATTCACGCCTGTCGCACGGCGCCTTCGACATCACCTACGCCAGCGTCGGTTACCTCTATGACTATCGCGCGCACCGCAAGCCCGACGACAAGGCCGTGGCCGGCGCCCTGCAGAGCGTCGACTACCGCCAGCTGAAGCTCGATCCGGCGCGCCGCACGGTGTCCTTCGGCAAGCCCGGCATGCGCATCGACCTGGGCGGCATCGCCAAGGGCCATGCGGTGGACCGCGGCATCGAGATCCTCAAGGCGCGCGGCATCACCCGCGCAATGGTCAATGCCGGCGGCGACACGCGCGTGATCGGCGACCGCTTCGGCGCGCCATGGGTGATCGGCATCCGCCATCCCGACCGCGCCGGCGAGGTGGTGCTGCGCATCCCGCTGGTCGATGCGGCCTTTTCCACCTCCGGTGACTACGAGCGTTATTTCGACGAGGGCGGTGTGCGTTACCACCACATCCTCGATCCGAAGACCGGCCGCTCGCCTGATGCGCTGCGCAGCGTCACCGTGATCGCCTCCACCGCCACCCGCACCGACGGGCTCACCAAGACCGTGTTCATCCTCGGGCCGGAGGAGGGCATCAACTTCATCAACGGCCTGACCGACGCCGATGCCATCGTGATCGCCGCCGACGGCAAGGTCAGCTATTCGAAGGGCCTGGCGCCGCCCTGACCCGTCGGGGAGTCCGCCGATGGCGGCTGCCGGCCCGGCCGCGTATCCTCCGGGGCTACCGTTCCTGAGGGGGAAACCATGAACTCACGCATTCTTTTCGCCGCGGCCACCTTGCTGGGCCTTGCGGCGATGCCGGCGCTGGCGGCCCAGCCCGGCCCCGGTGGTCCGCCCAATCCTGCGATGGAAGGGCGCACCTTCTTCCGTGCGCAATGCCTGCTCTGCCACAGCGCCGAGGAAGGCGACAATGGCGGCGCGCAGGGCCCGAGCCTCGCCGGCCTGATGGGTCGGCAGGCGGCCACCGGCAGCAACTTCGGTTTCTCTGCCGCGCTGAAGAACTCGGGCATCACCTGGGATGCGGCCACGCTGTCGCATTTCCTGGAAGCGCCGACCCGCGCCGTGCCGGGCACCTCGATGGTGATCCCGGTGCCGAACGCGACCGACCGCAACAACCTGGTCGCCTATTTCAATGCGCTGCGTGATGGTTCGCTGAACACCGGCGCGCGCGCCGGCGGTCCGCCGCGCGGTGCCGGTGGTTTCGGGCCGCCGCGTGGTGGCGGCGGTCCGCCCCCGGGCGAAGCCGAGTGGAAGAAGGACGCGCCGGGTGTCGTGCATCGCATCGACCTCGACAAGCTGCCCGAACCCTTCGCCACGCCGTCGGCCACGAACTTCCCGACCGTGGTGCCGAAGCCGGCCGATGCCGAGCTGAAGGTGCCGCCGGGCTTCAAGGTCGAGACCTACCTGACCGGACTCGAGGCTCCGCGCAACATGCGCGTGGCGCCGAACGGTGATGTGTTCCTGGCCGAGACCAATGCCGGCCGCATCAAGGTGCTGCGCCCCACCGCCGATGGAAAGACCGCCACCGTGTCGGTGTTCGCCCAGGGCCTGGGCCAGCCCTATGGCATCGCGTTCTACCCGTCGGCCGAGAAGCCGAAGTGGGTGTACATCGCCGAAGTGAACCGCGTGGTGCGTTACGCCTACAAGGTGGGTGACACCGTTGCCAGCGCCGTGCCCGAGGTGGTGATCCCGCAGATCTCGCCAGTGGGTGGTGGCCACTTCACCCGCGACATCGCCTTCTCGAAGGACGGTCGCCGCATGTATCTGGCGGTGGGTTCGCAGGGCAACATCTTCGCCGACAGCATCGAGAAGAAGACGCCCGAGCAGGTGAAGGCCTGGGAAGCGCAGCATGGACTGGGCGCCCCCTGGGGCCTGGAAGAGAACCGCGCCCAGGTGCGCGTGTATGACATGCGCCGCAACGACACCGTCGGCAAGCTGTTTGCCTCCGGCCTGCGCAACTGCGTCGGCATGAACATCCAGCCCGCCACCGGCGACATCTGGTGCACGGTGAACGAGCGCGACCAGCTCGGCGACGACCTGGTGCCGGACTACGCCACGCGCGTGAAGGAAGGCGCGTTCTACGGCTGGCCCTGGTACTACATGGGCGATTACGAAGAGCCGCGCATGAAGGGCGACCGCCCGGACCTGATCGGCAAGGTGACGCGTCCGGACGTGCCGTTCACCGCGCACTCGGCCGCCACCAGCATCCTGTTCTACGACGCGAAGAAGGGCGAGTCGGTGTTCCCGAAGGAATACCGCGGCGTGGGCTTCGCGGTGCTGCACGGCTCGTGGAACCGCGGCCACCGCACCGGCCACAAGATCGTCACGCTGCCGATGAAGAACAACAAGCCCACGGGTGAATACGTGGACTTCCTCACCGGCTTCATCACCCCGGACAACGGCGCCTGGGGCCGTCCGGTGTCGATCACCGTGCTGAAGGATGGTTCGATGCTGCTGGCCGATGACGGCGCCAACGTCATCTACCGAATCAGCTACTCCAAGCCCTGACCACGGCAGTCAAAGCCCACCTCCGCGAACGCGGGGGTGGGCTTTTTTGTGCGGGTCGCTATGTACGGTGAAATACACCGTACGCTATATTCCGCCGGATATTCCGAACCTCAACCCCGGGACCTCCGACATGATCCGATCCTTTCCCCGCGCCGCGGCCCTGGCGGCCTGCACGCTGTCCGCCTCCGCGCTGGCCCAGAACGCCGAACCCCTGACCGAACTGGGCACCGTCGAGGTGATCGGCCAGCGCCCGCCGCTGGCGCTGCCGGCCACGGTTGAAAGCGTCACCGCCGAGCGCATCGCCGCCGAGCACCGGGATGACCTGTCGCAGGCGCTGGAGATGATCCCTGGGGTGGCGACGCAGAACGTCGGCCAGCGCCGTGAGCGCCTGGTGGCGCTGCGTGGTTTCAACAGCCGCCAGGTGCCGATCTACATCGACGGCGTGCCGGTGTATGTGCCCTATGACGGCAACGTCGACCTGGCGCGTTTCGGCGTCGACTACGTGTCGGAGATCCGTGTCAGCAAGGGCCTGGCGTCGCTGCTGTACGGCCCGAACATCATGGGCGGCGCCATCAACGTGGTGAGCCGCCGTCCCACCGAACCGCTGGCGGTATCGGCGCGTGTATCCACCGAGGCCGATGACAAGCTGCGCGCCAACGTGAAGCGCGCGGCGCTGAATGTCGCGGCGGCAGGCGAGCGCTGGTACGGCAGCTTCAGCGTCTCCGGCAGCGATGCGGACAGCTACCGCCTGCCCGATTCCTTCGTGCCGGTGCCCAACCGCGAGGATGGCGGCCTGCGCGACAACGCCGCGACACGCGATCGTGTGTACATGGCGCGCGTGGGTTATACGCCGGACGAGAACAATGAATATGCCCTGACCTGGTACCGCCAGGACGGCAGCAAGGAAGATCCGCCGTATGCAGGCACTTCCGGATCCGTGCGTTTCTGGGTGTGGCCGTACTGGGACAAGCAGAGCATCAGCCTGACCACCCGCCACGCGGTGGGCGGGCAGGGCACGCTGCGCGTGCGGGCCTTCCACGACAGTTTCAAGAACTCGATCGACGCCTACACCAACCTGGCCCATACGAACTTCATGTTCCTGGACAGCGCCTATGACGACTACGCCCGCGGCGGCAGCGTCGACTTTGAATGGCGCTGGAACGAGGCCGCGGTGACGCGCGTCGCCACGCACTACAAGAAGGATGTGCACCGCGAGAGCACCGCCCAGCCGTTCGAGCCACGCGAGCAGCTGGTGGCCTCGACCTGGGACATCACCCTCGAACAGGAATGGCGCGTGTCGGAGCGCCTGGTGCTGACTCCCAGCTACCAGTATGTGTCGCAGCCCGGCCGCACTGCCTGGCTGTGGGATGGCGCCGGTTACGTGCCCAATGAAGTGAACGATGCATCGACCAGCAATGGCCAGCTGGTGGCCATGTGGCAGGCCACCGAAGGCGGCACGCTGTTCGGCGGCCTGAGCCGCAAGACCCGCTTCCCGGCACTGAAGGATCGCTTCAATGGCGGCATGGGCAGCGTGCTGCCCAATCCCGACCTGAAGGCCGAATACGCCAACCACTTCGAACTGGGATACGAGCAGCGCGGTGAGGGCTGGAATGCCAGGCTGACGCTGTACCAGGCCAACCTGCGCGATGCCATCGAGAGCGTGACGCTGCCGGGCACCGCCTGCGATGCGCCGAACCCGAACTGCTCGCAGCTGCAGAACATCGGCCGCCAGCGCAACCGCGGCGTGGAACTCTCCGGCAGCTGGCAGGCGCTGGATTCACTGCGCCTGGACGCGCAGGTGAACCTGCTCGACCGCGACAACCTCAGCAGCCCGGCCATCCTGCCGGTGGACACGCCGAAGTGGCGTCACCGCGTTGCCGCCAGCTGGCAGCCGCATGTGCAGTGGCGCGTGACGGTGGATGCCGCGCGGGAGTCGAAGCGCAACACCACCACCAACGGCAGCCGCGTCGCGGATGCCTTCACGCTGGTGAATGCCTTCGCCCGTTATGCGCCGGATGCGCACTGGGGCGTGGAGCTGGGCGTGCGCAACCTGGCAGACAAGCTGTACGCCTACCAGGAAGGCTATTTCGAAGCCGGCCGCAGCTGGCTGCTGCAGCTCGACTGGCGCTACTGAGTCGCGCTCACCACACCGGCAGCGGCACGGGCGTCACCGTCAGCCGCACCGAGGGCCGGTCGACGTCGATCACCTGCAGCAGCAGGTCGGCGCCGGCCGGCACATTGAAGGTCACGATCTTGGTCGGGCCGGCGCATTCGCGGTTGCTGCGGAAATCCAGCGTCTCCAGCGACTTGCCATCGAACACGGCGTCCACCCAGCTGGGCGCGTCCACCGACACGCGGTAGCGGCCACCCTCGGCGATGTGGACGCGCAGCATGCCGCCGTACTGCGCCGGATCGATCTCGCGTCGCGGCAGCACCGTGAAGCGGGTTTCCTTCTGCGAGGCCAGGCGCACCTCGAACAGCTGGCCGACACGCACTTCGCTGGCCGCGGCGGCATCGGCGCTGGCCTTCACGCTGATGGCCTCGGACTGGAACAGCTCCACCTCGGCATCCACATCCATCTGGTAGGCCTTGCAGGAGGGAATATCCGCGGCGAAGGCGGCGCTGGCCGGCAGCAGGGCGGCGATCATCAGGGTGCGGGGCAGTTTCATGGCGTGGTGAATCCGTAGCGGTGGAACAGGGCGCGGGCTTGCTCGCCGCGCAGGAAATCGAGGAAATCGAGGGCCGCGGCGTCGGCACGCGGCATCGCCGCAGCCGGATAGGTGATGGCGGTGTGGCTCGATGCGGGGAAGGTGGCGACTTCACGCACTTCCTTCACGCCGCGCGCATCGGTGGCATAGACGATGCCCAGCGCGGCCTCGCCGCGGGCCACGAAGTTCAGCGCCGAACGCACGCTGTCGGCGGGCACCAGCCGGCCCTTCATGTCATCCCACAGACCCAGCGCGCGCAGCGCAGCGCGGGCATAACGGCCGGCGGGCACGGTGTCCGGATCTCCGGTGGCAATGCGGCCGCGACGTCCCAGCGCCTCCTGCAGCGAGGCGGCTTCCAGTCGCAGTGGCTTCGCGCGGTCCGCGGGGGCAACCAGCACCAGCGAATTGCCGGCGACATCGCGGCGGCTGGGCAGGGCGATCAGCTTGCGCTGCGCCAGGTAATCCATCCATTCCTCATCGGCCGACACGAAGGCATCGGCCGGTGCGCCGGCTTCGATCTGCCGTGCCAGCGTGGAACTGCCGGCAAAGGAGAAACGCACCGGGATGCCCGAGCGGATGGTCCATGCATGCCCGACTTCCTGCAGGACGTCGGTCATCGAGGCGGCCGCGAACACGGTGATCGAGCGTTCGGCGGCCCCGGACACCGTGGCACCGAGGAGCAGCACTCCAGCCAGCAGGGCGGGGAAGGTACGGCGTTGCATGCGGCGGATTCTAGCGGGCCCGTCGCTATGCTCCAACGAATATAGCGGCGGGCCCTCCGCGGGGCCTCAAGCCGGCACGCGCCGCAATGGCCGCACGACCGGCTAGACTGGCCGGATGAAATCCCCTCGCGTGCGCACCCGGGTCGATTTCGCGCCGGATTGCTCCATCGGTCCCGGCAAGATCGACCTGCTCGAAGGCATCGAAAAGACCGGTTCGCTGTCGGCGGCAGCACGTGCCCTGGGCATGAGTTACCGCCGCGCCTGGCTGCTGGTGCATGACACCAACCAGGCTTTCGACACCACGGTGGCGGAGCTGGCCGTGGGTGGCCGCGAGGGCGGTGGCGCCAGGCTCACCGATTTCGGGCGGCGCCTCGTGGCCGACTACCGCGCCTTCGAGAAGGAAGTGGAGAAGCTGGCTGCTGCGCATTTCGGCGGACTGCAACCCACCGGCAAGCCGGCCAGGGGGCAGTCGCTGCCCAAACCGCTGCGGCGCGAGCCTGCGGCGGCTAGAACCAGAACGACAAGAACAGCTGGATGATATTGGCGTTCAGGTCGTAGAGCGGCTCGCTGCCGGGTGGCTGCGTGCCGGGCGGACGGCCGCGCAGGTCACGGAACTCGTCGTAGTCGATCATCATGCGGCTGACATGCAGGTTGGCCGTGCCGCGCTTGATCCACGGCGCGAAGTTCACCTGGAATTCATAGGCCGCGCCGAAACCCAGCGTATGGCCGGTCAGCGCCGAGGTTTCCTTGTCACGCGCCATGAAGTTCTGCGCGTTTTCGTACGGGAACAGGTCGCTGAAGAAATCGGCGCTGTTCTGCCTGTAGAAGCGGTAGCTGCCGCTCAGCGTCCAGCGGCCGGATTTCAGCGGATGCGTGTATTCGAGCCCCGCGGTATGTGCGCGCAGGCCCCAGGTGTCGCCGTAATAACGGTAATGGCCTTCGGCCGCCGCGCGCCACGGCAGGTAATGCTTCAGCCGCACCGAACCGGCATTGCTGGTTCGCGTGCGCGGGAAGATCTCCGGTGCCGGCACCCAGGTGTCGGTGATGGTGCGGTAGCGCATCGAGCGGTACGGGTTCTGCAGGTAACCCTCTTCGGTCACCGTCTCGAAGTTGAACGAGGCGACCGCATTGCGCGTCAGCACCTGCGTCAGGCCGACGCGATAACTGCGGCGTTCGATCTCGTCGTGGAACAGCGGGTCGGTGGAGTCGCCGATCTTGTCGCGTCCCTGCGAGTAACCCAGGCTGATGGTGGTCAGGTCACCGAACATGTCCTGGCTGACGCCCAGCGACCAGGTGCTGGCGTCATAGTCGTTCTCGCTGGATTCCATGTACGAGGCCGACCACATCGACTTGCCGCGCAGGTAGTCCAGCGACAGGCTTTTCTGCTGGCGCTCTTCCTTGTACTGGCTGGCGCCGGAAACCACGACGTCCACCGAGGCGCTGGTGATGGCGTCCACGTAATAGTTGGCCGTGGCCGAGAAGGAATCCCCCAGGCTCTTGCGCACCAGCACCGCCGGACCTTCCACCGTGATGCCGCCGCCGGAATAGCGGTGGTACATGACGTCGGCCCGGTCCTCGGGCAGTACCGCGGCCGGCGTGGCCAGCGACGCAGCCAGCAACCCGCAGGCGATTGCCGCGCGTGCCACAGGCTTCGTCAGGGAAAGCGTCCGGCGCATCAATTGCAACCGCAGCCGCCGCCGGCACCACCGGTGGCGCCGCGCGCGCCCTCGCGCACCTCGTACACATGGTCCATGTACGAGGAACTCACCGGGTCGGGATCGAAGGCCATGATGGGATCGGCCAGCCGCTCGCGCTCATAGGGTTTCACCCAGGGTTCGATGCTGCCGCAGGCGACCGCGCCCGACAGCACGGCCACGCCAGCCAGCAACCTTGCCACCCTGAGAGTCTTCATGTGTTTACTCGCGGATCAGTGCCCGGATCTGGTCCAGGTAGGCGTTCTCGTCACCGGGCTTGTAGCCCTTGTGCACCCAGCGCAGGTTGCCCTTGCGGTCGATGATGGCCGTCGAGGGCATGCCCGCCACCTTGTAGAGCTTACTGACCTCGCTCCGGGTGTCGAACAGTATCGGAAAGGTGACAGGGGTCTTCTCGAGGAAGCCGGCGGCCAGCGAGCTGTCCGGTTCGACGTTCACGCCCAGCAGCGTGAAGCCCATCGGCTTGTATTTGGCATACAGCTTGTCGAGCAGCGGCATTTCCTGCCGGCACGGCCCGCACCAGCTGGCCCAGAAGTTGATCATCACCACCTGGCCCTTCAGGTCCTCCAGGGCCACCGGCTTGCCGGCCATGCTCTCCAGCTTGAAGGTCGGGGCGGGGCCCTGCGGGGCCACGGCCAGCGCCGGCAGCGAAACCAGCGCCGCCACCAGCAGCGCGCGCATTGAACGAAGGTTGAGGGTCATGTCAAAGGCCTCCCGCGAGGTCAGAAGAACACGGTCACGCCAAGGTGCGCGCCGATGTTGTTGGTCAGCTTGTCCCGGCCCAGCAGGTCCGACTGGAAGACGCGATCCTGCACATCGATGTGGATCGCCAGCCAGTCGGTCGGCAGGATCCGGTAACCGGCGCCGAAGTTCACCGTGAAGCGCTGGTCGCCGGCGAACTTCGTGCTGCCGATGCCGCCCAGCAGATACAGCGAGCTGTTCATGGCGAGGTTGCGACCGATGTACACCTCGCCCGGGAACAGGTTGTACCCGAGGGACAGCCCGTAGTACGTGAAGCGCCTCTCGGAAGGCGTCAGCAGTTGCACGGCGCCACCGAGGGTCTCGTAGCTGGTGCGCCCGGCCTTCGAGCGGCCGAAGGCGGCCTGGAAGAACAGGTCTTCTGTCACATGGTAGGCGGCCGTGATGCCCTGCACCGGGTTGGTGCCGAAATCCTCGATCGACAGCGCGCCGTAATAAACACCCAGCTCGACGTTCTCGGAATCGATGCGCGCCACGCGCACCTCGCGCCGTTCCACCTCCGGCTCGATCACGCGCGGCGGGATGCTGGTGGGTTCCTCGTCCGAGGAGAGCACGACTTCCTCCTGCTCCGCGGCGTCGCCACCGGGCAGCAGCCAGGCGCAGCCGGGCAGCAGGGCCACCGCGCCTAGAAGAAGAACGCGAAAGACAGTTTCCATTCGTTGATCTCCTCATTCTCGTTGCGGCTGGTGAACACCATGTGGTGCCGGTATTCGCCGCGCACGAAAAAACGCCGGGTCAGGTAGAAACGCAGGCCGGCGCCGGCATAGGCCGTCTGGTCGGTTCGATCCTCGGGCAGCACCAGCGTCGACTTCGGCTCGATGCGGATGACACCGCCACCCAGGGTGAGCAGCGGCGAGATGCGCCAGTCGGGCCGGTAGATGTGCGCCAGGCCGATCTCCGCGGCATAACCATTGGAGGCGTTGCCGAGGAATTGCGTGCCGGTGAGCTCCACCTGCATCTGCTCGTTGAACGCGACCGCGAAATAGCTGCCGATCAGCGTGGCGCCGCCATAGTCGCCCACCGATCCGCCCAGCTCGAAGCGATGCGAGGTGAAGCCCTGGCGGTCGCCGCGGTCGATGCTGAACGGGCTGCCGTCGGGCAGGCGGGTCTTCAGGATCTCGCGCTCATGCGCCCAGCCTTCCACGCCGCGGCGCGTGCGCACGCGGAACCATTCGGTGCGCCGGTACAGCACCTCGAAGGAATCACCGCGCGGCACCACTTGCGTGACGGCATAACCGCGGCCCGGCCCCTCATGCAGCTCGATGTACGGCTCGACCACGACCAGCTCGCGCAGGCGCACCGGCGCGTCCTCGGCCGCGAAGCTGCCCTGTGTCCAGAGCAGCGCAGCCATGAGGGCCAGTGCAGCACGCAGGCCGTTAATTGGTCGGGATGCCATTGGCGAACGGGTTGTTGAAATACTGTGCGC
Organism: uncultured Steroidobacteraceae bacterium; assembly: GCA_964396335.1. Taxonomy (GTDB): domain Bacteria; phylum Pseudomonadota; class Gammaproteobacteria; order Steroidobacterales; family Steroidobacteraceae; genus ZC4RG30. The sequence continues at coordinate 13,437 of CAYNEX010000019.1, read as the reverse complement.
CAATGTCGACCCACTCGGAGATCAGTCGCAGTTCGGAATCCGTCAGGAAGTCCTTGTGGTTGATTGTGCCACGCGGGGCATCCGGAGCCGGATCACCGGTGCCGCAGGTGTTGTTGCCTTCGAAGCAGGCGAAGAAACGCGAGCCGCGCGCATTGCCCACGATCAGCGAACGGGTGGCATTCACCGGGCGGGCTTCGATGATGGGTTCGCCGGTGTCCGGATCCGTGCCCACCACCACCTCGACGGTGCGTTCCACCAGCGTGCCGCCCTCGAAATCCTGCACGCCGTCATTGAAGAACAGTTCACGGTAGGAGGTCAGGTGCAGCTGTTCCTCCGGCGACGGATCGGCGGAGAGATCCAGCTGGCCGGCAGGCGGCGCCATCAGGCCGGTGGCCGATGGCGGCGCATGGCAGTTGGTGCAGGTGTTGTCGCCGCGGTCCAGTGACCACAGCGGCTGGATGTGCTCGACGTAGTTGATGATCACGCGGCAGGCGCTGTTCCAGTTGCTGATGCAGCCGGTGCGCACGGGCGCCGGCGTGCCGAGGCCCGGCGCGCCATAGGTCCAGGCGATGGATTCATCCGGCGTGCCGACGTCCGGGTCGGTCCACACATCATCGAACAGCACGTTCACGTTCAGGCGCTGCGAGCAGATGGAACCGCCGATGCAGCTGGTGCGCGCGCGGGCCTGCGCCATGGTGTCGCCGTCCTGCGCGCTGGCAGCGGTCTGCGGCAGCGTGCCGGGGAAGGCTTCACCGCTGGCGGCGCCCCAGTTCAGGTCGGCGATCGGGTGGGTGTTGTCGGTGGGCACCCAGTCGGCTGTGTAGCTGCCGCGGCCATGCGAGGCGTCCTGCGCAGTGCCGGTGGCGGGCTGGTGGCAGCCGGCGCAGCGGCGGATCTCACCCGGGCGAAGCTGCAGCCACGCGCGGTGCTGCGGGAACTGCGACAGTCGCCGGCCGCGGCCATCCAGCACCGAGAACACGAAGGCCACGTTGGAGGGCACACGCACCGACACCGATCCATCCGGTTCGATCGGCACGTAACCCAGGATCTCGCGCATGAAGTTCGAGGCACCGAAGGCCTGGTTGGCCAGCCGCTGGAAGCCGTCCTCCAGCTGCGGGTCGCCCATCGACACGGCCTTTTCGATGCGCAGGAATCGCGCCGCCCGTTCGGCGGCCGGACGACTGGCAAGCTGCGCGGTGCTGGTGGCTGCCGGCACGCCGGTCAGGCCGGCATTGGTGTTGCGCAGGCTGCCGTCGAAGTCGTAGATGTTGCGGATCTCGAGCAGGCCCACGCCCTCGGAGACCATCGACGGATCGAAGTCATCGCCGGCAATGGTGCGGTCGAGGATGGTGGTCTGCGGCGCGCGCGGCTGTGCGGCCACCAGGTCGGTGATCATCACGCCTTCCTCGGGCTGGAACAGCGGCCGGAAGGTGTTGTCGGCCGGGTCGTAGATGAAGGCGCTGTACAGCGGCGGCGCGGAGGTATATCGCACGTTGGAATCCGGCGCGTTCAGGCGGTCCTGGGTGCAGGGCACGATTGCCGCCGGCGTCTGCGCGCCATCGAGCAGGCGGCACAGTGACCAGCTCACCAGCAGGCGGTTGCTGCCATCCCACAGCGGGAAGGCGGAACGGAAGCGGCCACCCACCGACGGGCCTTCCACCAGCGACACCAGCGCCGGCGTGGCGCGGCGCTGCGCAGGACCGGCCATGCCGGCATTGATGGCCAGCGGCTGGTTGTTCTCGACGAAGTTGCGCGCATCGATCAGCACCAGGTCGCCGCCGAAGTCGGTGTCGGAGAACGGTCGCACCATGGTCAGGATGCGGCCGTCCTGCATCTCGCGCGGGCGGGTGAACTGGATGGTGGTCGGGCCGTTCGGTCCCGGCGTGCCGGTGTCGTGGCTGCGCGCGCCATACAGCAGCTGCAGGTCGGTGCCATCCGGGTTCGAGGTGTAAAGATGCATGCCGCGGCCGGTGGCGGCATCCCAGCGCGTGAACATCACGCGGCCGTTGGTCAGCACCGAAGGCCACAGGTCATGGCTCTGATTGAAGGTGACCTGGTGGATGTCGCTGCCGTCGCCGTTCATCACATGCAGCAGGAAGGCGCTTTCATTGCCGCCCATGCCGATGGCCTGCGCCTCGTAGCCGGCCTTGCCCTCGTCGCGCAGGATGGCCTTGGACTGGCGCTGGCGGGTGGAACTGAACACGATGCGGCCATCCGGCAGGTACTGCGGCGAGATGTCATGGCCTTCCTCCGCCGTATCGTCGAGCGGGATCACGCGGCGCAGGGTGTCGGTGGAGATCTCGTATTCCCAGATGTTCCAGCTGGGCGGATCGCGCTCGTCCTGGTTCACTGCCAGCGGTCCGCGCATCGCGAACACGATGCGCTGGCCGTCCTGCGACACATCCACGTCCTTGATGTCGTAGAGGTCATCGCCGGTGATGCGGCCGGTGATGTCCACCTCGGTGGAGGAGGGCGAGGCGCGGTTGCGCATGAACAGGTCGGCATCGGCCACGGTGCCGCGCTGGTCACGCAGGTCATCACCTTGCAGCGGGATGGTGCGCTTCACATAGGCGATCGGGAAATCGACCGTGCCCGGATCAGCCTCCTGGCCGCCGCCCACGTCGATGCTGCCGCCACTGCTGCAGCCGCCGAGCAACATGCTGATCGCGCACGCGGCCAGCAAGCCGCCCGCTGAATGGAGTCGTTTCACTTCAGACCTGCCCACACCCGGGTTCCGGGAGGATACGGATTAAGTTGTCCCTGGAGTGTGCGATTGACTGTGACGTACATCGCACAACGCGGGGCAAATCATAGCTTTGCGAACTGAAACGCGATGCTGTCGGCGCCCTGCGACGTCGGCGCATTGAGACATTAGTGGACGCGTTTCCGGGCGGCTAGATTGGCGCCATCGACGACAGGGCAGGTCTCATGAAGAACAAGTACGGGTCTCATCCGGTCGCTGCGGCGCTCGGCGCCACGCTGGCACTCTGCATGGCGGTATTCGCGCATGCCGGTCCGGTGGAGCGCGCCCAGGCCAAACGCATCCATGATCGCATCGCCGGTGTGCCGCCCGGCGCACAGATGCTCGACCAGATGGAGCAGGACCTGCTGAGCCAGCCCGGCCATGCCGGGGCCGTGGCAGCCGCGCGCCGCGCAATGCAGGCGAAGACCTTCTACACCACGGTGCTGAAGAACTGGGTCACGCCGTGGACCAACCGCGAACAGACCGTGTTCGCGCCGCTGAACGATTACACCGCCACCGTGATCGGCATGGTCCGCGACGATGTGGACTTCCGCCAGGTGCTCAGTGGCGACATCCTCTATGTCGGCGGCGCCGGCCTGCCGGCCTATTCGCCGGTGAACAACAACCTCTACGAGCAGATGGAGGACACGGACGCCGATCTCAGCAACCCGCAGGTGCTGGTGGCGTCGACGCAGTCCCAGCACACCGGCCTGCCGGCCGCCGCCACCGCCGGCGTGATGACCACGCGCGCCGCGGCGCAGTCCTTCTTCGTCGCCGGCACCAACCGCGCGATGTTCCGCTTCACGCTGATGGCGCACATGTGCAAGGACCTGGAGCAGGTGCATGACACGCAGTTGCCGCCGGACCGCATCCGCCAGGATGTCAGCCGCTCGCCGGGCGGTGACAGCCGCATCTTCCTGAACAACTGCATCGGCTGCCACACGGGCATGGATCCGCTGGCGCAGGCCTTCGCCTACTACAACTTCGACGAGGGCAGCGGCCGCATCCAGTACACCGAGGGCCAGGTGCAGCCGAAGTACCTGATCAACGCCGACAACTTCAAGCCCGGCTACGTCACGCCGGATGATGGCTGGACCAACTACTGGCGCCAGGGCGTCAACTCGGTGTTCGGCTGGGATCCGGGCCTGACCGGCGAGGGCCGCGGCGCCAGGAGCATGGGCCAGGAACTGGCCAACAGCGAGCAGTTCGCGCGCTGCCAGGTCGAGAAGGTGTTCCGCACCGTCTGCCTGCGTCCGCCGGTGAACCAGGCGGACCGCAATGAAGTGGAGCGGGTGATGAGCCTGTTCCGCGGCAACGGCTACCGCGTCAAGGATGTGTTTGCGGAGACTGCGGCCTACTGCCGCGGTTGATCGGGGAGAAATTCATGAAGATGCTCCGGGTCATCCTGGTTGCGGCGGGTCTGGCCGGTCTTGCTGCCTGTGGCGGCGGCGCGCCGACCACGGTCAATCCCAATACCAATCCGCCGCAGGTGAACGATTACACCGGTCCGGCGCCGCAGACGGCCGACATCCAGGCCTTCCGCATCGCCTTGTGGCAGAACGTCAAGGCCAACAACCGCTGCGGCGGTTGCCACAACGCGGCCACGCCGGGCCAGGCGCCGCGCTTCGCGCGCAATGACGATGTGAACCTCGCCTATGCCGAGGCGCTGCCCTACATCAACACCACCCAGCCCAACCAGTCGGCGCTGGTGACGAAGGTGGCCGAGGGCCACAACTGCTGGCTGGCCAGCGCGCAGGCCTGTGCGGACATCCTGACCACCTGGGTGCAGAACTGGGTGGGCGGGGTCGGTGGTGCCGGCACCGTGATCAAGCTTGAGGCACCCGATGACGTGCCGGTGGGCGACACCAAGACCTTCCCGGAGTCGCCGGCAGCCTTCCAGAACACCGTCTGGCCGCTGCTGCGCGGTGACGGCAACTGCGGGCGCTGTCATGCCCCGGCGGCGCCGCAGGCGGCGCCCGGCTTCTTCGCCAGCGCGGACGTCAACGAGGCCTATTCCGCGGCGCGTGCCAAGATCAACCTCGACGTGCCGGCCAACTCGCGTTTCGTCGAGCGCCTGCACGAGGCGCACAACTGCTGGTCGAACTGCGCCAGCGATGCGGCCACCATGCTGGCCGCCATCCAGGCCTTCGCCGACCAGGTGCCGGTCACCGAGATCAATCCGCAGCTGAAGGTCAGTCGCGCGCTGCGGCTGCCCGACGGCATCGTGGCAGCCGGCGGCAGCCGGTACGAGACCCACACCATCGCCAAGTACCAGTTCAAGGACCTGATCAACGGTGAGGTCGTCGACACCAGTGGTATCGAGCCGCAGCTGAACCTGACCATCGACGGCGATGTGACGCCGGTGGGCGGATGGGGCATCAACATCGGCGCCGGTGGCGGCAAGGCCCAGGCCACCACCACTGCCAGCTCGAAGCTGGCCAATCGCATCAAGCTGACCGGCGAGTACTCCGTCGAGGTCTGGGCGGCGCCGGCCGATGTCACGCAGGAGATGGCGTACATCGTCAGCTATTCCGGCGGCGTCAACGCGCGCAATTTCACGCTGGCGCAGCGCGCCTTCCAGTACGAGGCGCTGAACCGGACCGAAAGCACCGGTGCCAACGGCGCACCGGCGCTGGTCACCAATGATGCCGACAAGGACGCGCAGGCCTCGCTGCAGCATGTGGTGCTGACCTTCGACCCGGTCAATGGACGTCGCCTGTATGTGAACGGCACCTTCACCGGCGACCTCGATCCGCGCGATGGCGGCACCCTGGCCACCTGGGATGACACCTTCTCGCTGGTATTCGGCAACGAGACCTCGAACAACCGCCAGTGGCGCGGCGTGCTGCGTTTCGTGGCCATCCACGAGCGGGCGCTGACCGAGGAGCAGGTGCAGATGAACTTCGCTGCCGGAGTGGGTGAGCGTTATTTCCTGCTGTTCAATGTCACCGAGCTCACCGGCGTGCCGCAGAGCTATGTGATGTTCGAGGTCAGCGTGTATGACAGCTACAGCTACCTGTTCACCAAACCCACCTTCATCAGCCTCGATCCGGACGCCGAGCCGGGGTCGATCCCGATCCAGGGCATCCGCATCGGCGTGAACGGCGCGGAGGCGCAGGTCGGACAGGCCTTTGCCAACCTCAATACCACGGTGACCAGTGCCGCCTATTCGCCCGAGGCCGGCCAGCGCCTGGCCGACATCGGCACGGTGATCGGGCTGCAGAAGGGCCCCGAGTCGGACCTGTTCTTCCTGACCTTCGACCGCATCGGCCAGCACACCTATGCGCGCACACCGCTGGCGGGTGCCACGCCGGTGGCGGTGGACCTCGAGGCGCGCCCTGACATCGGCATGCGCACCTTCGAGCAGCTCAACCAGAGCATGTCGGCCATCACCGGTGTGCCCACCACCAACACGGCGGTGCGCAGCACCTACCTGCAGGTGCAGCAGCAGCTGCCGCCGGTGCCGGACATCGAGGCCTTCCTGGCCTCGCACCAGACCGGCGTGGCGCAGCTGGCGATCAAGTACTGCTCGGAGATGGTCAACAACGCGGAGCTGCGCGGCAGATTCTTCCCCGGCCTCGTCGTCGGCTCGCCGGCGTCACAGTTCGCGAGTGCGGAAGGCAAGGAAGTGCTGATCGGCCCGCTGCTGACCCGCGCCGTGGGCAGCAACATCGCCACGCAGCCGGACGACTCGGATATCCGCGCTGAACTCAGCTCGCTGATCGACCGGCTGATTGCAAGCCCCGATGCCAGCAGCTCCAACGTCGCCAAGGCCGCCTGTGCCGCCGCGCTGGGCAGTGGCGTGCTCTCGATTCTCTAAAGGACCAGCACCATGCGTTACATCCGCAAGATTCCCCGGGGACGTCCGCTCGATGCGCCGATCCTGCACGGTGACCACCGCCCCCCGGTGACGCGACGCGAGATGCTGTCGGCCGGATTGCTGACCGGCGCCGGCGCGGTGGTGATGCCGACGCTGGCGGGCCTGCTGCATTCCGGACGTGCCCATGCCGATGTGCTGGGCAACCTGGCCGACATCGGGTCCGCCGGCTGCGGCATCACCGGCGGCGCGGGCATGGTGCCCTTCATCGCCTTCGACCTTTCAGGCGGCGCCAACATCGCCGGCTCCAGCGTGCTGATGGGCAAGCAGGGCGGCCAGGAGGATTTCCTCTCCACCGCGGGTTATTCGCGCCTCGGCCTGCCGGGCAACATGACGCCCAACCTGCCGAACCAGATCGACCGGCAGTTCAACATTGCCTTCCACGTCGACAGCGCCTTCCTGCGCGGCATGGTGCGCCGGGCGCAGCCGACCACGGCGGCGAATACCGATGGCGCCATCATCGCGGCGCGCTCGGAGAACGATACCGGCAACAATCCGCACAACCCGATGTACGGCATCGCCAAGACCGGCGCCAAGGGCGAGCTGCTGACCCTGATCGGTTCGGTGGCCAGCGAATCCGGCGGCAATTCGGTGGCGCCGATCGCGATGGTCGATCCGACCATCCGGCCGACCAAGGTGGATCGCGCCAGTGACGTCACCGGCCTGGTCGACACCGGCGAGCTGGGCACGCTGTTCCCGAACGCGGCCGATGCCGTGGCGGTGATGGAGTCGATGGCCGTGCTGACGCACCGGAAGCATGGCCAGGTGCAGACGCTGCTCGCCAGTGACGCGGAGATCAAGCGCTTCAACAAGTGCGGATACGTGAAGTCCGCCTACCTCGCCGAGCGCTTCAACAATCCGGCATCGCTGAACCCGGCCCTCGACACCGACATCGTCGGTCCGAACGGCATCTGGACGCAGGCCGAATACAACGGTGACGGCGAGTTCCGCAAGACCGCCGCGGTGATGAAGATGGTGATCGACGGCAATGCCGGCGCCGGCACCATCCAGATGGGTGGTTTCGACTACCACACCGGTGAGCGCGCGACCGGCGAACTGCGCGACATCCGTGCCGGCGAGTGCATCGGCGCCTGCCTGGAATATGCCGCGCGCAAGGGCCGTCCGCTGATGATCTATGTGTTCAGCGATGGTTCGCTGTCGTCCAACGGCATGATCGACAACTCGGTCAACGGCCGTGGCAAGGGTGTGTGGACGGGTGACAACCAGGCCACCGCGGCCTCGCTGATGCTGGTGTACAACCCCACCGGCCCGGTGCCGATGCGGCAGATGGGCGCCGGCGTGCCGCGGCGGCAGATCGGCTGGTACACCGCCGATGGTTCGGTGGCCACCAACTCGCATCCGGGTGCGAATGCGGTCAACCTGCTGGTGGAAGAGGTGGTCCTCAACTACCTCGCCTTGCATGGGCGCGAGGGAGAGCTGCAGACCGTCCTCGGGAAGCATGGACTGGGTAACAATCTCGACAGCCTGATCGCCTTCGGCCAAGTGTCGGTGTGACGTCGTTCATTGTGGGCAGGAACCCGGGCGCTATCCTGCTTCTGTCAACTCTCACCGCTTAAGGTTGCTGCTGTGCGAAATGCCTGGCGTTCGTTGTGGTGCCTGGCGGCGGGACTGATGGTCGCCGCGGCCGGCATGGCTGCCGGTTCGTCCCATCGCCTGTCGGGGCAGCCTGCGCCCGACTTCGCGCTGAAGGCCACTTCCGGTACCAACTTCCGCCTGTCCGAGTACCGCGGCGAGGTGGTGCTGCTGACCTTCTGGGGCAGCCGCTGCGGCCAGTGCCCGGCACAGCTGCAGGCCACCAGCCGCCTGATCGACACCTACCGCTCGGCCGGCCTCGCCGCGCTGGCCGTGAACGTGGATGACGACCAGCTGGCGGCCGCCAGCTTTGCGTTGCGGCATCCGGTCAGCTTCCCGGTGTTGCTGGACCCCGACAAGGCGGTGGCGAAGGCCTATCGCGTGGACAATCTGCCGATGCTGCTGGTGATCGACCGCGGCGGCATCGTGCGGCATGTATTCCGCGACCACCGCAGCGGTGATGAGAAGGCCTGGCTGGAACGCATCCGCACGCTGCTCGACGAATAGGAAAGGACAAATGAAGCGTTATCTCTCTGCCGGCCGCCTGCTGGCCATCCTCGCCATGCTGGCGACGCTGGCCATGGGCGCCATCGCCAGCGCGCAGGATGCCGGCGCGCCCGACACGCGCGCGCTGGACGAGGAGATCCAGGCCATCAAGAAGGACGTGGTCGACCTGAACCGCGACCTGTTCATCCTCGAGGAGGAACTGCTGTTCCCGGCCAACACGCAGGTGGCCGTGTTCCTGTCCATGGACGTGGGCGAGTTCTTCGCACTCGACACCGTCGAGCTGCGCATCGACGACAAGCAGGTGGCAAAGCACCTGTACACGCCGCGCGAGGCCGAGGCGCTGCTCAAGGGCGGCGTGCAGCGGCTGTACCTGGGCAACCTGCGCGTGGGCGAGCACGAACTGGTGGCGCTGTTCACCGGCAAGGGCCCGCAGGGGCAGGACTATTCCCGCGGCGCGCAGCTGAAGTTCGAGAAGTCGGTGGGCGCGAAGTACCTGGAACTGAAGATCTCCGACCGGCAGAGCAAGCGCCAGCCTGAATTCATCGTGCGGGACTGGGAGTAAGTCCTGCGCATGTCGATCCGTTCCGCCATCGCTGCCGGATTGCTGCTGGCCATCGGCCAGCTGCCGGCGCATGCCGCGGAACCGGACAAGCTGCCGGTGACGCGGGTGCAGGACCTGCATTATGGCGATGTGCTGTTCACCACCTTCGTGGGGGATGACTTCGAGGCGCTGACTCGGCTCGAGGCCTATTCGCACTGGGACCTGATGCCGCACCATCGCGGCGAGGCCGACCTGCTGGCCGGCGGCCTGTACCTGCAGCTGGGCATGCACAACGAGGCCGGCCGCCGCTTCGAGTCGCTGCTGACCGAAGACATTCCCGCCAGCGTGAAGGCCCGCGCCTGGTTCTATCTGGCCAAGGTCTGGTATGCGCGCGGTTATCACCAGCGGGCGCTGGATGCGCTGGAGCGCATCGCCGGCACGCTGGAACCGGCCGAGGCGGCCGAACGCGTGCACCTGCAGGCCAATGCGCTGATGCACCTGGAACGCTACGACGAAGCCGTGGCGGTGCTGTCGAGCTGGAAGAGCACCAGCAGCTGGCTGCAGTTTGCGCGTTTCAACCTGGGCGTGGCACTGGTGCGCAGCGACCGTCTCGCCGAAGGCGCGCGCTGGCTGGACCAGGTGGGCAACATCCTCACCGACAACAGCGAGCTGCTGGCGCTGCGCGACAAGGCCAACCTGGCGCTCGGCTTCGCCTACCTGCAGGCCGGCCAGCACGAACCGGCCACGACTTACCTGACGCGCGTGCGCCTGAACGGGCCGCAGTCCTCGCGTGCATTGCTGGGGCTGGGTTGGGCGCTGGCCGCGGCCGGTCGCCATGAAGAAGCGTTGACGCCATGGCTGGAGCTGCACGATCGCAACCTGCTGGATGCAGCCGTGCAGGAGTCCTTCCTGGCCGTTCCTTATGCTTTCGCGCAGCTGGGCGCCCATGCGCAGGCGGCGGAATACTACGAAACGGCGCTGGAATCCTTCGCCAGCGAACGCGGCAACATCGACGCGGCCATCGGCCGCATCCGCGAAGGCAGCCTGATGCGCGAGCTGGTGGGCGCGGAAGATGCGATCTCGCCGCAACGCGGCTGGTTCTGGCAGCTCACTGAACTGCCCGATGCGCCCGAGTCCCGCTACCTGTACCCGGTGCTGGCCGGCCATGACTTCCAGGAAGGCCTGAAGAATTACCGCGACCTGGCTTATCTCGGTTCCACGTTGTCGCGCTGGGACGAGAACATGGTCCTCTATGGCGACATGATCCAGACGCGCGAGGCGGCCTATGCAGAACGCACGCCGCGCGTCGATGGCCTGCTCGGCAGCGATGCGCTGCGTGCCGCCGAGGCGCGGCGCAAACACGTGCAGGGACGCTTCAACGACATCGTCAACAACAATGACGTGGCCGCGCTGGGCACGCCGGAGCAGCGCGCGCAGTGGCAGCGCGTGCTCGAGATCGAGGCCGGCCTCGCGGATGCGCCGGACAACGACGAGACGCGCGCCGCGCGCGAGAAGCTGGCGCTGGTGAAGGGCGTGCTGTACTGGGACCTGCACCAGGCCTTCCGTGAACGCCTGTACCAGCAGCGTCGCGCGCTGCGTGAGCTGGACGTGGCGCTGGAAGAAGCCAACAAGCGCTGGCTGCGCGTGAAGCAGGCGCGCGAGACCGCGCCGGTCACCACCGGTGACTATGCCGAACGCATCAGCATGCTCACCGCGCGGCTGAAGGCACTGCGCGAGCGTCTGGCCGGCGCCGCCGAGGCGCAGCAGCAGCTGCTGGCCGACATCGCCGTGCATGAACTGGAAGCGCAGCGTGAACGCCTCGCCGACTATGAGATCCAGGCCCGCTTCTCGCTGGCCGCGATCTATGACCGTGCGGCCGAACAGCCGGCCGAAGGCGACGGTCCATGAACACGAATTCAATGCGCGTCGGGGCACTGGTTGCCGCACTGCTGCTGGCCGGCATGGGCCAGGCGGCCGAGCGCAAGCGCGAACCGACGCTGAAGGACCTGCCCAGGCGCCAGGTGGAGATCCGCCGCGACCGTCCATCGGACGTGAACGCGGACAAGGCCGCGGACAATTACCGTCGTTTCCTGGAACTGCAGGATGCGGATCCGGCCCTGCGCGCCGAGGCGCTGCGCCGCCTGGGTGACCTGGCGCTGGATGCCGGCGAAGCCGAGCGCATGGATGCGGAGATCTCGCAGATCGATGCGGGCGCCGCCGAGGCCATCCGCCTGTATACGCAGCGTCTCGAGTCGCATCCGGATGCCCCGGGCAATGACCGCGTGCTCTACCAGCTGGCGCGGGCCTATGAGACCACCGGCCAGCCGGAGCGGGCGCTGGCGGCGCTGGACCAGTTCGTGAGCCGTTATCCCGACTCCGCGCGCATCCCCGAAGTGCAGTTCCGTCGTGGCGAGCTGCTGTTCTCCGCGCGCGAATACCGCGCTGCCGAGGCCGCCTATGCCGAGGTGACGCGCCGCGGTCCCGGCGAGTTCTACCAGCAGGGCCTGTACAAGCAGGGCTGGTCGCTGTTCAAGCAGGGCGCCAACGACGAGAGCCTGCCGGTGTTCGCGCGGCTGCTGGACCTGCGCCTGCGGGATGATTCGGCCCCGCAGGGTTTCAAGCTGCCGGAGACGCTGCCGCGCGCCGAGCGCGAGATCACCGACGACACGTTGCGCGCGATGACGCTGGTGTTCACCTACCATGAGGATGTCGAGCCGGTGCACCGCCTGGTGGACCAGCTGGGCAATCCGCCCTATGCCTCGCTGCTTTACGCGCGCCTGGGTGACCTGCACGTTGAAAAGCAGCGTTACCAGGATGCGGCCACAGCCTATCGCGCGTTCGTCTCACGCCAGCCGAACAGCGAGTTCGCTCCCGGGCTTTCCACCAGGGCCATCGAGGCCTACAGCCAGGGTGGTTTCGCGCAGCTGGTGCTGGAGGGCAAGCGCGAATACGTCGAGCACTACAACCTCGGTACCGCCTTCTGGCAGGGGCGCCGCCGCGAGGACTATCCCGGCGTCATCGGCGAGCTGAAGACGCACCTCACCGACCTGGCTTCCTACCACCACGCGCGCGCCCAGCAGGAGCGCAGCAACGAGGAGTACAACCAGGCGGCCCGCTGGTACCGCCTGCATGTGCAGTCCTTCCCGGAGGATGCCGACACCGCGCAGGTGAACTTCCGCCTCGCCGATGTGCTGTATGAGTCCGGCCGCTTCGCCGAGGCGGTGGATGAATACGAACGCAGTGCCTATGCCTATGCCATCGGGCCGGATTCGGCGCGGGCCGCTTATGCGGCGTTGTCCGCCTACCAGAAGCAGGAGGCGCAGCTGCCCGAGGCGCAGCGCGCGGCCTGGCGCCTGCGCGCCACCGAGTCGGGCGTGCGCTTCGGCCAGACTTTCCCTGAACACCCGGACAGCGCCGGCGTGCTGACACGCGCGCTGGAGGATCTCTACGAGGCCGGCCAGCTGCCGCGTTCGATCGAAGTGGCCGGCATCCTGCTGGCGCGCCAGCCGCCGGCCACCGATGCGCAGCGACGCATCGCCCACAGCGTGACCGGCCAGGCGCAGTTCGACCAGGGGGACTATGCGGCCGCGGAGAGCGCGTGGCTGCAGGCGCGCACGCTGTCGATGGGGGATGCCGAACAGACCCGGGATCTGACTGAACGCCTGTCGGTAGCTGTTTATCGCCAGGCAGAGGCGAAGCGTGCGGCCGGCGATTCCACTGGTGCCGTGGATGACTTCCTGCGTGTGGCGCTGGTGGCGCCGGGTGCCCCGGCGGTCGAGACCGCGCGTTATGACGCCGCCGCGGAGCTGATCAAGCTCGAGGCCTGGCCGCGCGCCATCGAAGTGCTCGAGGCGTTCCGCCGCGACTACCCGCGCAGCCGGCAGCAGTCCGACGTGACGGCGAAACTGGCGGTGGCCTACATGCAGGCCGGTCGCGGTGATGCCGCCGCCGCCGAGTTCGAACGCATTGCCTCGGCCCCGGACCAGCCGCCGGAAGTGCGCCTCGAGGCGCTGGAACTGGCCGCGGAGCAGTACGAGAAGGGCGGCAATATGGCGCGTGCCGTGCCGCTGCTCGAACGGCTGGTCGCCGAATTCCCGACGCCGGTGCCCGAGCGCATCGAGACGCGCCGGAAGCTGGCCGAATATGCGGAGCAGAGCGGCGATGCGAATCGACTGG
>CAYNEX010000018.1:0-31741 GCA_964396335.1 uncultured Steroidobacteraceae bacterium | reverse complement strand
GCCAGCTGCGACAGCGACGAGGACACCGCGTTGAACGAACCGCGATGCGTCGCCGCCGGCACCTGCGTCATCAGCGTCTGGAACGGAATCATCCGCGAGAAGATGCCCGCGAACAGCACCACGTTGATCAGCGTGATCACCAGCAGCGTCGAATGGTCGAGGTGCGTGTAGATCACCGTCATCACCGCCATGATCGTGGTGCCCGTCAGGAAGATGGGCAGACGGCCGTAGGCGTCGGTGAGCTTTCCGGCCAGCGGGCCGAAGAAGATCATCGCAATGCCGGTGAACAGGTAGATGACCGGCAGGTGCCCCAGGTCGATGCCGAGGTTGTACACGGTGAAGGCGCTGCTGAACGGCATCAGCATGAAGCCGCCGGTGGCCAGGAACAGCATCGCCAGGAAGGACAGTGCATGACGCGGCTCCACCAGCGTGTGGAACAGGTGCGCCATCGGGCTGCGCTCCTGCCGCAGCGTCAGATGCGCATTCACCGGCCGCATCACCAGTGCGATGACAAGGCCGACCACCACACCCAGCGCCGCCAGTGACAGGAACGGCACATGCCAGTTCCAGCTGGTTGAAAGCCAGATGCCGATCGGGATGCCGAGGATCTGGCTGGCGGCAAAAGCGGTCTGCACGAAACCCATCACACGGCCACGCTGTTCGGGCGCAAACAGGTCGGTCGCGATGGCCAGCACCACGGAGCCGATCACGCCGCCGAACAGGCCGGTGACGATGCGCGCGGCCAGCAGCGATTCGAAACTGGCCGCAAGCCCGCACCACGCCGTGCCGATCAGAAACCCGGTATAGAAGAAAAGCAGCAGCTTCTTGCGGTCGAAGCGGTCAGCAAAGCCGGCAGCGAGGAACCCCGCGGCACCGGCCGCGAATGCGTAGGCTGAAACCACGGTGCCGAACTGGCCGGTGGTGGCGTTCAGGTCCGGCATGATCAGCGCGCCCAGCGGCGCCATCAGCATGAAGTCGATGATCACGGCGAACTGCAGGAACGCCAGCATCGCGATGACAAGTTTCTGGTAACGGGTGAAAACCAGCGCGGTCGGGGCAGCAGCGGCTGAAGAAGCCATGAAGACCTCGTGGACGGGGAACGGGCGGCGCAGTGTAGGCAGGTTGATTGGCCGCCGCGTCACCCGGAAGAGCGATTCACGGCGCGAATCAGTCGCGGTATGATCCGGTCAACAACAAGAAAAGCGCAACTTGATTGCGCCGGAAATCACTTCACCTTCTTGTAAGGCACGAAGTTCTCCAGCATCACCACCCCCGTCATGAACCCGGCGGACCGGTCCACCGTGCGGATGATGTCGGTCGTGCACAGCTGGCTGCCGAAGCGGTTGATCACCACGACGTCGTCGCGGCTCAGCCCTTCGGGATTGCGCGGCCGCGCGACGTAGAGGGTGTCGCCGGCGTCATAGACCAGCGCGACGTTGTCGATGATGCGCATGCGGTCGGTGCGGAACGCCGGCACGCAGGTCACCGGTTCGCCGGCTTCGCGGCCTTCCAGCAATTCGGCCAGTCTGGCTTCGTTGGCCTCTTCCCGCGAACCGGCGGCCAGTGCAGTGCCCGCCGCGCACAGCGCGAGCGTGGCCAGGATGGATGCAGGCAGTTTCATGTCAGCTCTCCCGCTCCTTGAATGTCGCTCTGGATGTCTGGGTCCATTGTCGCGCGATTTCAACCCGGCCGGGGCTTGCTGACCCCGCCGCTATTGCCGGCACGGCGACTGCTATGCTGCACAGCGATGTTGTTGGACCTGACTCCCTGGATCGCCGCGCTGCTGGCCCTCGCCCTCGCGGTGGCCGCCCTGCGCCGCAACGGCCGCAAGCGCCTGATCCTCAGCCTGCCCACCAGCCGCACCGATGGGGTGTTCATCGGGCTGGTGGAGCTGAACGGCTCGGCGGAATCCCCCACGCCGCTGACCAGCCACCTGGCCGGCGTGCCCTGCGTGCATTACTCCTGGTCGGTGGAAGAGCAATGGCGCCGCACCGTGGTGAGCAAGGACAGCCGCGGGCGCTCCGCGATCCGCCAGGAAGATGGCTGGACCACCGTGGCCAGCGGCACCGAATCGCAGCCCTTCTACCTGAAGGACGCCTGGGGCGCGGTGCTGGTGCATCCGCAGGGCGCGAAACTCGAGACGACGAAGCTGCTCTCGCACACCTGCGGGCCGGAAGACCCGATGTATTACGGCAAGGGACCGGCCGGCGCGATCGCGAACTCGCGGCGCCGCCGCCGATTCGTCGAGCATGGCTTCGCGCTGCATGCGCCGCTGTTCATCGTCGGCCGCGCGCGCGAACGCAGCGACGCGGTGGCGCCGGAGATCGCCAGCGACCGCAACGCCGAGATGTTCCTGATCTCCTCGCGCACCGAGGAGAAGATCGTCTCGCGGCACCGGACGCTCGCGGTGGTCTACGGCATCCTCGGCCTGGTGCTGCTGCTGGGCAGCCTGGTCGGCTGGGACATCGCCTCCGACCGCAACTGGCACGAGCGCATCGGTTTCTACGCCCTCGCCACGCTGGGCTATGGATTGGTGCTGCTGCTCGGCTGGACCTGGTCGGTCTACAACGCGCTGGTCACGCTGCGCAATCGCGTGCGCCACGGGCTGTCACTGGTGGATGTGCAGTTGCATCGCCGCCATGACCTGATCCCGAACCTGCTGCGCATCGTCGAGGCATTGCGCGGCCATGAGCGGGACGTGCAGGCGCAGCTCGCGGCGCTGCGCGCCGAAGCGTCGGCGACACAGGCTGCCGTTCCGGGCGCGGACCCGCATGCGGTCACACCGATGCTGAAGGCCTTGCGCGAGGCCTATCCGGAGCTGGACGCGGACCAGGTGTTCCTGGCGCTGCAGAAGGAACTCATCGCCACCGAGAACCGCATCGCGCTGGCGCGCGATTACTTCAACAACATCGCCACGCACTACAACACCTGCCTCGCGCAGTGGCCGGACCGCGCGGTGGCGACGCTGGCGAGGATGAAGCCGCAGCCCTTGCTGGCCGCGGCGGATTTCGAGCGCGAGAAGGTCGAGGTGGAGTTCGCGCGCTGAGTCAGCGCGGATTATCGTGGTGCGTGCCGTCCACCACGTGCTTCAGGTCCTGCTCCACGCACGGCACCGGCTCCTGCAGTTCGACGTCGGTGCGGATCATCGTGCGCGGACGCAGCACCCAGGGTTCGACCAGCACTTCCGGATCGTGGGCCGTGGCCTGCCACTGCATGGTGTCGCCGTCACGCGTGAGGCGTTCGACCACGCGCAGGTTGCGGGTGTGGAACGAACCATCGTCGGTGAGCCAGGTGTCGTCATTGAAGCCGATGGTCTCGATCACCAGCGCATCGCCTTCCCAGCGGCCCACGGCATTGCCGAGGTAGCTCTCATCTACATCATCTCGATGCGGCCGGCCGTCGGTGGGGATGATGCGCCAGAAGCTGCCGGACACATCGTCGTACAGGAACACGATCTCGCCCGGCCGCTGCACGATCTTGTCCGGCGGGCCGATGCGCGGCAGGCCGGGATTGCGGCAACGAAGCACCGGATCGAACTCCACCTGGCGCTCGTCAAGCTCCTTCACCTTGGCGAGGTATTCGGGTTTGTACTTCGGACGATCCGGCGCGGGGCGCGGTCCCGGCGGCGGTGCGGCGGCACCATCCACGGGCGCGCAGCCACTGATGCAGATCGATCCATCCTCGCCCTTCTGCGGTTTGACGAAGTCGTAGCCGCTGCCGTTGTCCCAGGTGCCGTTGAAGTCGGGATGGCCATCGGCAAGACGCGGCAGGGAATTTGCGGCGGCACCTGTCTTCGCCGCCTCGGCCGCCTGCGACTCACCGGAAAAGCGCGGTGCGATGGCCACGGCCCCCAATGCGACCACCGCCACCGCCGCGATCCACCACGCGCGCCGCATTGAACTGCCCTGCTCCATGGCCCGCTCCCTCAGCCGCCCGGCGCGTCGGCGGTGAACTGGAACACCTTGCCGTCCGGATAGCTGATCTTGATCAGGTAACCCAGGTTCGGTGTGCCGTCGCGCGCCGGGTGCGCCACGATGTTGACCGTCTCGCCCTGGCCCTCGAGCTTGGCCTTGGTCAGCCCGGCCTTGCGGGCGATGCCGATCGGCACGCCTTCGAGCCTCCAGATGGCGCCCGCCCCCTCGGCCTTCACCTCGATATAGAAATGCGGATTGATCCAGTGGACCTTCTGGACCACGCCCGTGACGGTCACCGACTTCTGCAGGTCGAACTGGCCGGCGACGGAATGGTGCGCCACGGCCGCCGGCGCGCCGGCCAGCAGCAGGCTGAGGATCAGGGCGCCCGAAGGCAGCAGAGACGCGGGCCGGTCCATCGAATTCCCCCGTTGTTGTGCCTGCATCTTGCCACCCGCGTGGCGGGGGTTGTAGCGGCGCGACTTGTGCGTCGCAGCAGGGTAAAATTCCGGGATCCGGGAATTCCTGAATCGGGGACAGCTAGACTTCCCACGTCTAGTTGTCCCGGCAAGAATATCTTGGTCTCCACGGAGATGTGGGGTCTAGACTTCAAGCGATAACTTCCCGAGGGGGATGCAATGCAGACGATCAATCGCGCACGGCGCTGGATCACGCTGGGGGCAGTGGCCCTCGTGTCGGTCGCGGCCCACGCGCACCATTCATTCGCCGTGTTCTTTGATGACGACAAGGGTCTCGTCAAGGTCACCGGCAAGGTCACCGAATTCAGTTTCCGCAATCCGCACGGCCTGATCCGGGTCGAGGTGATCGAGAACGGCAAGAAGGTGGAGTGGAAGGCCGAGACCAACTCGCCCTCCATCCTCGAACGTCGCGGCTGGAAGCGCGACAGCCTGAAGGTGGGCGACGAGATCAATCTCGAGGGCTGGAAGGCCCGCGACGGCTCGCGTTACATGCGCATGCGCAAGGTGACGATGGCCGACGGCACGCCGGTGGGCATCCCGTTCGAGACGCCGGAGGTCCGATGAACATTGCCGGACTGACCCGCGCCGCCGCCGGCGGCGCGCTCTCGCTGCTGCTCGTCGCCTGCGGCGGAGCCCCGAAAGCCGGGGCCGAGCCCCAGCACCCGGACTTCACCGGCTTCTACATGCTCGGCCGCACCATGGTCGAGGACGAGGGGCTGAAGGCGAAGGTCTCGCCCGATGCGGTGGTCCTGCAGGACACCGGCGCCCCGGAATATGGCCCCGGTGACTTCGGCGGCCTGAAGCTGACGGCGAAGGCGCAGGAAGTGGCCGATGCCTGGAAGATCGAGGATGACATGACGGTGTCGAACACCTGTCGCATCCCCTCGATCATCTATGCCATGCAGGGGCCCTTCCCGATCGAGGTCTTCCAGGGCCGCGACCTGATGGTGATCCGCCTCGAATACTTCGACATGGCGCGCGTGATCTTCCTGGATGGCCGCCCGATTCCCGATGACATCCCGCCGACCAAGGTGGGTTATTCCTCGGGTCGCTGGGAAGGCGACACGCTGGTGGTCGAGACCCGCCACCTGAAGGAATCCACCATCACCAACAACGGCCTGTTCCATGGCGAGCAGGCGCGCGTGCTCGAGCGTTTCAAGCTCTCGCCGGATGGCAAGACGCTGCTGGCCTCGCAGGAATTCGAGGATCCGGAAATGCTCGAGAACAAGGGCGTGCGGTTCATCAGCTGGAACCGGGTCGAGGGCGACCACGTGCGCGCCTATGACTGCGACCCGGCCTTCGCGGAGAACTACGCGAACTGATGTAAGGAGGGGGAATGAGGCGGAACCGGCATTCGAACTGGTACGCAGCCACATTGATCAGCATCGGGATGGTGGCGCCGGCCGGCGCCGCCGCCCTGAATGAAGCCGGGGGCAGCGGCCCCTGGCCGGCGGCGGCAACCACCACGCCATCGCTGCCCAACCACACGCTGTATCACCCCCTGCAATGGCCCGCGCAGCAGCCCTTGCCTCTTTATGTATGGGGCAACGGCGGCTGCAGCAACAACGGGCTGTCACACGCCGATTACCTGCGTGAGATCGCCTCGCGCGGCTACATGGTGATCGCGCTGGGCACACCGCAGACACCGCCGCAGCGTGGTGCGGGTGGACCGCCCGCCGGTGGCGCTCCTGCCGGTGCACCGGCCGCCGGTGCACGACCCGGCGGCCCGCCGGCTGGTGGACCACCTCCCGGGGGAGCGCCAGGCGCAGGCCCTGGCCCGGGCACCGACCCCACGCAACCGGAGCAGATGATCGAGGCCATCGAATGGGCCACGCGCGAGACCGCGCGCGCGGGCAGCCCGTTCCAGGGCCGCATCGATGTGGCGCGCATCGCGGTGGGCGGCCACAGCTGTGGCGGCCTGCAGGCGATCGCGGTCTCGCACGACCCACGCATCAAGACCACGCTGGTGCTGGCCAGCGGCATCTATATCCGCCCCGGTGGACGCAGCGGCGTGAAGGTCGACAAGTCGCAGCTTGAGCGCCTGCACGCGCCGATGCTGTACATGACCGGCGGCCCTTCCGACATCGCGCATGAGAACGCCGCCGATGATGTCGAGCGCATCACGCGCCTGCCGGTGTTCTTCGGTTCGCTGCCGGTGGGCCATGGCGGCACCTTCTCGCAGCCGGATGGCGGTGAATGGGCGCGCGTGACCACGCGCTGGCTGGACTGGCAGCTGAAGAGCGATGCCGATGCCAGCTGGGATTTCGCCGGCACCGATTGCCGCCTGTGCGTGGATGAACGCTGGACGGTGATCCGCAAGAACCTGCCGGCGCCGCAGGGGCCGCGCCGCGAATCCACCTATGTGCCGGTGCGCGACGGCACGCGCCTGTCGATGCATGTGTATCGCCCGGCCCGCAATGGCGAGCTGCTGCAGGGCAAGCTGCCGGTGCTGTTCGCGTTCACGCCCTATCGCGCGCGCTTCCGCGATGCGCAGGGGCGTGTGCATGAGCTGGAATCCTTCCCGCGTGGCGTGGCCGAACGCATGCTCGATGCCGGTTATGTGCTGGCGGTGGCCGACATCCGCGGCAAGGGCAGCTCGTTCGGCGCGCGGCGCGGTTTCCAGGACCGCACCGAGGCACTGGATGGCCATGACCTGGTGCAATGGCTGGCCGCGCAGCCCTGGTCCAGCGGCCATGTCGGCATGTACGGCTGTTCGTATGTGGGCGGCACCACCGTGCATGTGGCCACCACCGCGCCGCCGGCGCTGAAGGCCATCTTCACCGGTGCCTCGGACCTCGACAAGTTCGCCTTCGTGCGCAATGGCGGCATCACCGCGCAGTTCAACACGCGCCCGGATGAGCCACTCAGCGACGATCTCGCCAGCATTCCGGTCGATGAAGACTGGCGCGGCACGATGCTGCAGGCCGCGGTGGCCGAACATGCCGGCAACACGCCGATGGCGCCGCTGTGGTACGGCATGCCCTTCCGCGACAGCGTCTCGCCGCTCACCGGCAATGCCTTCTGGCAGGAGGTCGGTCCCTATACCCATCTCGACACGCTGCGCGAGTCGGGTATCGCGACCTACTTCTGGAGCAACCTGCAGGACGAGCCCACCGGCCAGATGATCCTCGCGGCCGAGAACCTCGGCGGCAAGCTGCTGATCGGACCGGGCACGCATTGCGCGGTACCGCCGGATTTCGATTTCGATGGCGAGGTGCAGCGGCATTTCGACCAGCACCTGCGCGGCCAGGCCGTGCCGCAAAGCGCGCGGGTGAAGTGGTGGCTGGATGGCGCGCCGCAGGGACAGAACTGGCAGCAGGATTCGCGCTGGCCCGGCGTCACGGCGAAGCGCCAGCGCTGGTTCCTGTCCGGCGATGGCGAAGGCGGCCTGCAGACCAGGGCACCGCGCAAGGCCTCGCAATCCTTCACCGTGAACTACGATCTCGGCCCGCCGGACGCGTTTGCCTTCTGGGTGAGCTCGCAGCACGGGCGCGGCGTGAGCTTCACCAGCGCGGCGCTTTCTTCGGCACAGCAGCTGGTGGGTTTCCCGGTGATGCGCCTGCGCATCGCCTCCGACGAACCCGAGCCGCTGCTGTTCGCCTACCTGGAGCAGCTCACGCCCGATGGCAAGGCCGAGGTGCTGTCCTTCGGCCGCCTGGCCGCGGCCTATCGCAAGACCGGCAAGGCGCCTTACGACACGCTCGGGCTGCCGTGGATCACCGGCCTGTCCAAGGATTACGCGCCGCTGAAGGCGGGCAATGAGGTCGACCTGGAATTCTCCCTGACCCCGATCTCGAAGGTGCTGCCCGCCGGCACGCGCCTGCGCGTGGTGGTCACCGGCGCCGATCCGCGGCAGCGGAACCTGCAGGAAATCCGCAAGGACCCCGCCCCGGTGATCAAGGTCATTTCGGGCCGCTCCGGCTCGTATATCGACCTGCCGCTCGCTGCAGCGCAGCGTTAATTGTCACTTGATCGGTCCAGCCCCTCCCGATACATTGTTGACAATCTTGTCAACAATGATCGAGCGCGCGGACGGCCTCCCCGTCCGCCCAGGGAGGGTCGTCATGGAAGATGTATCGCGTCTTGTTCGCCGCCTGATCGTGGGTGCCGCCTGCGTGGCTGCCACCCCGCCGCTGCTGTACGCCGCGGACACGGCCGACACGGAACTGGAGGAAGTGCTGGTCACCGGCAGCCGCGTGCGCGGCGCCGAGGTGGTGGGCACCACGGTGGTCTCGCTGGGTCGCGAAGACATCGAGACCGCAGGCCAGGTCAGCCTCGACCGCATGCTGAAGGAGCTGCCGCAGAACTTCGACCTGGGCGTCAGCGAGAACTCGCGCGCGCAGTCGGGTGGCAGCGGCAACATCGTCTATGGCAACACGGTGAACCTGCGCGGCATCGGCCCCTACGCGACGCTGATCCTGGTCGACGGCCACCGCGTCACCAACAACACCCGCAGCACCGATCCTTCCATCATCCCCACCCTCGGCGTGGAACGCGTCGAGGTGATCGCCGACGGCGCCTCGGCCATCTATGGCTCGGATGCCGTCGCCGGCGTGGTCAACCTGATCCCGCGTCGCAGCCTTGACGGCTTCGAGGTCTATGCGCGCGGCGGCCTGGCCGAGCCCGGCGATTTCAGCGAGACGCTGCTCGGCGCCGCCTGGGGCGCGGTGTTCGAGCGCGGGCAGGTGATGCTCGCCTATGAGCACGTCGAGCGCGACAACCTGCGCGGCAGAGACCGCGACTTCTTCCGTTCGGACCAGCGTGACCGTGGTGGCCGCGACTACCGCACCACGCGCTGCAACCCGGGCACTTTGGTGATCGGACAGACCACCTACGCCATCCCGGCCGGTGGGCTCACCGCAGGCAACGTGGCTAGTTTGACCCCTGGAACCGCCAATCGATGCGAGGAGCTCACCGGTCAGGACCTGTTCCCTGAACAGTCCTATGACTCTTTTGCCTCCACCTTCACCTGGAAGATCGCCCCGTGGGTGTCGCTGGTCGGCGATGCCTACTACAGCAAGCGCGATTTCTACCGGAACTCGCCGTGGAGCACCGCCCGCCTGACCGTGCCGCAGACCAATGCCTTCTTCGTGCGGCCCGACGGCTTCGAAGGCACCTCTTATTTCATCGACTACAGCTTCGAGGACGAACTGCCGGTCAACGACGCCTGGGGTTTCGCGAAGAACTGGCAGGTGACCCCGGCGCTGCGTTTCGACCTGGGCGGCAACTGGCAGGCCGAAGCGGTGTTCGGCTATGGCAAGACCTCCGACGATTCCACGCAGCTCTACGGCATCAACAATGGCGCGCTGAATGCGGCACTGGCCAGTGCCGATCCGGCCACCGCGTTCGATCCCTATGGACTGGGCCGCACTTCTCCGGCGGTGCTGGCGAACCTGGCCGACCAGATCTTCCTTGCGCCCACCAAGAGCGACTTCAAGGGCTATGAGCTGCGCCTGAACGGCACGCTGCTGAAGCTGCCCGGCGGCAACCTCGGCCTCGCCACCGGCTTCGAGCGGCAGGAGATCGGCGTCGACCTGGGTTCAGCGCGCGGCGGTCCTTCCACGCAGATCGCCTGGCGTCATTTCGACCGCACGGTCGATTCCGCGTATGCCGAGCTGCAGATCCCGCTGTTTGGCGCCGCCAACGCGCGGCCCGGCTTCGAGCGCCTGACGGTCAACGCCGCCATCCGCTATGACGATTACAGCGACGTCGGTGACACCACCAACTCGAAGTTCGGCCTGACCTGGCGCCCGGTGGGCAACTTCGCGATCCGCGGCAGCTATGGCACCTCGTTCCGCGCGCCGCTGATCTCGCAGATCTACGGCAACAGCAACAACCTGTACGTGCAGAACTACCAGAACCCGGCGGGCGGAACGATCCAGGGCGTGGCGCTGTCGGGCGAGAACCGCGACCTGGGCCCCGAAGAGGCCACCACCTGGTCAGCCGGCTTCGACTGGGACATCGGCACGAACCTGCGCGTCGGCGTCACCTACTTCGACATCAACTACCGCAACCAGGTCGAGGGTTACCTGTCGAACCTCGCGCTGCTGGCGCGCGAGTCCGACTTCGCCGGCACCGGCCTGATCATCCGCGGGCCCGAGGCGGCCGCGCGCGTGCAGGAGGCACTCGACCGCGGCATCACCGTGGTGGGTGCGCTGCCGGGTGGATCCTCGGCCAACGTCGACCTGTTCGTGGACGGCCGCAACCAGAACCTGGGCGTGTCGGACATGAAGGGTTTCGACCTGACCACCCAGTACCGTCTCGACACCGGCATCGGCCGCTGGGACTTCTCGTTCAGCGGCACCTACCTGACCACCTATGAAGTGGCGATCACGCCGGCCGCGCCGATGATCGACCGCCTCAACACCATCTTCAATCCGCTGGAGCTGAAGATGCGCGCCGGGGCGGCCTGGAGCAATGGCCCGTGGTCGGCACAGGCCACCGTGACCTACGTGAACGGCTACGACAACAACGCCGTCACGCCCGCGGAGAAAGTCGGTACGTACACGCCGGTGGACCTGGGCTTCGGCATCAACTTCGGCGAATGGTCGGATCGCGGCGTGATGAAGGACCTGCAGCTGGGACTGGAAGTCCGCAATGCCTTCGACGAGAAGCCCCCGTATGTGAACGTGGGTCCGTCGGTGAATGGCAGTGGTGGTTATGACGCCACGGTCACCAATCCGGTCGGACGCCTGTTTGCCCTGAGCCTGCGGAAGAAATGGTAATACCCGGTTGCCGCCGCCAGCACGATGATGCTTCAGGCCTGCAATGCCGTCTCGAGTTCGAGCAGCGCCGCAAGGCCATGGTTGATGTGCGCGCGCATGAAGCGCTCGGCATCCTCGGAGCGTCCCTCGATGATGGCGGCGGTGATCAGGCGATGGTCGGAGTTCGCGTCCACCAGCCGCTGGCGGGCATAGAAGGTGCTGAACAGCAGGCGGTAGATGGGCACCGTCAGGTGCGTGAGGAACTGGGCGATGTAGGGGTTGCCCGAGCCCTCGATGATCAGCCGGTGCCAGTTGCCGTTCAGGCGCGCGAATCGTTCATGGTCGCCGGAGCGTTCCACGTCGTCGAGCTGCTCCTGCATCTCCCGCAGTCGCGCCCGGATGGAATCGTCGGCGCGGAGCGCGCATTCGGCCGCGGCCAGGCCTTCCAGCGCCATGCGCGCCCGGTAGATCTGCCGCACCTCATCCGGGCCCAGGTGCTTCACCGAAGCGCCGCGGAATTCCTCGATGGTGACCAGGCCCTCGGCCTCGAGCCGGCGCAGCGCCTCGCGCACCTTGCTGCGGCTGGCGCCGGTGGCCTCGACCAGGTCGGCCTCCACCAGTCGCTGTCCGGGCACCACGCGTCCCATGCGGATGCGGTCCCGCAGCCACGCGGCCACATCCGCCGGCGTCCGGGCAGTGGCGCGGGCAGGTGCCTTGGCGGCAGTCTTCGCGGGGCGCGCGGGACGCGCGGATTTGGCAGCGACGCGTTGGACCATGCCTGAAATGATCAAGCATCCGGATGACGACAAGCAATCTACTTCGCCGTTGACGCTGGTTTTCAGTGGCGACCTGGTGCTCGATGCCCCTGGCGCGGACCACTGGCTGTCCGGAATCGCTCCGGCACTGGCCGAAGCCGACCTGGTGATTGGTCATCTGGAAGTCCCCCACACCCGCCGCGGCCAGGAAATGAAGGGCGATGTGCCGGCCCCCGGTGCGCCGCCGGAGCACCTCGATGCCATCGCGCGCGCAGGCTTTGACGCCCTGACGCTGGCAGGCAATCACATCGCCGACTGCGGCGCCGTCGGCATCACCGACACCGTCGAACGGCTGGACCAGCTTGGCATCGCGCACACTGGCGCGGGCGCGGATCTGGCCTCCGCGAAGCGGCCGGCCCTGCTGCAGGCCGCGGGACGGCGCGTGGCCGTTCTCAGTTACAACAGCGTCGGACCGGAACTCGCCTGGGCGGGCGCGGAAAAGGCCGGCTGCAATTACCTGCCGGTCCTGACCAGTGATGGCACACCGGTCACGCCGCGTTCGGCGATCAGCGCGATGGCACCGCAGGCCGCCGACTGGCTGAAGCATGATGTTCGCGCAGCGCAGGCTGCGGCGGAGCTCGTGGTGGTGGCCCTTCACCAGGGCGTGGTGCACACTCCTGCACGCATCGAAGCCTATGAGCGCGAGCTGGCGCAGGCGGCGCTGGATGCCGGCGCCGACATCGTGGTCGCGCACCACGCACACATCCTGCGTGGCATCTCCTGCCCGCCGGGCAAGGCCGTGTTCCATGGGCTCGGCAATGGTTGCGTGGTAACCGAAGCACTGGCGATGGACCAGTCGCATCCGGCGCGCGCCGCGTGGGCGCGCCGCCGCCGCGAAATGTTCGGCTTCGAGCCGGATCCGCGTTACAGGCTGGCGCCGTTTCACCCGGAGGCGGTGCATGGCGCGCTGGGAGTTGTCCGCTGGCACGTCGATGGCCGGCTGGAGGTGGGGGTCATGCCGGTTTACGTGGAACCGCCGGGGCGCCCGGTGTGTGTCAGTGACGAGAGGGCGGAGCAGGTGATGGAATATCTCGCGCGCATCAACGAGCAGGCCGGGTTGCCTGCCCTGCCCTGGCGCCGCGAATCCGCCTCGCTGTGGATGTGCGCATGATCCGCCCCGGCGCGAAGGAACTGCTGGTCTGGATTGCCGGCGGCGCACTGCTGCTGGCCATGCTCACCGACACCATCGCGATGCTGGGCCGCCAGGTGCGCCTGCCGCTGCCCGGTTCCATCGAACTGGTGCAGGCCGCGGTGCTGTTCGCGGCCTGCGGCGGACTGATCGTGGCGACCGCCGCCGCCGCGCATGCGCGCGTGCATCTCCTCCTCGACCGCACCAGCGGCCGCACGCGTGACGTGCTCACCTGGCTGAACGCGGTCGCCTCGGCACTGGTGTTCGCGGTGCTGCTGGCCGGCAGCATCTGGGTCGGCATCGAACTGTGGGGCGGGCAGGAAGAAAGCGAGGTGCTGCACATCCCCTACCGCCCGCTGCGCATTGCCGCGGTGCTGACCATGGCGTGGCTGCTGCTGCTGGCCCTGCGCGCCATCGTGCGTCCGGGAGCGTCGAAATGACCGGCCTGTCGCAGGGACTGCTGGGCGTCTGCGCCCTGCTGGCGCTGCTGATGATGGGCATGCCCATCGGCATCGCGCTGGGATTGGTGGGCATGGTGGGCCTGGCGTTCACGCTGGGCTTCGAACCCATGCTGATCAAGTCGGCAGTGGTGTTCTTCGAGACCGTCACGCGCTATGAACTGGGCACGCTGCCGCTGTTCATGCTGATGGCGCACCTGTGTTTCGCCGCCAATGCCAGCCGCGACTTCTTCGACGTGGCCGCGCGCATGTTCGGCCATCGCCGCGGCGGCCTGGCGGTGGCCTCGGTGGCCGGCTGCGCCGGCTTCGGCGCCATCAACGGTTCGAGCCTGGCCACCACCGCCACCATCGGCCTGGTGGCGCTGCCGGAGATGCGCCAGCGCGGCTACTCCGATGCGCTCGCCACCGGCTCGGTGGCCGCCGGCGGCACGCTGGGCCAGATGATCCCGCCCTCCGGCGCGCTGATCGTGTTCGGCATCATCGCCGAGCAGTCCATCGGCACGCTGTTCACCGCCGCCATCATCCCCGGCCTCACGCAGATGCTCAGCTATTTCCTGGTGATCTGGCTGCTGGTGCAGTGGCGCCCGGGCATTGCCCCCTCGCTGCCGCGCGCCAGCTGGGCCGAACGCCGCGCCGCGCTGTGGCGCATGCTCGACATCGGCCTGCTGGTGCTGGCGGTGATCGGCGGCATCGCGATGGGCTGGGTGACGCCTTCCGAAGCGGCCGCGGTGGGCGCCGCCGGCGCCTTCCTGATCTGCATGCGCCGCCGCCAGCTGACGCTGGCGACGTTGCGCCGCGCGCTGGAAGACACGCTGAAGACCAGCGGCCTGATCTACCTGGTGGTGATCGGCGCGCTGATCTTCTCCACCTTCATCAGTGTCACCGGCTTCACCGACATCATCGGCTCGGGCATCAAGGGCCTGGGCCTGGGACCTGTGGCCACAATGCTGGTGGTGGCGGTGTTCCTGCTGCTGATCGGTTCGGTGCTCGATGGCCTGGCGCTGATGCTGCTGACCACCCCGATCCTGCTGCCGCTGGTGCAGGACATGGGCCTGTCGCCGATCTGGTTCGGCATCTTCCTGGTGCGCGCGATGGAGATCGGCTTCGTGCACCCCCCCATCGGCATGAACCTGTACGTGATCCGTGGCGTGGCGCCGGATGTGCCCATCGCACGCATCTTCAAGGGCGTGGTGCCCTTCCTCGCCGCAGACCTGGTGCACCTGGTGCTGTTGATCCTGTTCCCGGTGATCGTGCTGGGCCTGCCGCAGTGGCTTTCCCCATGAACACATCCATGAGTCCCGCATACGAATCGATCCTCGAGGCACCACTGGCCCCGCTGCGCAATGGCGGCGTGGGTTTCGTCGGCGCCGATATCCCGGTGGAGCTGCTGCTGGCCAGCGGGCGTCCGTTCGGCCACCTGCCGTGGCGCGCCGACCTGCCCACACCCACCGCCGACCGCTGGCTGGAATCCAGCTTCCCCGGCTGGGCGCGTTCCATCCTCGAACAATGGTTCGAGGGCGCGTTCCATGGCATCACCGACGTGGTGTTCTCGCGTGCCGACGATGCCGCGCAGCGGCTGTGCTATTACGTGCGCGAACTGCAGGCGCGCGGACAGCTCGGTGGACCGGCCCCGCACCTGCTGGATCTCGCGCTGATCCCGCGCGCCACCAGCCTGTCGCACACCGCCGCTTCGATCGGCGCGCTGGCGCAGCGGCTCGGCATCGAGGATTCCGCCTGGCCGAACGCGCTGGGTCGGGCCGATCGCCTGCGCACGCAGCTTGCCGCGCTGAATGCCGGGCGCGGCAGCCATGGCGTGCAGTACGAACATCTGTTCCGCGCCGCGCTGTGGAGCGATGCCACGCAGTGGATCGACTCGGTGTCGATTGCGCCGCAGGACGGTGGCCGCCGCATCCTGCTGACCGGCAGCATGCCGCCGGATGACCGCCTGCATCGCGCCGTCGAAGCCGGCGGCGCCTGCGTCGTCGATGAACTGCATCCGGGCGGACCGCTGCGCCTCGGCCCCGTGCTGGACACCTCCGGTGAAGCGCCGCTGCTGCGTGTCGCGCGTCACCTGCAATTGCATGGCACCGGCCCGCGCGCCTTCATCGACCGCGCCGCGCAGCTGCTGGCGCGGGTGCGCGAATGCCGCGCCGAAGCCGTGGTGCTGTGGATGACGCGCGAGGACGAGGCCCTGGCCTGGCAGGTGCCGGCCCAGTCGCGCGTGCTGCGCGAGGCCGGCGTTCCGGTGCTGGTGCGCGCCGATGCCAGCTGGAAGGCCGATGACGGCGCGCTGGAGGCCATTACCCGCTTCTGCAGGGAGGAGCTGCCATGAAGCCCCTGAATGGATTGACCGTGCTCGCGGTCGGCGGCATGCACCAGCGTCCGCTGTGCCGGCTGCTGGCTTCGCTGGGCGCCACCCTCGTGCATGGCGATGTCACCCGCGACAAGGTGACCGCCGCACAGTTCCTGGTCGAGGACCTGGGCCTTGCGCAGCTGGCCGAACGCGGCATCACGCGCGAACTGCTGCAAACGTGGAACCCGGCACTGATCCATGTTTCGGTCACGCCCTTCGGCAGCAACACGCCGCGCTCGCGCTGGCGTGGCGGTGAACTGGTGGCCTCGGCGATGGGCGGCACGCTGCGCCTCACCGGCGAGCCTGACCGCGCGCCGGTGAAGGAAGCACTGGACGCCTGCACCTTCCACGCGGAGATGGCCGCTGCCGCCGGCGCGATGGCCGCGCATTACGCGCGCCTCGACCATGGCCAGGGCCAGCATGTGGATGTATCGATCCAGGAAGTGGCCTTCAGCCGCAACGTGAATGGCGTGCTGGTGTGGCAGTTCGACCATCGCAAGCTGCATCGCGTCGGCGGCGCGCTGAACTATGGCCGCGCCACCGTGCGCTGCATCTGGAAGCTGGCCGATGGCTGGTGTTTCCACAGCCTGATGACCGGCCGTTTCGGCGCGCCGGCCAACCAGGCGCTGTCCGACTGGATGGATGAGAGCGGCGTCGCCAATCCGCTGCGCGGCGTGGACTGGCTGCGTTACAACCGCTCGACGCTGGATCCGGCCACGCGCGCCGAGTGGGAAGCCGCCATCGATGCCTTCTTCCGCACGCGCACCGCAGAGGAGATCCGCACTGAAGGCCGGCGCCGCGGCATCAATGCCTGCGTGGTGGAATCGCCCGAAGGCGTGCTGGCTTCCGAACACCTGGCCGCGCGCGGCTTCTGGGTGGAGCACGAAGGCCTGAAGATACCGGGACGCTTCGCGCGCATCACGCCGGCGCCGGCGGTCGCACAGCCCTGGCGCGAACGCGAGCGTCCCGCGCGTGGCGGCCCGCTGGCCGGACTGCGCATCCTCGATTTCTCGTGGGCGCTGGTGGGTTCGATCACCACCAAGATCCTCGGTGACCTCGGCGCCGACGTGGTGAAGATCGAAAGCAGCACGCGTCCCTGCCTGTCGCGCCTCGACGTGCAGGTCAGTGTGTCGCGCGCCGACAACCCGGATGACAAACCCTGGTTCGCGCACCTGAACACCTCCAAGCGCAGCGTGGTGATGGACCTGAAGAACCCGGCCTCGCGCCCGCTGGTCGACAAGCTGGTCGACTGGGCCGATGCCGTGGTCGAGAACTTCTCGCCCGGCACGATGGACAAGCTGAACCTCGGCTACAAGGCGCTGTCCGCGCGCAATCCCGGCATCGTGATGGCCTCGGGCAGCGTGTATGGACAGACCGGCCCGCTGGCGCAGGAATGGGGCGTGGATGGCACCGGCGGCGCCCTCTCCGGCCGCACCTGGCTGACCGGCTGGCCGGACCGGGACCCGGTGGTACCCGGCGCCGTGCCCTATGGCGATGTGATCGTGCCCTATGTGATGGCCGCGTGCCTGATCGCGGCCGCCGCGCATCGTCGCCAGGGCGGCGGCGGCTGCCACATCGATGCCTCGATGTACGAGATCTGCGTGCAGCAGATGCATGCCGCGCTGCTGGCCGCGCAGCAGGGCAATCCGATGCGCCGCGCCGGCAATGCCGCCCGCGAGGTCTACCAGCAGGATGTGTACCCGGCCCGCGGCGAGGATCGCTGGATCGCGATCACATTGCAGGATGCCGCGCAGGAAGCACGCCTGCGCGAGCTGGCCGGTGGCCTGCCGACCGAACAGTGGACGCGCAACCATGATGCGGCGGATCTGGCCGAGACACTGCAGGCGGAAGGCATTGCCGCCGGCGCCGTGCAGGACATCGAGGACCTGTTCCAGGATCCCGCGCTGAAGGCTCGCGCCGCGCTGGTGGAACTGCCGCATCCGCACCTCGGTCCCTTCGGCCATGTGCGCACGCCGGTGACGCTGTCGCGTGACCAGGGCACGCCCTATCGCGCGCCGAAGATGGGTGAACACGGCCGCGAGGTGGCGCTGTCCATCGCCGGCCTGGACGAATCGCAATACGCCGCGCTGGTGGCGGCAGGTGCCCTGAAATGAATGCCAACGCCCCGGGCGCGCGCAAGGACCTGGCCTGCACGGCCGCCGCCACGGAATACCAGAAGGCCTTTGCCGCGACGCTGCGCGAACACGTGGTGGATCGCGGCGAACCCTTCGCGATCGCGCAGGCGGACACGCCGCACGAGATCTTCCACGCCATGGACATCCCGCTGGTGTCGAACCAGTGGTGGTCGGCCTACATCTCGGCCAAGCGCCTCAGCGGCAAGTATTTCGGCGTGCTCGATGCGCTGGGTTATCCGGCCAACCGCTGCAGCTACTGCTCGCTCGGCCTCGCCTGCACGCTGGCGAACGATCCGGCCACCGCCCCCTGGGGCGGCATGCCCAAACCCACCGTGATGGTGGCGCGCCTGACCTGCGACTGCATCCAGCAGGTGTTCTCGCAATGGGCCGCGGCCATGGGCACCGATTTCTTCCCGATGGAAGCGCCGGCCTGGCAGCCGGAGGTGCGCGACTGGTGGCGGCAGGGCCGCAGCCGCTGGGAAGAGGTCTATGGCGCCGGCCGCATCGCGCTGATGTCGGCGGAACTGCAGGAACTGATCGCGCTGCTGGAACGCAAGACCGGTCGCCGCTTCGAGATGGCGCGGCTCGAAGCGCTGATGGAACGCATCAACGAGCAGGAAACATACCTGGCCGAGGCCGCCGAGATGATCGGCAGTGCCCGGCCCTGCCCGGTGTCCATCGTCGACCAGATGCCCAACACGATGATCCCGCAGTGGCATCGCGGCGCCGACTGGGCGGTGGCGCATGCGCGCCGCTTCCGCGATGAGGTGCAGGCACGTGTCTCCGCCGGCCATGGCGTGGCCGCGAATGAACGACTGCGCCTGATGTGGATCGGCGCCGGCCTGTGGCATGACACCTCGTTCTACCAGGCGCTGGAAACCCGCCTGGGCGCGGTGTTCGTGTGGTCGATGTACCTGCCCTTCGCCGGCGCGCAATACATCCGCGAGGTGAAGGGCAGGCCGCTGGAGGCGCTGGCCAGCCGCATCTGCTCGATGAACGAGGTGCTGCACCTGCCGCCGTGGATGTGCGACTGGATGGTCAGCGAGGCCGAACGCTGCGGCATCGATGCCGCGGTGATGCTGGTGCCGCGCGACAACCGCCTGTCGCAGTCCGGCACCCTGCTGACGCGCGCCGCGCTGCAGGCCGCCGGCGTACCGGTGCTGCTGCTCGACGCCGACATGGTCGATGCCAAGAACTGGAGCCGTGACCAGGCCGTCGAGCAGGTGGAACACTTCCTGCGACGCGAGGTGGGCGCATGAAACGTGTGCTGATGCCATGCCTGCTGATGCTTGCCGCGGCGCTGGCCGCCTGCGGCCAGCCGGCGGACGATGGCGTCACCGAACTGCGTTATGCCACGCCCTACAGCCCGGGCCATCCTTTCAGCCGCGCGGACAAACGCTGGATGGAGCATGTCGAGCGCGCCTCTGGCGGCACACTGCGCATCGTGCCGAGCTGGTCCGGCGCATTGCTGTCGTCGGAACATTCGATGCTCGAGCTGCGTCATGGCGTGGTCGACATCGGCCTGATCACGCCCATCTACGTAAAGGGTGGCGTGCACCTGATCCGCATCCAGTCCGGCTTCTATGCCGGCATCGGCGCGATCCCCGAGCAGGTGGCGCTGTACCGCTGCATGGCCGCGCATGAACCGCAGTTCGCGCGCGAACTGGAAGGCCTGCAGGTGCTGGCCGTGCAGGGCGGCAGCCTGCCCGGCATCATCACCCGCGACCGGGCCGTCAACACGCTCGATGACGTGCGCGGCCTGCGCATCCGCGTGCCCAGCGAACTGCTGCCCCTGATGCGTGAACTGGGTGCGGACGCCATCAACATGCCGATGGGCGAGGTGTATTCGGCGCTGGCCAAGGGCGTGATCGATGGCGTGGTGGCACCGCCCGACACCTTCAAGGCGCTGCACCTGGCCGAGGTGGCCAAGCACTACGCCACCATCCGCATTCCGCGTGGCGCCTACCCGGCGCGCGCGATGGGCGAACGCCGCTGGCGCTCGCTGACCGAACAGCAGCGCCAGGTGCTGCTCGATGCCGTCGCCGTGTGGGAGACCGCTCTGGCCGAGGAAAACGAGCGTGCGCTGGACGAGGGCTGGCAGCTGGCCCTGTCGCAGGGCGTGCAGCACACCACGTTGAGCGATGCCGACCAGCAGCGCTTCTACGCCATGTATCTGGATGAGGCGCGTCGCAACGCCGACTCGCTGAAACGTTACGGCATTGATGGGGAGCGCAGCTGGTCCGTGGCGCGCGCCAGCATCGGCAGTGACGGCCGAGTGAACTGTCGAGAGGAATAGTGATGAAACCACCCCTTGAGGGGATCCGGGTCGCGGACTTCAGCCATGTGATGGCCGGACCCTACGCCACCCACCTGCTGCGCCTGCTGGGCGCGGAAGTGATCAAGGTCGAGGCGCCTGATCGCGGCGATGCCATGCGCTACTACGGCGCCGACCGCCGCTATGACGGCATGGCGCCGGCCTTCATTGCCGTCAACGCCGGCAAGAAGTCGATGGTGCTCGACCTGAAGAAGGCCGAGGACCTGGAAGTGGCGCGCCGGCTGGTGGCGCGTTCGGATGTGCTGGTGGAGAACTTCCGGCCAGGCGTGATGCAGCGGCTGGGGCTCGACCACGAGACGGCGCGCCAGCTGAATCGGCGCCTGGTGTATTGCTCGGTGTCGGGCTATGGCCAGTCCGGCCCGCGCCGCGACTGGGCCGCCATCGACAACATCGTGCAGGCCACCACCGGCATGATGAGCCTGGGCGGCGAGCCGGACACGCCTCCGGCCCGCGTGGGTTTCCCGGTGGTCGACACCCTCACCGGCCAGACCGCGGCGCTGGCCATCCTGTCGGCGCTGTTCCGCCGCGAACGCAGCGGCGAAGGCGATTACATCGACGTGGCGATGTTCGACGCGTCGCTGGCCTTCATGGCCTCGGCGGTGGTGCCCTACCTGGTCACCGGCCGCACGCCCGAGCGCACCGGCAACACCGGCTTCAGCGGCCAGCCCACCTCGGCACTGTTCCTGGCGCGCGATGGCCGGCATATCTCCCTCGGCGTGGTGCAGCAGCGCCAGTTCGAGGAACTGGCGCGTGTGCTGGGCCGCGAGGACTGGCTGACGGACCCGCGCTTCACCACGCCGGACCTGCGCCGCGCCAATCACGCCCCGATGCATGCGGAGCTGTCGAAGGAGTTCGCGCGCCGCGACGCCCTGCAGTGGGAGGCCATGCTCAGCGCCGCCGGACTGCCCTGCGGCATGGTGCGTGATGTCGGCGAGGCGATGGAACTGCCGGCACTGGAAGAGCGCGACCTGTGCCATGTGCTCGAGGTGCCCGGCCTGCCCGACCGCACCCGCGTGGGCATCGTCGGCCCCGGCTACCTCAGCGCCAACAGCGCCACGCCGGAACTGGAGCCGCCGCCGCGGCTTGGCCAGCACACCGAAGAGATACGTGCCTGGCTGGATCGGGATTGAAACCGTCCAGCCGGGCCGCTTGGAGCCCGTAATGACTGAAAAAGATGTAGGGGGAATGATGTCCAGATATTTTCGAACAGGCCACCAGAGCGGCACGGCGTCCCGGTGCGGATGGCAGGTGTCTCTCGCAGTCGCGGCGGCCATTGCGTCGGGCGGCACGGCGATGGCCGCCGACAGCGGTGACGACCTCGAACTGTCCGAAGTGGTGGTGACCGGTTCGCGCGTCATCCGCGAGGGCATGACCTCGCCGACGCCGATCACCGAACTCTCCACTGACGAACTGCTGCAGGTGAGTCCGCAGTCGATCTCGCAGGCGCTGGCGTCGCTGCCGGCGATGACCGGCTCGACCACGCCGAAGACCATGGGCGGTCGCTCGACGGTGGGACCCGGTACCTTCCTGAACCTGCGCAACCTCGGCAGCAACCGCAACCTGGTGCTGCTGGACGGCCGCCGCCTCGTGCCGGCCAACGTGGCCGGCAACACCGACGTCAACCTGCTGCCGCAGGGCCTGATCAAGAACGTCAATGTGGTGACCGGCGGTGCGTCGGCGGCCTACGGCTCGGATGCCGTGGCCGGTGTCACCAACTTCATCCTCGACACCCGCTTCGAGGGACTGCGCGCCGACTTCAGCGGCGGCATCTCCACGCGTGACGATGCCGGCTTCAAGCGCGTGGCGCTGGCCGGCGGCACCTCGTTCCTCGACGGACGACTGCACGTGATCGGTTCGTTCGACTGGCGCGACAGCTCGCAGGCCTACAAGGAGCGGCGTGACTGGGCGCGCCAGTACTGCGCCATCATCGGCATCCCCGGGGTGAGCCCCGCCAACATGTCGCCGGAGAACCCGCGCCAGACCATCGCCTGCAACGTGACGCAGCCGATCGCCTCGTACGGCGGCGCCATCCTGGGCGGCCCGCTGGTGACCGGGTCGCAGGGCATCACCTTCGGCGAAGGCGGCGTGCCGCAGCCCTTCCTCTATGGCGACCTGCGCGGCACCTCGCTGATGGTGGGCGGCAGCGGCAACTATGTCGGCGACACGGCCAACTTCAGCACGCCGACCGACAACAAGGTGTACTTCACGCATATCACCTATGACGTGTCCGATTCGGTCGAGGCGTTCGTGCAGGCCACGTATGCCACCGCCGATTCCCACTACACCCAGACGCCGCCCTATTTCTACAGCACCACGCCCCTGAACATCTTCAGCGGCAATGCCTTCCTGCCGGCCAGCATCCAGCAGCGCATGGATGACCTGGAGGTGGACAGCTTCGCGCTGGGCATCGTGCCGAAGTCCTGGGGCAACATCGACCTGATCTCCGGCTATGCGGCCTGGGACATCGTCGGCGGCCTGAAGGGCAAGCTGGCCGATCGCTGGAACTGGGATGTGTATTACGAGCAGGGCCGCACCGCGTTCCGCCTCGACTACGAGCGGCAGATCTCGCTGTCGCGGCTGTACCGGGCACTGGATGCCGTGCAGGCACCCGATGGCACCATCGTCTGCAACAGCGCGCTGACCAATCCGGCCTATGCGGACTGCGTGCCGCTGAACCCGTTCGGCCCGGGCGCGGCCTCGCAGGCGGCGCTGGATTACATCCAGCCGGCCAACCAGCCGTGGAACTACAACATCATGCGCCAGAAGGTGGCGGCAGCCAGCATCAGTGGCGAGCTGTTCAACAACTGGGCCGGCCCGGTGTCGGTGGGTACCGGCGTGGAATACCGCACGCTGAATGGCGAGATCCTCTCGGACCCGGCCTCGCAGAGCGTCGCCGACCAGGCCGGCATCCGCGGCATGCCGCCGGCCTTTGCCGGGCGCGTGGGTGACTGGTCGACCAGCAACGTGCTGCCGATGGACGGCAAGTACGACGTCACCGAAGGTTTCGTCGAGGCGCTGGTGCCACTGGCCCGCGACCTGCCCGCCGCCAGCGCGCTGGACCTGAACACCGCCTTCCGCGTCACCGACTACTCGCAGAGCGGCACGGTGAATACCTGGAAGGTGGGCCTGAGCTGGAACATCACCGACAACGTGCTGCTGCGTGGCACGCGCTCGCGTGACATCCGCGCCCCGGGCATCGGCGACCTGTACACCCGCGACAGCTCCGGTCCGGACACCATCATCGATGACGTGGTGAACGGCACCGGCCGCCGACCCGTGGCGGTGATCCTGTCGGGCAACCCGGACCTGAAGCCGGAGAAAGCCGATACCTGGACCTTCGGCATGACCTACCAGTCGCGGCTCCTGCCGGGCTTCTCGATGACGGCCGACTACTACGACATCCGCATCGAGGATGTGCTGCAGGGCGTGGGCCTGCAGGACACGGTGGATCGTTGCGCGCAGGGCCAGCAGGCCTTCTGCGACAACCTGGTGGGACCGCCGGGCGCGTTCACCGGCATCCGCTCGCTGACGATGAACCTCAGCGAGGCACGGGTGAAGGGCGTGGACCTGGACCTGACCTACCGCACCGACATCCTGGGCCGCAACAGCTCGGTGCGTGTGGTGGCCTCGCGGCTGATCGAACAGTCCACCACGGTGCCGACCGCCAATCAGGTCAGCTACACCGACCGCGCCGGTGACATCGGCAGCGGCGCGCCGAAGTGGATGGCGACGGCATTCTTCAACACCGACCTGGGTCCGCTCGACCTGAATGCCAACGTGCGTTACATCGGCAGCGGCTCACGCAACGTCACCTATCTGCCGGGCGACATCGCGCCGCGCTTCGAGAAGATCGGCACGGTCACCACGGTGGACCTGGGGGCCCGCTACAGGCTGGATGCCAAGGGCAGCCCCGAGCTGTACCTGAACGTCCAGAACGTGTTCGACAAGGATCCGCCGTTGATTCCGTCGAGCCAGCTGGTGGGTCCGCAGACCAACGTGGCGCTGTACGACACCATCGGCCGCCAGTTCAGTGGTGGCATCCGCCTGCGCTTCTGAAGCGCCGGCGCCGCAGGGATGCGGTTCGGGACCTGGTTGCTGACCCCGCAGCAGCCAGGTCCGGTCTTCCCGGCGGGACCGCGTTCTAGCGCGCGGCTCCCGTCGGGGAGACGACTTCGTTGAAGAACTCGAACACCCGCGGCCACACCATCGGCACCATGCTGCCGTGATTGCCGTCCACCTCCAGGTATTCGACGCGGTAGTTCTCCTTGCGCAGGAATTCGGCCAGCTTGCGGCTGCCTTCCAGTGACGGTGTGCCCTGCGTGCCCTCGGTGATCAGGATGGGCATGTCGCGCAGCAGCGAAAAGGGATAGTGACGCGCGTCGATGAACGGGCCGGACATCGGCGCCACCGCGCGCCAGCGTTCCGGGTAACGCGCCGCCAGGTGCCAGGCGCCGCCACTGCCCATCGAATGCCCCGCGAGATAGGTGCGTGAGCGATCCGCGCCATATTCCTCGGTGACGATATCGAGCACCGTGATCACATCCAGCTCACTGAGCGCCAGCTCGCGGCGCCGTTCCGGCGTGATGGCCGCGCGCTGCTGGTCGGCCGCCTCGTCCTGGCCGTACACGGCCGGCAGCCGCAGCGGATTGCCGAAGGCACCCATCGGGGTGAAGCCCAGCGGCGAGACCACGATGTAGCCATGCTCCTCGGCCAGCTTGCGCACCTGGCCATCGGCCATGTCGAGGTAGGTGCGTTCGTTGGCGCCGGCACCGTGCAGGAACAGGATGATCGGCAGCGACGTCCTGCCATCCCACTTCGTCGGTACGTAGATGCGATAGGGAATGGCCTGGCCGGTGGGCGGGAACACGTACTGGCGCTGCTGGTCGCCGGTGGGCGGCGCGGCGGCCATCGCCCGGGTCCACGACACCATGCACAGCAGCAGCATCGCGAGCAGGCAGGCGCGCATCCAGGTGGCGCCGAGTGGCGCATGCGGGCGGGAGATCGTCTCGATGTTTCGCAGCGGGCGTGACATGACCGGCCTCCTGTGTAACGGGGACTATCCTATCGGGGACTCGCGGCAGCCTGCGCCGAGCACTGTCGCGCAAGGTCCACGAACTCGCGCACCAGCCGCGAGGTATTGCCGCGCTTCCATGCCACCACCAGGCTCACTTCGGGACGCGGGTCGTGCTCCAGCGGCTTGAAGGTCACGCCCGGCGGCAGCAGCGCGCTGATCGATTCGGGCAGCAGCGCAAAACCCAGGCCTTCCTGCACCATCTGCAGGTGACCCAGCACATTGTCGGCGCGCGATACGGCGTGCATGCGGATCTTCGCCTCGCGATACAGCGCGGCGGCTGCTTCATACAGCGGCGGTGACAGCGACCGCTGCAGCGTGATGCAGGGCAGGTCGTCCAGCGCCTGCACCGGGATCGACCTGCGCTGCGCCAGCGCGTGGTGCGTGGGCAGCACGATCACCAGCGGTTCGCGCAGCAGTTCCAGTTCCTCGAGGTCGTCGTCGGCCACCGGACCGCGCATGAAGGCCACATCGAGCGAGCCACTGAGCAGACCGGCCACCGGTTCGACGGCGTAACGGCTGTGCAGGATCAGCCGAAGGTCCGGCAGCATCTCGGCCACCAGCGGCCGCAGCGCCGGCAGGATGCGCGCATCGGCCGACGGGAAGGTGCCCACCGACAGCTCGCCGGCCTCGCCTTCGGCCGCCTTGCGCGCCAGGCGGCGCGCGTTCTCGACGCGACCGAGGATGTCACGCGCCTGCTGCAGGTAGATGCGGCCGGCGTTGGTCAGCGCCACGCGGTGGTGGCTGCGCTCCAGCAGCTGCACCTGCAGGTCCGCCTCGAGCTTGCGGATCTGCTGGCTCAGTGACGGCTGCGCGGTCCGCAGCCTCAGGGCCGCGCGCGTGAAGCTCAGTTCCTCCGCGACAGCGACGAAATATCTCAGGTGTCGCAGTTCCACCCCGTCCGCCGCCCTCTAGTCGAGCGTCCTGGCGACGCGGAAGCCCAGGTAGTTGCGGCCGCGGGTGGTCGCCGGATAGGGCGCGCCGCGACGGGCCGAACGCTGCATGTAGGCATTGCTCATGAACGTGCCGCTGCGGAACACGCGCACCGTGCAGTCGCCGTTGGTATTGGCGCGGCCATCGGTGGGCGCGTTGGAGAGATCGTTCTCCATGCAGTCCTGGGTCCACTCGAAGATGTTGCCGTGCATGTCGTACAGGCCCCAGGCATTGGGCGGGAACGAGGCCACCGGCGAGGTCTCGCCGACCCAGCGGTCGCGGCCCTCGGCGTGGCCGCCCAGTTCACCACGGGCCTTCAGGCCGAAGTTGCCGTAGTTGTAGTCGAGCTCGTTGCCCCACGGGAAGGTCGTGGTGGTGCCGGCGCGCGCGGCGTATTCCCATTCGGCCTCGCTGGGCAGGTGGTAGGCATCGTCACTGCCGCTCTTCCAGTTCAGCCAGCCGACGAACTTCTGCGCGTCATGCCAGCTCATGCCGACGGCGGGACGGGTGCCGCGGCCGAAATCCTTGTATTCGGTGTTGCGCGTGCCATCCATGTTGAGGCGCAGCGCGTCCTCGATGGCCTCGACCTCGCACCAGTTGTCGCGCGCGCAGGCTTCCCACTGGTCCCAGGTCACCGGCGTTGCGGCCATGGCGAAGGGCCTGGCGAAGGTGACGCGGCGCTGCGCCTCGTTGTCGCGGCGATCCGCTTCGTCGGGCGGCGAGCCCATCAGGAAGGAGCCGGCCGGCAGCACCACCAGTTCCGGGCAGTTGCGGCAGTCCTTGATCTTGTCGCCCGCTTTCGGCGTCTTGCCCTGGCCGGCAGCCGCCGCGGGCAAGGTGAAGACAGCCATCGCCAGCGCCAGCAGCATCGGCCGCATCGAAGACCTGTTTGCTCGTTCCATGATCCCCCCCGGGACGTCTTTTCGAAGACTTTGAAACCGCATCGCCGGCACTGGGCCGGCGAAACGGGAACGCGTGTTGATTGTAAACCGCTTTACAAAGACGGGACAGGCAAACAGGGCCGGGCTTTCGCCCGGCCCTCCCGTCGCGACCGCCTCAGAAGCGGTAGGTCGCCGTCATGCCATAGGTGCGCGGCGGCAGCCAGGTGACACCCAGCAGGCGGCCGGTGGCCAGCGCGAAGGTGCTGCTGGCGCGGTCCACGTCGCCGAGGTTCTTGCCCCACAGCTGCACGTCGAGCCGCGAATCCACCGAGGTGTACTTCAGGGCCGCATCCACCAGCGTGTAGCCGGCCGCGCTCTCGATGGCACGCTCGTATTCGCTGAAATACACCCGGCTGCGGCGCGACACGTCGCCGGCCAGCGAAATGGAGCCGCCACGGAACACCGGCACCGGCAGGATGTATTCGGCGTGCAGGTTCCAGGCCCACTTCGGCGTGTTGCGCACCTGGTTGCCCGCCAGCTGGATCGGGCCGCCACCCGGCGCACCATAGGCGGTCGGATCCGGGTTGGTCACCGGGTCGTACGGCGTGCCGCCCGCTACGTTGGCCGGATTCAGCGGATCGAGCGTCTCATAGTCCGCGAAGGTGGCATCCGTGTAGGACAGGCTGCCGCTCCAGGTGAGCCCGCGCGTGATCAGGCCGGCCAGCTCCAGCTCCACGCCCTT
Source organism: uncultured Steroidobacteraceae bacterium (assembly GCA_964396335.1). Classification (GTDB taxonomy): domain Bacteria; phylum Pseudomonadota; class Gammaproteobacteria; order Steroidobacterales; family Steroidobacteraceae; genus ZC4RG30. Next base: position 3,795 of record CAYNEX010000018.1, on the reverse strand, counting down.
GGCCTCGGTCGAGGCGGCGTTCTGGAAGATGGTCTGGTAGCCGGTGGGACCGCCGGCAATGGTCTTGTTCAGCTGCGCACCCTTCAGGTCATAGGTGTAGGCAGCGAGGTTGGCGGTGAGGCGGCGCTGGAACAGCGTCGACTTCACGCCCACCTCGTGGTTCTGCAGCGTTTCCGGATCGACGATGGTGGTGCTGAAGGCCGCGTTCTCACCCGAGCCCGCCTTGAAGCCCTCGGCGTAGTTGTAATAGACCAGCACCTTGTCGCTGGGCTGCCAGGACAGGCCGGCGTTCGGCGTGAAGTCCTTGAAGCGGCGCTTGTTGGTGTAGGTCTGGCCGGAAATCGTCGGCGCGGCCGCGATCACCGGGCCCGCGCCGCCGGCGGCAATCACCACCGAGGTGTTGGCCGAATCCACATCCTCGCGGCTGTAGCGACCGCCCAGCTTCAGCGTCCAGGCGGACAGCGAATCATTCCACAGGCCGAGGTTGATATTGGTTTCGCCGAAAGCCGCAAAGGCACGGGTGCCGAGGTTCGACAGCGTGCAGACGCGCTTGGGCGCGAGCACATTGCCGTCCAGGCCTTCCGGTCCGTATCCGCACAGCTTGTAGGCCAGGTCGAGCAGGCCCAGGTCGTTGTACTTGTCGATGTTCGACTGCAGGCCGTCACGGCGTGCGAGGCCGACGTTGTCGATCGGCCACTGGCGCTCATGGAAGTAATAAAGGCCGCCGACCACATCGACGTAATCACTCTGCCAGTTCAGCTGCAGCTCGTTGCTGAACTGGTTGCTGTCGATGCGGCGCTCCTGCACCGTGGTGGCATAGGCCGCGGTGCCGGGCCCCTGGATCGCCGACAGGTCCAGGTCCTGGAACAGCGAAGTGCGGAAGTCGCGGAAGTTGGTGATGTTGGTCAGCGTCAGCGCGTCGGTGAGCTGCGCGCGCAGCGTGCCGGTCACCGCATAGGTCTTGGTCTTCGTGCCCGGCTGCGTCTCAGAGGCCAGGTCGCGCGGATCGGTCGCATAACCGCCAACGCCCAGCGGCGCCAGGCGCGCCACGCCCGGGAACGACGCGCGCAGGTAATGCACGGCACCGGAGCTGTCGTTCTGGCGGAAATATTCACCGGTGAGCAGGTAGCTCAACGAATCGTTGATGTCGTACTGCAGGTGCAGGCGTGCCATCGAGCGGTTCAGGTCATCGACATCGGCGCCATTGACCGGGTTGATGCCGAAGCCGCCGCGATTCTCGTCCTTGGCGGCGAAGCGGAACTTCAGCCGCTCGGTCAGCGGACCACCGAAAGCCAGTTCGGTGTTCAATGCGTCGTAGTTGCCGTAGGTCAGGCGACCATACCCCTCGAACTCGTCGGTGGGCTTGGCGGTGATCAGGTTGATCGAACCGCCGGTGGCATTGCGCCCATACAGCGTGCCCTGCGGTCCGCGCAGCACCTCGACGCGCTCGAGGTCGAACAGGGATGTGAGCTGCGCCTCGGCGCGCGACACCACCGCGCCATCCACATGCAGCGCCACGGCGGTGGCATTGCCGGTGGTGGAAGTGTTCGCGCCCACGCCGCGGATGAAGATCTTCGCCTGGTTGAAATCGTTGCCGAAGTTCACCGACGGCACCACCACCTGCAGGTCCTGCAGGTTGTTCACCTGCGCATCGATCAGGCGGTCCGCGCTGATGGCCGCCACGGCGGAGCTGATGTCCTGGATGCCACTCTCGCGCTTGGTGGCGGTGACGACGATCTCTTCCAGTTCGAAGAAGTCGGAATCATCATCGGCCGATTGGGCATGGGCCGATACGGAAACTGCACAGGAGACGGCCAGGGCAACACTGGCACGCACGGATAGTGACTTCACGATGCACCCCTCAAAATAGTTGTTGAGGCAACGGCTTTTCTCCGAGCCTGATCACTATGACACAGTGAAACGCCCGAGGTTCCTGCAGCAGCAGGAATGCCGTTGCGCGCGCGCCAATGCGCGTCGTCGCCATGTGCGCAGTCGCAGAGGGGAATACGTCGGCGCCACGACAGGGAACTCGTGGCGCAACGGTTGGTCAGGGAAAGATCTCGGTAACCTTGTAGCGCGAGCCGAGGCCGAGGTCCTTCTTGTCGAGATTGCTGGTGATGGTCTCGAACATCTGCACCGGCGCCTCTTCGCCGTTGCAGCCCTTGCGCGGGCCGGCGATGGTATCGGCGTCGGTGCACAGGGGCTGGTCGCTTTCCGGCCCGAACAGCAGGCGCCGGTAGCTGGCGTCCTTGCACTTGGTGTCCGCCTGGTCCAGGAATGCCCAGGATTCATCCCCGCGGCGGATCTCGAGCACACGCAGGCGGGTGTCGCTGCAGGACGGATTCTGCTGCGCAACCTGCAGGGCCCGCAGGTGCACCGCGCAAGGTTCGCGCCGCCATTTCTCCAGTTTGTCGGTGGAGGCGAAACCCGCCGCTTCGGCCGCCGCAAGGCCGGCCTCGTCGATCTCGTGCACGATGATCTCGGGCGTGCCACCGCCACAGACGGACGGGAAGACCACATCCTCGATGAGGCCGCAGGTGGTGTTCAGCGGCTTCACGCCGGTATTGCCCAGCTTCAGGGCGCTCTGCGCCGGCGTCAGCACCACGGGCTCGCACTGCGCCACGCGCGGCCCGGCCTGGTAGACCGTGACCTTGCCGGGGACCGGCTCCGCGGAGGCTGTGGCGGATTCATCATTGGTGCAGGCTGCGGTGCCGATGGCCAGCAGCAGGGCGGAAGCAATCAGTGAGGCGCGCATGGGGAGAGGTATAGCGCCCCCGGCCCGAACGATCAATGAACGGCGACAGTTGACTGCCTGCGGGCGAAGGGACGCGGACGCACGCGCCAGTGCGCAGCGACCACCAGCAGGCCGAAGGCCGTATAGGCCACCGCAAACACCCACATCGGCGCATTGAAGTAAAGCAGCTCACCCAGCCAGTGGGCGATGAACCCGCCGGCGTAGGTGGCCTGGCCGGCCTTCCCGCGCAGCGCCATCTCGAGGATGGTCAGCGGACAGAGCACGCCCAGCCATGACTGCAGCACCACCACCCCGATGCCGAGCAGATGCAGCAGGCGGAACCAGGGATTGCGCACCCAGCGCCAGCCCAGCGCGCCACCGACCAGGATGCACAGCAGCCCCAGCACCACGAAGGCGATGAACGCCACGTGGAGGACCAGCACGGCGTCGGCGGCGATGCGGTAAGTCAGGCTGCCTTGCATGACCGGGGTATGCCACGCCGATGCGGCAGCGTCCAGCCGGCTGCGGCGCAGCGGGCGGCGAAGTATCCTTGCGCGCTTTGGAGGGGAGAATCTCATGGCCTGGGTCGGCATCGTCATCATCATCGCCCTGCTGGAGTATTTCGCGTTCGGCATCGCGGTGGCCCGCGCACGCGGCCGCTACAACTGCCCCGCGCCGGCGACCAGCGGCAACGAGATGTTCGAGCGTTATTACCGGGTGCAGATGAACACGCTGGAACAGCTGGCGATGTTCATCCCGGCGATCGTGCTGTTCGCCTGGACGATCGATGCACGCTGGGCGGCCGGCCTCGGCGCGGTGTGGATCGTCGGCCGGTTCCTGTACTTCCGCAGCTATGTGCGCGATCCGCGCACGCGCGCGGTCGGTTTCGCCCTGACTGCCCTGCCGTCGCTTGGCATGCTGGCCGCGTCGCTGGTGGCGCTGGTCGCCACGGTGCTGAAGGGCTGAGGCGGACGGGTTGCGCGGGCCGCCCTGCGCAACCCCGGGGAGGCGGCGGGCGACGGGCGCCATCCAGCGAAAATCCCGGCCGCCTGCTTGCGAAC
>CAYNEX010000017.1:7133-32032 GCA_964396335.1 uncultured Steroidobacteraceae bacterium | reverse complement strand
TGCACTACGTGCTGATCGGCGGCATGCTGTTCCCGCTGTTCGCCGGCGTGTACTACTGGCTGCCGCACGTCACCGGGCGCCTGCCGCATGCGGGCTTCGGGCGGATGGTGTTCTGGATGGTGTTCATCGGCTTCAACCTGGCTTTCCTGCCGATGCACTTCACCGGCCTGCTGGGCATGCCACGCCGGGCCTACACCTATTCGGCGGAACTGGGCCCGTGGGTGCAGTGGCTGAACCTGCTGTCCACAGCGGCGGCGATGCTGCTGGCCATCGGAGTGGTGGCCTTCTGCATCGACGTGGCCATGGCGCTGCGGCACGGGCGTCGCAGCCCGGCGAATCCCTGGCGCGCGGGCACGCTCGAATGGGCGATGCCGGTGCCGCCCCCTGTGTACAACTTCGCCTCGATTCCCACCGTGGCGCACCGAGATCCGCTGTGGGAGGAACAGAAGGTGGCCGAGGCAGTGGAATCCGGGCGCGGATTCCTGGCCGGTGCGCCCCGAGGCGTGCGCGAGACCCTGGGCACCAGCCTGCGCGCCGCCAGTCCGCAGCAGGTGATCCGGTTGTCCGGCTCGTCCTGGACGCCGCTGCTGGCGGCGCTCACCCTGGTCATCGTGCTGGCACTGTTCATCACCGGGCTCTACCTGCCGGCCGCGCTGGCCTTTGCAGGCACGGTGGCCGTCCTGCTGCGCTGGTGCTGGACCACGGGCGATGCCGGGGCTGCTTCCACCGTGCATGTGACGGCGGAAGGTGCCGAGGACCTGAACCTGCCGTCGCAGGCTGCAAGTCCCCATGCGCCCGGTTTCACCGGCACGACAATATTCCTGCTGGTGGATGCCTCGCTGTACGCCTCGCTGGTCTTTGCGTACTTCTACCTGTGGCTGCATGCGCCGCAATGGCCACCCGCCTCGCAGCAGTTGCCCGGCGTGATGCAGGCGCTGCCGGGCCTGCTGCTTGCCGTGGCCGGGTCTGTGGCGATGGCATGGGCCCTGCGCCTGAACGCCGCCTCGCGACCTTCACGCGCGCGCATTGCCGTGCTGGTCGCCGGCATCGCCATGTGCGGTTTGCTGGTGATGCAGGGCCTGCTGCTCGCCGCCATGTCCGCGCCGCAGACGCATGCCTTTGCCTCCGTCGTGCACGTGCTGGTGGGCTACCAGGCCGTGCATGCCGGCATCTGCGTGCTGATGGCAGGCTACCTGTGGCTGCGCAGTCGTGCCGGCCTGGCGGATGCGCAGCGCCCGCGTGATTTCCGCATCGTGCATCGGTTCTGGCATTACACCACCGCGTTGTGGCTGATCGCCGTCGTGCTGGTGTTCCTGTTCCCGGGGGCAAGCTGATGCGCCCGGGCAGCAGGCCGCCGCTGGTCATGGTCGTCGCGGCGATGATCGTCTGGGTGGCGTGGTTCGTGCTGGCCTATGCATTGACCGGGGTCGGTTGCCGGGCCGGATGGAACCATGCCGGTTCCGGCGGGCTGAACCTGCTCACCGTGCTGCTGGTGCTCAGCGCCGTGCTGGCGCTGGCCCTGATCGGCTGGTGCGGCTGGCGCGGGCATCTCATCTGGCGGGGCGCTGCCGCGGCCCGCGGCCAGGATGCCACGCAACGAACGCGGTTCATCGGCATGGCGACGGCATTGCTGGCGGGCATCGCCGCCATCGGCACCGTGTTCACCGCGATTCCGATGCTGATGCTCGATCCCTGCGCCATATAGGACTCCACATGCTGCACAAGCCCACCCAGAGTCGCGTGGCCCTCGGCAAGCATCCGCTGCATCCCATGCTGGTGGTGTTTCCCATCGCCTTCCTCACCGCCACGCCGCTTGCCGACCTGGCCCTGTGGTGGAGCGGGGATGTGTTCTGGGGACGCGTGGCCTTCTGGCTGGTTGCGGTCGGCGTGGGTGGCGGAATCGCGGCAGCGGCGGCGGGCCTGCTGGAGTTCCTGCTCGTGCGCCGTGTGCGCGAACGCCTGGCCGGCTGGACCCATCTGCTCGCCGCAGTGATGGCACTGTCGCTGGGTGCCGCGAACCTGCGCTTGCGCTGGGACGATCCGGTCGAGGCGGCATTGCCGTGGGGACTGTTCCTGTCGACCCTCACCGCGATGATGGTGGCGCTGGCGGGCTGGCTGGGTGGCACGCTGACATTCGGCCACGGCATCGGCACCTATCCGCATCCGCATGAGCAGCAGGCGGCCGGCGAAGCGGAGCGCAGCGGACCGCGCTGATCACATCGGGCCGAGGGGCGGGAGTGCGCCCGGCTTCACGGCCGCGAGCGCGGTGATGCCCAGCAGCAGCGGCAGCGGCAGCCAGGTCAGCAGCCGATCGACCAGGTCGCGCAGCGAACCTGCGTGCTGCCCGTCCACCAGCCGTTGCCCGAAGTACAGGTGCAGCAGCACGGCGATGGAAACCAGCGCCAGCTTGGCTGGCAACCATGCGCCATTCGCGCCCCATGCCAGCAGCAGCATGCCCAGCGCAATGGTCAGCACGGCGCCAGGGGTCATCACGCCGAAATAAAGCGCGCGTCCGAGTCGCTCATTCTGAGTGTCCCGCGGTGCATGCCGGCGCGCGCGCAGCAGGCGCGGCAGGAAGAACAATCCCGTGAACCACACCGCCATCGCGGCGATGTGGAGCAGTTTCAGCCAGAAGTACATGTCGGTATGCGGTGGTTGGCTTGTCTGGAGCGGAAGTGATCCGGATTGCGGTAGACAGCCAGCTGGCGCTGGCCGATTCTCTGCCGCAACGGGTTCGCGGTCGATCGCGGCGGACACGCCGCCGATTGCAGGGAAGAGGACAGGAGAGTCACATGAAACGCCTCGCGGGAATACTGTGCGCGATGCTGGCCATGCTGTCCGCATGGCCGGCGCAGGCCGATGCCGGACTGGATGCCTTCGCACGCGATGTGGAGCGCGCCGAAGGTGTGCGCGCGGTGAAGAACCTGCAGGCCAGCTACGCCCAATACGCGCAATTCGGGCTCTGGAAGGAAGCCGGCGCGCTGTTCAGCCGTGAAGGCAGCTTCATCTTCGACGGCAGCGTGAAACCCGCGCAGACCGCGAAGGGCGGTGCCGCCATCGCGGAATTCCTGCGCCATCGCTATGGCGGCGGACGCGATGGCGCCGCGGCGGATGGCCTGTCGGCGATGATGATCGACTCGCCGGTGGTGAACCTTTCCGAGGATGGCGAATCGGCGACGGCGCGCTGGCAGGCCATCATCTTCCATGGCCACCGTGGCCTGGCGCGCATCGAGGGCGGCATCTTCGTCAACGATTATGTGCGCGAGGGCGGGGTGTGGAAGATCCGCACGATGCATTACCACCCGCAGTTCGATGGTCCCTATGAGGCGGGCTGGACCAACTGGGGTGGCGGCGACCTGCCGGTGATCCCGAAGCATTTCACGCCGGAAACAGCCGGCATCCCGATTCCGCCACCTGCCGGTCCCGCTCCGCGCAGCCGCGCCACGCTGGCCGAACTGCAGCAACGCGTCGATGTGATGAACGAGGAGGACCGCATCCGCAACCTGCAGTCCGCGTACGGCTATTACGCCGACCGCAAGATGTGGGATGACGTGGTCGACCTGTTCGCGGACGACGGGGTGGTGGAAGTGGGCGGCCAGGGCATCTGGCGCGGCAAGGATGGCGTGCGTCGCTGGCTGGCCAGCATGGGCCCTGCGGGCCTGTCGCATGGCCAGCTGCATGATCGGGTGCAGAACGACGTGATCATCACCATCGCGCCGGGCGGCAACGAGGCCTTCGCGCGCGGCATCGAACTCGGCATGCTGGGCGAGGCCGACGAGGAGAAGGGCTGGTGGGAGATCGCCACCTTCCACAACCGTTTCGTGAAGGAAGATGGCGTGTGGAAGATCCGCGAGATGCGCCGCTTCGTGCAGATGAAGACGGACATCTTCCTGGGCTGGGGCAGGAGCCGCATCGTTGAAGCGGCGCCTTCCGGGGCCCATGCGCCCGACGCGCCCGTCCCCGCGGCCGATGCGGCGCCGCCGGGTCTTGCGATGCCGGCATTCCTCGCGCCGCATCCGGTCACCGGCCGCGCGGTGCGCGCCGCCGGCGCCGCCAGGCAGGTCGCCACGCGGCCGCTGACCGGTGCCATCGCGCGCGGCCGGCCGCAGCCTGTCGACCTGGCTGAAGCCCGCCGGCGCCTGGCGCGTTCGGTGGCCTATGACGGCGTGGCCAACATCTCCGCCGCGTATGGCTTCTATGTGGATGACATGGACAATGCCGGCTGGGCCAACACCATGGCGAAGGACGGTTTCAAGGAAACGCCGTTCCAGGGCTATCACATCGGCCGCGACCGGCTGATCGCCGCGCGCGTGCGGGGCCCGGGACCGACCACGCAGGCCGGCATTTCCTACCACTGGCTGATGCAGCCGGTGATCCGCGTGTCCGAGGATGGGCGTTCGGCCGCGGGACGCTTCCGCCTGTTCCAGCCGCGCACCGGCAAGACCGTCGGCGAGGCCGGTGATTTCTTCGCCGCGCAGTTCTGGGGCGGCATGTACCACGACCGTTACGTGCTTGAGGACGGCGCCTGGCGCATCTGGGAGCTGACGCTCGACGAGCCCTACATCACCCCGGTGGCGTGGAAGGATGGCGTGTGGGCCAGGGCCAAGGATCCGGCGCCGCGACCGGCGCCGGCGGCGCCCGCCGCAGGCAGTCCGTCGCGCGCACCCGCGGGTGTGTCCGCCAACGCCAACGTCGATATCCCGCTTGCCGCGCTGGGCCGGCGCGAGATCCACTTCCGTGGCGGCACCGGCGAGCCGAAGCAATGGCCGTCGATCCTGCCGATGTGGTTCGATTACACCAATCCTGTCAGCGGTCGTGAGCCGGAATATTTCCAGGAGAACTGCGCGCTGTGCGGACTGCGGCCGGACCTGCGCCTGGACCGCAACGGTTACCAGGAGCCGCCGGACATGCCGCGCGCCAATCGTTCTCCCTGATCCGGTTGGCGGCATCACACCACCCAGCGCTGCCATGAGCCATAGCGGCCCCTGATCGGGCCGCGGCGCAGGCTGAGCACGACCAGCGCGGCGGCGCAGGCCAGGCTGTTCATCATCGACGGCCACGGCGCCTGGTGCAGGAAGGGCAGGATGGCCAGCGCCAGCGCCACCGGGATCAGCAGCAGCCGCAGCACCCGCGCCACCTCGGCCGCGGCCAGCGAGAGGATGGTGAGCACGATGGCGCCCAGCACATGGTCGGCATCGGCCATGCCGCCTTCGCTGCCCAGGGTCAGCCGCGTGCACATCAGCCAGATGCCCACCAGCGCAGCGGCCGCCAGGTTCCACGGCAGCGACACGCCGCCTCCGAACATCCCGGCCAGCAGCCTGCCGGGCCGCGCGGCGAATTCGTCGCGGTGGTCCGGGGGAGCACCTTCGTCGGTATCGCCGAACAGGAATACGCGCATCAGGCTGCGGCCGGCACGCCTGCGCCGGCGCATGAACTGCAGTGTGGCCAGCATTTCATCCAGCGAGTAGGGAATCTGCACCAGCACCGCGGCGGCGGCAATCAGCGTCAGCGTGCTCCAGGTGCCGATCACCACCGGCTGGATGATGATGAAGAAGATCGAGGTGATGCCCAGCGGGGCGATCATCAGGCCGAACACCAGGACCAGCCAGGGCATCGTGCGCCAGCGGGCGCGGGTGCCGACGATGCCGGTGAGGATCTCCAGCACATAGGTCCAGCCACCGACGGCTGCATCCGGCACCGGCCAGGCGCGGGATACGGCGCTGGTGATGATCTCCTCGGTGCCATTGCGCGGGTCCTCCGGCGAGCCGGGGAAGAACGGTTCCCACACGCCTTCGATGTGGCCGAGCTGGTAGGCGGCGAGGTAGCGCGAGATCTGCAGGCCGATCAGCGCCACCAGCACGATGGGCAGCCGCTGTGTCCATGCCGAGGGGTTGTAGCTCCAGCCGGGCGGGCAATCCGGACCGCGCAGCGCCGCCAACGCGGAAGGGCCGATCTCGGGGCGTGTGCAGATTGCGAAGCCGAAGATCAGCGCGCCGGTGAGCGTGTCGGACAGATAGGCGGCGGCACTGGACGTCCAGAACAGGAATGGCACGGCCATCACCAGCGTGCCCACACCGGCTGTGGCCCAGCGTGCCCAGCCGAGCTGCCAGGAAAGCGACAGGGAGGCGAGCAGGATCACCAGCAGGCCCAGCGCCACCTCGCTGGCCGCCAGCAGTGGTTCCTGCACGCCGATGAGCGGGGGTTGGGTGACCAGCCACAAGCCCAGCGCGATGTTGACGAAATGCGCCCAGCGGTTCTCGCCATGCTGTTGCCGCCGAAGGGTTTCATGCCGGCGGCGCAGGTCCTCCGGATGTTCGCCTGCCTGCAAGGCATCACTGACCAGCGGCGGTGGCGTGATGCCGTTGGCCTTGTACCAGCGCGCCGGGTCCTGCTTCAGCGCGCGCACCATTGCCGGCAGTTCATCCTTCAGGCGGTGGCGCGGGGTCCAGCCCAGCAGTTCGCGCGCGCGGCCGATATCCAGTTCGTAGTGGTCATCGGCCAGCCGCATCATGAAGGGCTTCACGAAGGGTTGTTCGCCCTGGTCCAGCGCGTCCGGAATCACCGGCTCGAGTTTTTCCTGCGCCCAGGCGCCGGCGGCCGCCGCCACCTGCGGCAGGCGCAGGGTCGGCCATTCCTCGCTGCCGTGGATCAGGTAACCGAGTTCATCCTGCAGCACGCCATAGCCGGGCGCTTCCGGTTCGCCGACCAGGATGGCGACATCCCCGGGCAATGTGGCGCGGCGATCAACGGTGCGCCGGAAGGCATCGAGCATGTCCTCGCGATGAAGCATGCTCTGGCCCGAGGAAGGCGGCCCGGCATAGAAATGGCTCTGGAAGTCGCGACCGTGGATGCGCGCAATCTGGTGGGCCAGCGTCGGCACCGAGGTGGTCTCGTCATAGAGCCCGGCCAGCCGCAGCCGGACCACCGGGATGCGGCCGCGTTCCTCGCGGATCACTTCCTCGGCGGCCGCCTTGCTCTTCGGGTAGGCCCAGGCTGGCGCCAGCGGCGTGTCCTCGTTGACCGGTTCGCCGGGCCGGCCGGGTGCGTGCACCAGCATCGTGCCGGAGTACACGAACTGGTCGACCTCAAGACTCTGCAGCGCGCGCAGCAGATGGCGCGTGCCCTCGACATTCACCTGCCGGTAGAGGGGATGATCCTCGCCACTGAAATCGAAATAGGCGGCGAGGTGGATGACGCTGGCGATGCGTGATCCATGCTGCCGGCGCACCTGGTCTATGGCCGCTTCAACCGATTGCGCATCGGTCAGGTCGATGGGCACCAGTGGAAAGGGCGCCTGTTTGCCGGCGCGGTCCAGTCCGACGATGTCATAGGCGTCGCCCAGCGCCTCCGCCAGTGAACGGCCGATGTTGCCGGCCGCGCCGGTGATCAGCACCAGCGGCTTGCTTGCATCCGTCATCCAGACGGTTGTCTTTCAAGGACGCGGCGCTGTCTGTCACAAGCCGGCACCCGGGGGTGTAGGTGCGCACTGGCATCGGGAGTTCCGGACGCGTCCTACGCACATCCGGGGGATCGTCGGAATAACAGCCCTGTGCCGCGGTCGCATCCTCGGTGCATGGCCACGCAACCCCGACACATGCCGGAGGCGCGGGCCGCGGCCGATTCGCCGTGGCTGCAGCATGTCTTGCCGGCTTTCCCCATGCTCGACCGGGACCTGTCGGTGGACGTCGTGGTGGTGGGCGCGGGCGTGACCGGTGCGACCACCGCGTGGTTGCTGTGCGAGGCCGGATTCAGCGTGGCGCTGATCGAGCGTGGCAAGGTGGGACAGGCGGACAGTGGCCATACCACCGCGCATCTCACCTGTGTCACCGACGCGCGCCTGTATGAACTGGTCCGCGATTTCGGCGAGGATGGCGCGCGCGCCATCTGGGAAGGCGGGGCCGCGGCCATCGACTGCATCGAGGACATCGCGGCCGCCGTCGGCGCCGACTGCAACCTGCGACGGGTTCCCGGCTATCTGCATGTGCCCATCGATGCAGCCGGGCGTGGCGCGCGCCGCAACGAACTGGAAGGACTGCGCGAGGACGCGAACCTCGCCGCCCGGTTCGGGTTTGATGCGGCGTTCCTGCCACGCGTGCCGCATCTCGGGGTTCCTGGCGTGCGTTTCGGCAACCAGGCCACGTTTGATCCGGGTCGCTACCTGGCCGCGCTGATGCGCGTGCTGCCGGACAGGGGATGCCAGGTGTTCGAACACACCGCGATGCAGTCCGTGGAGCAGGACCCGCGACGCGTGGTGACCGCACATGGTCCGGAGATTGCCTGCGGATTCGTGGTGATGGCCACCCACAACCCGCTGGCAGGCAGCGTGGGCGCGCTGCGTGCCGGCCTGTTCCAGACCAAGCTGTCGCTCTACACCACCTATGTGCTGGGCGCGCGTGTGCCCCCGGACACCCTCACCGATGCGTTGTTCTGGGATACCACCGATCCCTATGAATACCTGCGCATCGAACCGCGCGATGATCACCAGTTGGTGATCTTCGGTGGCGCGGACACGAAGACCGGACAGGAGAACGACGCGCATGCCTTCGAGAAACTGGAGGCGCGGCTGCAGGTTCGGCTGCCCGGCGCGGAGGTGACACGCCGCTGGCTGGGGCAGGTGATCGAAACCGATGATGGACTGCCCTTCATCGGCGAGCATTCGCCGGGTGAATTCATTGCCACCGGCTTTGCCGGCAATGGCTTCACCTTCGGCACGCTGGCCGCATTGATGGCGCGTGACTGCATGCAGGGCCGGGCCAGTCCCTGGGCGGAACTGCTGCGCGTGGATCGCAAGCCCTTCCACGGCGGGCTGTGGCGGTACGTGCGCGAGAATCTTGATTACCCGCGGTACCTGCTGGCGGATCGTCTCGGCGGGCACCAGAAGGAACTGGCGGCCGTGCCCTTCGGCGAGGGGCGCATCGTTTCCCTGCCCGAAGGGACTTGCGCGGTCTACCGTGGCGATGACGGCCATCTGCGCATTCATTCCGCGGTCTGCACGCACCTGAAATGCCTGGTGCGCTGGAATGGCGCGGCGGGCACATGGGATTGCCCGTGCCACGGCTCGCGTTTTTCCACCGATGGCGAGGTCATCTCAGGCCCTGCGCAGCGGCCCCTGCCGCGGATTGATCCGGATGCCTCCCGGAGCAGACGATGAAACAGGCGTTGTGGCTGTTCGGCGGGCCGTTGATCTGGCTGGCGAGCGTGGCCCTGCTGGCGCTGATCGGCGCGCGCGGTTGTGCACCATCATCGCTGGTGCTGCTGATCCAGCTTGCCGCACTGGCCGGCTGCGTGGCGCTGCTCTACCGGGCGCTGAGCCGGGTGCGCAGTCCCGCCAATGCCGGGGATGACAGTGCACGCATGCGCCATTTCATGGCCGGCGGCATCACCGTGCTGTCGATGGCCGCCATCGGCGCCACGGCCTTTTCCGCCACGCTTTCCGCCAGCTGCTGACAAGGAGGCTGCATGCCCGCCAGTGATACACGTCGCGCGGCCGACGTCCTGGTCGACACATTGATCGAGTGGGACGTGGATACCCTCTTCGGCCTGCCGGGTGATGGCATCAACGGCATCGTCGAAGCGCTGCGCACGCGACAGGACCGCATCCGCTTTGTCCAGGCGCGGCACGAGCAGGCCGCAGCCTTCATGGCCTGCGCGCATGCGAAGTGGACCGGTCGCCTCGGGGTATGCCTGGCCACCACCGGGCCCGGCGGCATCAACCTGCTGAATGGACTGTATGACGCGCGTTTCGATCGCGCGCCGGTGCTGGCCATCACCGGCCTGCCTTACCACGACCTGGCGCGCACCGATACACAACAGGACGTGGACCATACCCGCCTGTTCCAGGACGTGGCGGCATACAGCGTGGCGCTGCATGGGGCGCAACATGTGCAGGGTGGCGTGTCATTGGCCTGTCGCACGGCGCTGGCGCGCCGTGGCGTGGCACATGTGGCGATCCCGGTGGACGTGCAGGAGCAGGAACTGGCGGAGGATGAGCCTTCACCGCGCCACAAGGTCGAGCCGTCCACGCAATCGGCGGCGGCCACACTGCAGCCGGATGCGGCGGCCATCACCGAGGCAGCGCGCATCCTGAACCTCGGCCGTCGCGTGGTGATCCTCGCCGGGCAGGGCGCGCGCGGCGCGGCGGACGAGTTGCTGCGCACCAGCGAACTGCTGGGCGCGCCGATCGCCAAGGCATTGCTCGGCAAGGATGTGGTGCCCGACGTGCATCCTGCCGTCACCGGCGGCGTGGGTTACCTGGGCGCCCGTCCCTCGCAGCAGGCGCTGGCCGCATGCGACACGCTGCTGATCGTCGGCTCCGGCTTCCCTTATGTGGAGTATTACCCGTCGCCGGGCCAGGCGAAGGTGGTGCAGATCGACAGCGATCCGGCGCGCATCAGCCTGCGCTACCCGGTGGACGCCGCCATCGTCGGCGATGCGCGCGCCAGCCTGGCAAGGCTCAATGACGCGCTGACCATGAACACCGACCATGATTTCCTGAAGCAGGTGCGCCAGTGGAAGGCCGAATGGCTGGAGGCGCTGGCCGCCGGCGCCCGCCGTCCCGGCGAGCCGATGAAACCGCAGCGGGTGGTGTACGAGCTCGACCGTCGCCTGGGCGATGACGCCCTGGTCGCCACCGACTGCGGCCACAACACGGGCCTGGCGGCGCAATACCTGCAGATCCGCGGCAGCCAGCGTTTCGCCGTTTCCGGCACGCTGGCGTCGATGGGTGCTGGCGTGCCCTATGCCATCGCCGCGGCGCTGGCCTTTCCGGGCCGGCAGGTCGTGGCCGTCGTCGGTGACGGCGGGCTGGGCATGAGCCTTGCGGAACTGGCCACCTGCGCGCGCTATCGCCTGCCGGTGAAGATCATCGTCATCAACAACGGCGTGCTGGGACAGATCAAGTGGGAGCAGATGCTGTTCCTCGGCAATCCCGAGTTTGCCTGCGACCTGGCGCCGATGGATTTCGCGCAGATCGCGCGGGGTTGCGGTGTGCGTGCGCGCCGCATCACCTCACCTTCGGAAGTGGGCGAGGCGCTGGATGAACTGCTGGCAGCCGAAGGTCCGGCGCTGCTTGACACGGTGGTGGACCCGAACGAACCCATGCTGCCGCCGAAACGGCGCGAGGACTACATGCGCAAGCTGCAGCAGGCGCTGCAGGCGGGCACGCCGGGGAGCGGGGAGATCGAGGCGGCGCTGCGCCAGGAACCGGCGCGGACCTCTTTGCAGGACTGAGGGGACGTCTCGCCGGGGAACCGGCCGGGATGAGAAAGCCTGCCTGTCCGAGGCGGGCCATCCGGTGCCTGCAGGAAGCAGGCACCGGGAGTGCAATCAGCCGCGCGGGCCGTTCATGCGCTCGCGCAGCATCTCGACGATGGCGGCGCGGGCGTTGCCGGCGCCGGCGCCGGGGGCGCCGGGCCCACCCGCAGCGGGTGCGGCTGCCGCCGGCGCCTGGCCCTGGGCCGCAGCGGGCGCTGCGGCGGCGGGCGCTCCACCCGGACCCGTTGCGGCGGGCTGCGCGAAGTCCAGCGCCGTCTTGCCGGTAGCGTCCTTGATGTGTGGATCGGCGCCGCGGTCCAGCAGCAGCTTCACGATGCGGTCACGACCACCCTCGGCCGCCGCCATCAGCGCGGTCTTGCCTTCCTGGTCGCGACCCTGCACGTAGGACACCAGCACCGCGGTCTTCGTATGGCTGTCGAGCACCTGCGCGTTGATGTCGGCGCCGGCGTCCAGCAGCATCTCGATGGTGCGCGCCGTGCGCGTCTGGTCGGCGCCGCCGCCACCACCGGGACCGCCGATGGCACGGCCGGTGCCGCTCATGCCGGCCGCGATCATCAGCGGCGTCATCTGGAAGGTGTTGCGCAGGTCGACCTCGGCGCCGTGAGCCAGCAGCGCATCGATGGCTTCGTGGTCGTTGTTCATCACCGCGATCATCAGCGGACCGGTGCCGCCGCGACGGTCGTACTGCTCGAAACGGCCGCCACCGGAGCCATAAGGACGCTTCTGCGTCAGCTGGTGGTTGGTGTCGACGCCCATGTCGAGCAGGCGGTCGATCACCTGCATGGCCGTCACCGCCGGCGCGGCGGGCGCACCGGCGCCGGGGCCGCCCGGGCCACCCCGGCCGGGCGCGCCAGCCGGCGCACCGGGAGCCGCCCCACCGGGACCACCCGGACCCCCGAACCCGCGGCCGCCACCGGCGGCCACGTTCATGGTCACCGCGGTGTACAGCGGGGTGCGTCCCCAGTAATCCCAGGTATGCGGATTGGCGCCCTTGTCGAGCAGGTACATCGCCATGTCGAAGCGGCGGTTGTCCAGCGCGTTGATCAGCGGCGTGATGCCATCGGGATTGGGCAGGTTCACGTCGGCGCCGGCCTCGACCAGCGACTGCGCGCAACGCAGGCAGCCGGAGCGCGCGGCATACAGCAGCGCGGTCAGGCCGCCGGTGTGGCGGCTGCCGAACTGCGCGCGCGGCTCGGAGGTGATCATGCGCGCCCAGTCATCGTGCTTTGCGCGCAGGTTCACCTGCTCCTTCGCACCCTTGGCCAGCAGCAGGTCGACGATCTCCGGCTGGTTGGCCGCGGCGGCCCACATCAGCACGGTCTGGTTGCGGAAGGTCTCGATGGCCTTCACGTTGGCGCCGCGCTCGATCAGCAGCTTCGCGATCGCCAGGTGGTTCGGCGTGAAGTTGCCGGCGGCCAGCACCGTCATCAGCGCGGTCTGGTTGTCGAGGTTGGGCGAATCGACGTCGGCGCCGGCATCCAGCAGCATGCGCACCAGTTCGAGGTCACCGAGCCTGGCTGCCTCGCCCAGCGCGGTGGCGCCGTACTTGCTGGTCACATTGGCCCTGGCGCCGCGATCAAGCAGCGCCTTGACCATTTCGTGGTCGGCATTGAACGCGGCCCACATCAGCGGCGTGGAGCCGTCCGGCGCCTTCACGTTCACTTCGACGTGCGGCGAGGTGATGGCGGCGAGCACCGAATCGCGGCGGCCTTCGCGCACCAGGTCCACCAGTGTGCGCTGCGGCTCCTGCGCGAACGCGGGCGCGGCCAGGCCGAAGGTCAGCAGCGCGGCGGCGGCAGCGGCCCGGAATCCCCGGGCGATGTTCTTGGAATTAGACAACGTTCACTCCCACGTTCGTGTAGTGCGCCTGGTAGCCCTTGGAGATGTCGTAGAAGAACTTGTACGGGTCCTTGAACCGGCGCGGCACCTGGTCCATGACGCCCTGGTCGAGCATGTCCTTCGCACTGCCGCCCTTGGTCATGATGCCGGCGGTGATGTCGAACAGCTGGTTCATCAGGTCGCGCTCGGCCTGCAGTTCGGCCTTGCTCATCACCGGGCCGTATGCGGGCACGATGCGGGTTTCGTCATTGGCCAGTTCGAGCAGGTCGTCCATGGCGTCGACGCGGCCGCCGAGCCAGCCGCCGGCGAACCAGTCCAGTTCCGGATCGCGCTCCGGCGAAGCCACGTCGCCTGCCATCAGCACGTTGGAGTCGCGGAAGAACACATAGGCATCACCGCGGGTGTGCGCCTCGAGCAGGTAGCCGTATTCGATGCGCTCGCTGCCGGCGGTCATCTCGCCCTTGTCGCGGAAGGTGACTTTCGGCACGGCTTCCTTCGGCGGGGCGGGAATGTAGCGGTCCTGCGCGGGCGACCAGTAGGGCGCGGCCAGCCACTGTTTGGTGATGGTCTGGGCGCGGATCTCGGCGCCGGCCGCGCCGAACAGTGCGTTACCGCCGGTCTGGTCGGCGTGGTAGTGCGTGTTGATCAGCGTGCGGACATTGCCGTCGAGCAGCGCCTGCAGCGCCGGCGCGGCTTCCACCGAACCGCTGTCGACCAGCACCAGGCCGTCGGCGGCGTCGAGCACCACCACGTTGCCGGGCGCGCCGCTGACCACGCGCACGCGCGGGGTCAGGGCCTGGGTCTGCAGCGAAATGCGGCTGGCGCGTGTGGCCGGCTGGCTCTGGCAGCCCGCCAGCGAGCCCAGCATGGGCACGGCCGCGAGGCCGAGGACGCCGCCCATGCCGGCTTTCAGAAAGTTGCGACGATCGGTCTTCGACATGTTGTTCACAGTTCTGCAATGCGTCCGGTGCTGATGCCGAACTTCTCCTCTTCGATGCCCAGCTTGTCCAGGAAGGACAGGTGCAGGTTGGCCAGCGGCGTGCGCTCCGGCAGCGTCAGGTTCTTGCCACCCTTGTGCCGGCCGTTGGCGCCGCCGATGACGATCTCGGGCAGCGGGTAGTTGTCGTGGGCGTTGCTGTTGCCCATGTTCGAGCCGTACAGGAACAGCGAGTGGTCGAGCACGCTGCCATCGCCTTCCTTGGTGTCGGCCAGCTTCTTGATGAAGCCGGCGAAACGCTCCATGTGGTAGCGCTGGATGCGCAGCAGTTCCTCGATGCGCTCGCGGGTGTTGGTGTGGTGGCTGACCGGATGGAAGCCGCCGGACACGTTCACGTTCGGATACGGGCGGTCGGTGCCCTCGGCGGCCATCACGAAAGTGGCCACGCGGGTCAGGTCCGCCTGGTAGGCCAGCGCGATCAGGTCGAACAGCAGCGTCAGCTGCTGGTCGAAGTCATCCAGCACGCCCACCGGCGCATCCGGCACCACCATGTCGCCCATGTCGCGCGAGCCGGCCATCTTCACGCGGCGCTCCAGCTCGTTGACGGTCTCGAGGTAGTCGGACAGCGCGCGCTGGTCGCTCGGGCCCAGCTGCTTCTTCAGCGAGTTGGTGCGGTCGGCGATCATGTCGAGGATGCTGGCGTTCTTGCGCAGCAGCGCCTCGCGCTCGGCGGCGGTGTCCCCCTCGCCCATCAGCTGGATGAACACCTTGCGCGGGTTGTATTCCATCGGCAGCGGCTTGTTCGGCGCCGCATACGACGTGGTCACGGCATAGAAGCCGCCGTTGCCGGCCGCAATCTGCACCGTGGTCTCGGAAGCCAGCTCCAGTGAGGGCAGGGCGGTTTCCTGTCCGATGCGCTGCGCGATCAGCTGGTCCAGCGTGATGCCCAGGCTCGGGCCCTTGGCCGAGGTGTCCGGACGCACGCACGACAGCCAGGTGGCCGGGTTCAGCACGTGCACCGAGTTGTTCGGCGCGGTGTTCTCGATGTTCTCGAAGGTGGTCAGGTACTGCTTGTACGGCTCGAGCGGCGACACCGTGCGGCCGAGCGTGAAGTTGGCGCCCGAACCGGTGGAGGTCCAGCCGTCGACTTCCTTGCCGTAGGGCGTGTTGTTCATGATCGCGCCGTGCGGCAGGTAGAAGAAGCCGGCACGCAGCTTCGGCGCGGCCGCGGTCTGCGCCAGTGCCGTGGCGGCCGGCACCATGGCGTCAAGGAACGGCAGGGCCAGCGCGACACCGCCTCCGCGCAGCACTGCACGACGTGAAAGGTGCTTCTTGGTCAGGAAATGGGCCATTGCTGCTTCTCCCTCAACGAGTCTGGGCCAGGCTGTGATTGCCGTGTTCGTCCGGTCCCTGGTGACGGAACGGCATGCTGTTCACCACACCCTTCACCAGGGTGTTGAAGCGGTACTTGTCCGCCTTGGCGTCCCGCACGATCTGCCGCACCACCGGCATGTCGAAGTATTCGATCTCGCGGTTCAGCGCGAACATCAGCAGGCGCGAGGTCACGGTGGTCGGGAACTGGTCTTCGCGGCTGAGGATGAAGTTGCGCAGTTCGACCGGGCCGTTGAGCTTCAGGCCGCTCGACAGTTCGGTGGAGGCATCGATGGCGACGCGCGCCGCGGCATCGACATCGCGCCAGCGGCCGGTGTTGTCGAAGTTCTCCAGCGCGAGGCCGGGCGGATCGATCAGGCCGTGGCAGCCCATGCAGGTCGGGTTCTGCCGGTGCACCTCGAGGCGCTGGCGGATGGTGGTCGGGGCATCGCCATCATGGATCGAAAGGTCCGTCTCGACGCCCGGCGGCGGCGGGGTGGGCGGCGTGCCCATGATGCGCTCGAGCACCCAGGCGCCGCGCACCACCGGCGAGGTGCGGTCGGCATAGGACGTGCGCAGCAGCACCGCGCCCTTGCCCAGCAGGCCGTGGCGGTTCGGGTTGTCGAGCTTCACGCGGCGGAAGGCAGGGCCGCGCACATTGTTGATGCCGTAGAACTGCGCCAGGTCCTGGTTCAGGAAGGTCCAGTCGGCATCCAGCAGGTCCACCACGCTGCGGTTCTCCAGCAGCACGCTGGCGAGGAACAGGCGGATCTCGGTCTCGAAGTTCTCGCGCACGGCCGGCGTGAAGGACCGGTCGATGGGATCCACCTGGTCGAGCTCGTCGAGGTTCAGCCAGGCCAGGGCGAAGTTCTCGATCAGCGCCCGGGCGCGATCATCCTTCAGCATGCGGTCGACCTGGGCGTTCATCACCGCTTCATCGGACAGGCGGCCCTTGGTCGCCAGGTCAAGCAGCTGCGCATCCGGCACCGTGTTCCACAGGAAGAACGACAGGCGGCTGGCCAGTTCCAGGTCGGTGAGCTTGCGGGGCTCGCCCGGGGTCGTCGGCGCCGGGATCGCGCGGTAGAGGAAGTCCGGGCTCGACAGGATGGCGGTGACCAGTTCGGTCACGCCGGCGTCGAATCCGCCTTCCTCCTGGCGGCCATCCTCGTAGAACTTCATCAGGTACTGCACGTCCGCGTCATTGACCGGACGGCGGAAGGCCTTGGTGGCCATGTTGCGCGCGATCTGCTCGGCGCAGGGGCGTTCATCGGCCGGCTTCTTCGGCTGGCAGACGAATATCTTCGCGCGGCTCTCGTTCATCGACAGGCCCTTCGGCTGGAAGGGGCCCTCGATCTCGATGCCGGTCTGGATGATCGGCATGTTGTTGATGCGGCCGCCGCCGCCGAAACCACCGCCGCCGGCCGAGTCATTCGACAGCGCGCGCGCCCGGTCGATGAAGGTCACCACCACTTCGCGGCGGCCGGCCTTCACCTGGATGGGGGTGGAGATCATCTTGAGGATCACGTCCTTGCCATCGGCGCCATCACGGTCGGCGATGTCGAGCCATTCCCCGCCGCCGATCTCCTTGCGACCCACTTCCACGCCATCGACCAGGATGACCATGGTGGCCGGGTTCTCGGCACCGCGCGGATACAGGCCGATGTCGACGTTGTCTTCCTCGGTGACATTGACGCGGTATTCACCATCGGCCGGGAACACATGCGTGAAGGTCATGCCCGCGCCGCGTCCGCCGGCGTTCGCGTTGGCGCGCGTGCCCAGCGGATAGGCCGTCGGGCGGCCGACATTGGCGGGGATGAACACTTTGGCCATCTTCGGCACCGGCTCGCCGATGGCGAGTCGCACGGCGCGGCGCGTGGCCGACAGGTACTGCTCCATGAAGGCCGGCGACACGCCGAGGTTCTCGGCGATGTTGCTGAAGCCTTCCACCTCCACCTCGGTGGGCAGCGCCTGGCGGGCGTCGATGTCGACGCCGATCAGTTCCTTCACCGTGGCGGCGAATTCATTGCGGTTCAGGCGCTGGATGGGCACGTGGCCCACCTTGTTCTTCGCGGAGGTGTCGAGCGAGGTTTCGAGGAAACCCACCACGGCATCGACATCAGCCTGCGAGGGCTGCTTCTGTCCGGCCGGCGGCATCAGGCGGCCGCGCAGCTTGTTGATGGTGGTCTCCCAGACCTTGGGTTCCTGGTCGACCTGCTTCAGGTCGAGCGTGTCGATGGCGAGGCTGCCCGCCCAGTCCTCGGCGTTGTGGCAGCTGACGCAGTAGTCATCGACCAGCCTGGTGAGTGCCTCCGGGGAGCCCGTATGGGGCGAGGCGGCCTGCGCCAGGGCCAGCCCTGGTGCCAGCAACAGCAGCGGCACGCTGCCGGCAAGCCTGGTCGTGGATCGGAAAAAAGCCCCGCTCTTGCGCATTACTACCCCCAAACCTCGGTCACGCGGTATTCGCGTCGCGCAGCCGCCGGCCACGCAACCTTGCTAGTGTAATGGAGATAAGACGGGCCCCGGGGTCACTTGGTTCCGTGCCCCGGCCCCCTTCGCATAGCGCCGGTCAGGCCTGCACGTCGCGCAGCGAACGATCGCGGGCAAATTGCAGGATCACATAAGAACAGCTGGCGCTGATGCGGATGCCGTTGGCACGCGCCCAGGCCACCGCGGCATCCAGCAGCCCGCGGGCCACACCGCCGCCGCGCAGTTTCGGGTCCACGAAGGTGTGGTCGATCAGGATCTGGCCGTCGGCAAGGCGCTGGTAGGTCATCTCGGCAACCCGCACGCCGCCCTCGTCGATGAAAAAGACGCCACCGCCTGATCGGTCCTGGTGCTGCACCGGAAGGCCCATGGGGCATGGAATACCAGATCCCCCGGGGCTGCGATACCGGCGTTTGCTGCGGGGCGAGTCTTACAAGTGCGGGAGGGCCCTCCCGATACGTGGGAGTACATCGGCCGGGCAGCATGGGGTCATGCAATGAAGAAGGAGAAACCCATGACCCTGGCAAGCGAGATCTCGCGTGGCACCCGCCGCGCCATGGATGCCGGAACCGCCGACTTCGCCCGTTTCCGCGGACGCCTCGACAAGGGCATCCGCCGGGCACGAAAGCAGGCATCGCGCCGCATCGATACCACCGACCATTATGTCCACGACCATCCGTGGATGGCCATTGCCGTGGCAGCCGGCGCGGCTGCCGTGATCGGCCTGGTCGCGGGTCGGCTGATGCACCGTAATCCCTGGTGAGCTGACGCAGGCGCAGCGGTCAGCGCTGCTGCGCCAGTTCCGCCAGGCGGGTCAGCAGCTCCGGCTCGGCCGCGACCCGGATGCTTTCCTGCGTATCGAGCCAGCCCAGCGCTTCCGGAAGGCTTGTTGCATCCGACAGTTTCTGCGCCGCGGTCAGCCGGGCCGCGTCGGGCAGTCCGCGTGGCGGCGTCGGCGCCGGCCCATTGATGTGCAGATGGGTGGACAGGTACTCCGGAATCTCCGCCAGAGCGCGCAGCCCATGCTCCGGCAGCGGAGCTGATGCAGCCAACAGCGCGTCGCGCCGCTGCACGATCGGCGGCGGCGATTCTTCCTCGGGTGTGCACAGGATGCCCATGCGCGCCAGCCCGCGACCGATGGCCGCGCTGCCACTGAACCGTGACAGCGGGATGGCCAGCAGCATGCCCGCCAGCACCGGCGACAGCCAGGGCAGCAGCGGCGGCGCCAGCCATGCAAACAGCACCGCCAGCAGGATGCCGGCCAGGGTGTGCCCCCAGTGGATGCGGACCGCTTCGCCCCAGCTGCCTTGCCCTTCGTCGCGCCGCTGCGAGGACCAGCCGGAATCGCGGCCCAGCAGCACCTCGGCCACCGAACGGCTCTGCATCAGCATCAGCACCGGTGCATAGAGCGCCGAGAGCAGCAGTTCCACCACCGTGCTGGCCAGCATTTCGATGGTTCCCAGCGCGCGGTGCATGCGGAAGGAGAAGAACGCCCGCAGGAACCCCAGCACCTTCGGCACCAGCAGCACGCCCAGGCAGAAGATGAACAGGTCGAGCATTCGCGGTGCGTCGAACCGCGGCCAGTTCGGAAACAGCTGGAACTCGGCCGGGAAATATTCGGGATTGTGCAGGCCGGCCTGCACCGACAGCGCAAAGCCCAGCATCAGCATCACCAGCCACAGCGGCGATGCGGCGTAACTCATGATGCCGAAGGTGAAATGCAGGCGGCTGGGCATGCCCAGGCCTGCGGCGCCGACCACCTTCACATGCTGCAGGTTGCCCTGGGCCCAGCGTCGGTCGCGCACCGCAAGATCGATCAGCGTCGGCGGGCTTTCTTCATAGGAGCCCTCCAGCCCGGGCATCATGCGCACCTTCCAGCCGCGCCGCCGCAGCAAGGCGGCCTCGACGAAGTCATGCGACAGGATGTGGCCGCCGAAGGGGCGGCGGCCGCGCAGTTCGGGCAGGCCGCAGCTGGAGGCAAAGGCGTCCACGCGGATGATGGCGTTGTGGCCCCAGTAGTTGCCATCGTCGCCGGACCAGCCGGCCACGCCACGCGCGATCGGCGGGCCATAGATGCGGCCGGCGTACTGTTGCAGGCGCGCCAGCAGCGAGGAGCGGCCCACCAGCAGCGGCACGGTCTGCAGCAGGCCCAGCTGCGGGTCGGCGCGCATCGCGCGCACCAGCGTCACCAGCGTGTCGGCGGTGAGCAGGCTGTCCGCGTCGAGCACCACCATGTAGTCGTAGCGCGCGCCCCAGCGTTCGACGAAATCCTGCACATTGCCGGCCTTGCGGCCGATGTTGCGCCAGCGCCGGCGATACCACACGGGCATTTTTCCCTGCAGCGCCTCGCGCAGGCGCGCGATCGCCAGCGACTCGCGGATCCACGCATCCGGCTGGGTCGAGTCGGAAATCACCACGATCTCGAATCCCTGCGCATGTCCGGCGGCGTGCAGTTCCTCGGCCATGGCCTGCAGTGCCGCGGTGGTGCGCAGCGGATCCTCGTTGTAGATGGGCATCAGCAGTGCGGTGCGCGCCTGCGCGACTTCATCGGCCGGCGCCAGCGGCGGGCGCCGCTGCGGCAGCAGGCCCGCCACGGCCGAGGCGGCCGCCTGCGCAATCCATGCCAGGGTCAGCGCGAAGAACACGATCATCAGGGTCTGCAGCAACGTCATGTCGTCGTTGCGCACGATGCCGATCATCTCGCTGACGCCGTAGGCGACGATGGCGATGGTTCCCGACAGCGTGATGGCGCGTGCGAACACGGCGCGGAAGTCGATCTGCTCCGGGAAGCGCAGTGGCGGCCGCGCGCGCAGGTCCTGCACCGGCATGTCCAGCGGTGCAGGCGGGGGCATCGCGCCGCGATGCCCGGCGCCCGGCAGCATGGCGCGGACGGCTAGCTGGCCGTCCATCGATACAGCCATGTCTCGCTGACCGGCTCCTCGTCCTTGCGCACCACGGCGCGGAACTCGATCATCGTTGCGCCGGCCGGATCGAACTCGAAATGGGCGCGCAGGCCGTTGATGGCCGGATTCTTCTGCACGATCGGGTTGAACACGGTGCCGGCCGAAGAACTGACCTCCAGGGTCAGGTCTTCCTCCGAGGTGCCGGCGCCGGCCAGGTCGAGCACCACCAGCTTGCGGTCACCGCGCATGTTCGCGCCGATGCGGGTGGCCACCACCCGGCCCAGTTCGCGCTCGATGAGCGATTCGGCCGTCCAGGTGACGCGATAACTTCCGGAGAAGGGCTGCCCGGCGGGCAGCACCTGTGCCGGCTGCCAGAAGGCCACGATGTTGTCATTGGCCTCGGAGCGGGTCGGGATCTCGACCAGTTTCAGCGCGCCGCGCTGCGGCCCGTTCTCCTCGTCGGGGAACTCCACCCAGGCGCTGGGACGCCGCTCGTAATTGGCCTCCAGGTCCTGGAAGTCGGCGAACAGGCGCGCGCGCTGCATCAGGCCGAAGGCCTTCGGGCGCTCGGCGGTGAACGAGGACAGCTGCAGCGTGGTGGGATTGGCCAGCTGCCGCCATACCTCTTCGCCGCTCGAGGTGATGAACATCAGTCCGTCCGAATCATGCGCGCGCGGCCGGAAGTCATCGAAGCGCGAGCGGTTGCTGGTGTCGAACAGGAACATCGAGGTCAGCGGCGCGATGCCCACGCTGCGCAGGTCGGTGCGCGGGAACAGGGTGTACTTCACGTCCATGCGCGTCTCGCGGCCGGTGGAGACCACGAACTGGTAGGCGCCGGTGACCGACGGACTTTCCAGCAGGCCATGCACCGTGATCGAACGCGCGTTGCGCTTCGGCTTCTCGATCCAGAAGTGCGTGAACACCGGGAACTCCTCACCCTCGGGCTCGCCGGTGCGCAGCGCCAGCGCGCGCGCCGACAGGCCGTAGTTCTGGCCGCGGCCCACGGCGCGGAAGTAGGTGGCGCCCTGAAAGACCAGGAACTCGTCCCAGTAGGAATTGGTGTTCAGCCGCGCACGCACGCGGAAGCCGGACAGGGACAGCGGCTGGTCACGCAGCGCGTCGGGGAAATTCGGCGCGAGGTCGAACATGCCCGGCGCTGGCAGGATGTCCTGCACCTCGCCGTCCTCGATCACCGAGACCCGCACCGGCGTGGTGTACAGGGAACCGGCCGGCAGCACATCAAGGCGGAAGGGTGTGCCCGCATCCGACCAGAAGGCGCGCTCGGGGGGAAACTGGATGTCGCGGTACTGGTCGTAGCCGAGCTTCTCGAGGCCGGGCGTGATCGGCCCGGGAGGGCGGTGTGGTTCGCTCGCCAGTCGCCGTGCCAGTTCCACCACATCGTCGGCGTCAAAGCCGTCCGCGATCACTTCCTTCTCAACGTCGGGAATGATTTCGGCGAGTTCAACGGGTGTGGAGGGGGCGGGGTCGGAACGCATGTTGCGTCCCAGGAGAACCGCAGCCGGAATGGCAAGCAGGGCCAGCGACAGTGCCAGCGTGATGTGACCTGCCAGTCGTCGGGGTATCAAGTCGCAGTCCTTCGAATCGAAAAGGATCTGCGTGCACGATGCGCAGTGCGGCGGAGAGGGTCAACGTGTCGCTGCCTGCACACTTATATAGGATGATTCCGACGGTTCTTTAAATGATGCGGTTCGCATGTCGCATCGATGGGTCCGTGATTGACTGCGGCAGAAGTTGAACGTCCCTTGTTGTTGCGGCGTTAGACTTCGGCATTCGCCATCGGGGGAAAACAGATGTCCGGCGTGATCAATATCCGCAACCGCGAACAGCTCTTCATCGGCGGCCGCTGGGTGGCGCCAGCCGCCGGTGGTCGCATCGAACTGGTGAATCCCGCCACCGAAGAGGTCTTCACCCGGGTCGCCGAGGCCGGCGAGGTCGACATGGATCGCGCCGTCGCTGCAGCGCGTGATGCATTCGACAACGGTCCCTGGCCGGGCCTGACGCACGCCGAGCGCGGCGCGAAGGTGGCTGAGCTCGCCAGCCGGCTCGAGGCCCGCCACGCGGAACTCGCGGCGGCCTGGACGCAGCAGATGGGGGGGCTGGCCAGCTTCGCCCCGAATGTCACCGGTGGTGGCACCTTCCAGCTGGGTTACTTCGCCAGCCTCGCGAACACTTATCCATTCGAGACCCGGCAGCCGGCCTCGATGGGCGCGGGCAAGGCCATCATCGTGCGCGAGCCGGTCGGCGTGGTCGCGGCCATCGCGCCGTGGAATGCGCCCTACGCCATCATGACGCAGAAGATCGCGCCGGCACTGGTGGCCGGCTGCACCGTGATCATGAAACCGGCACCGGAGACGCCGCTGGAGGCCTACATCATCGCCGAGTGCGCAGAAGAAGTCGGCCTGCCGCCGGGCGTGCTGAACCTGGTGCCCGCGCACCGTGAGGCCTCCGATCACCTGGTGCGCAACCCGGGTGTCGACAAGGTCGGCTTCACCGGCAGCACCGCTGCCGGCCGGCGCATCGCCAGTGTCTGCGGTGAACGCATCGCCCGCGTCACGCTCGAGCTCGGCGGCAAGTCGGCCGCGCTGGTGCTCGATGATTTCCCCATCGACCAGGCCGCCGCCATCCTCACCGGCACCATCTGCACGATGACCGGACAGGTGTGTGCCACGCTCAGCCGCGTGATTGTCTCGCGTCATCGCCACGACGAACTGGCCGCGGCCATCGTCGAGGCCATGGGGCGCATCCGTGTCGGCGACCCGAATGACCCGGCCTCGCAGATGGGGCCGCTGGCGATGCGCCGGCAGCTCGAGCGCGTCGAGGGTTATGTGCAGAAGGGCATCGAGCAGGGCGCGAAGCTGGCCTGTGGCGGCCGTCGTCCGCCGCATCTTCCGAAGGGTTTCTACTTCGAACCGACGCTGTTCACCAATGTCGACAACCGCATGGTGATCGCGCAGGAGGAAATCTTCGGGCCGGTGATCTCGCTGATCGCCTGCGAGGACGAAGCCGATGCCATCCGCATCGCCAACGATTCCATCTACGGCCTGAATGGCGCGGTATTCACGCCCGATGCCGACAAGGCGTACCGCGTGGCGCGCCAGCTGCGCACCGGCTGCGTCGGGCAGAACGGCCTGCGCATGGATTTCATGGCGCCCTATGGAGGCTTCAAGCAGTCGGGCATCGGCCGCGAGGGCGGTCCGGAGAACTTCCTGGCGTACACTGAGACCAAGACCATCCTCACGGACTGAGCATGCTGCCGGATTGCGACTCACGCCTGAGCTATGTGCGGCCCGACGACGAACGCAGTCCGTGGACCACTTTCCTGGCGCAGGTCGATCGCGTCCGCCCCTACCTCGGTGACCTGGAACGCTGGGTCGGCACGCTGACGCGCCCGAAGCGGGCGCTGATCGTCGACGTGCCGGTGGAACTCGACGATGGCCGCGTGGCGCATTTCGAGGGCTATCGCGTGCAGCACAGCCTGTCGCGTGGCCCCGGCAAGGGCGGCCTGCGTTACCACCCCGACGTCACGCTCGAAGAGGTGATGGCGCTGGCCGGCTGGATGACCATCAAGAATGCCGCGGTGAACCTGCCCTTCGGCGGCGCCAAGGGCGGCATCCGTGTCGATCCGAAGCAGCTGTCGCGCAAGGAGCTGGAACGGCTCACCCGCCGCTACACCAGCGAGATCGGCATCGTCATCGGTCCCTCGCGCGACATCCCCGCGCCCGACATCAACACCGACGCCCAGGTGATGGCGTGGGTGATGGATACCTACTCGGCCAATGTCGGCGCCACGGTCACCGGCGTGGTCACCGGCAAGCCGGTGACGCTGGGCGGATCGCTGGGGCGCGAGAAGGCCACCGGTCGCGGCATCTATTTCGTCGGCCGCGAGGCGGCGCGCCGCCTCGGCATGCAGATCGAAGGCGCGCGCGTGGCCTTGCAGGGATTCGGCAATGTCGGATCGGTGGCCGCGGAGCTGTTCGCGCAACACGGCGCGAAGGTGGTCGCGGTGCAGGACCATACCGGCAGCGTGCACGACCCGGCCGGGCTCGACCTGGGGCGCCTGCTGCAGGCGG
>CAYNEX010000017.1:0-7033 GCA_964396335.1 uncultured Steroidobacteraceae bacterium | reverse complement strand
TTCTTCTGGACCGAGGCGGAGATCAACCAGCGCCTCGACCAGATCCTCACCGGTGCCTTCGCGCACATCTGGGACACGCACCTGGAACACCGCGTGAGCCTGCGCACGGCGGCCTACATCGTGGCCTGCCGTCGCGTTCTGGGCGCGCGCGCACAGCGCGGTCTTTATCCCTGATCCATCCTGCCCGTCCTGGCGTGCAAGCGGGCGCCATTGACCGTACCATGGACCTTTCCGGGCCTGCATAAGACCGCGACACACACGGCGATTTCTCATGCGCTCACTGTTCTTCTGGCGAAAGAAGCCTTCCACTCCCGCGACGCGGACCGCCGCGCCGGCGCCTTCGGCAGCTGCGGCGCCGGCGCCCGCTGCGATTGAGCCCGAAGTGCCGGCGGCGAAGCCGTTGCAGTTGCAGCGGCTGGTCCATGCGCTGGCGCTGAGTGATCCGCGCGCCGCCGACATGGACGCGCGCCCCGAGCCCGAACACGTGCAGCTGATGCTCGACGCCAGCGTGCATATCGCGCAGATCGGCTCCGAGCCGCAATACACACCGACCCGTCCCTCGCTGCTGCCGCAGCTGCTGGAAGTGCTGAATGACGAGGACGCCTCGCTGCGCATGCTGTCGCGACTGGTCTCGCAGGATCCGCAGCTCACCGGTGATTTGCTGCGCACGGCCAACAGCCCGCTGTACCGGGTCAGCCCGCAGCCGGTCGAGAGCGTCGATCGCGCCACCTCACTGCTCGGCACGCAGGGCGTGCGCATGCTGGTGACCTCGCGGCTGATGCAGCCGCTGGCCGGCGCCGATGCCAGGCTGGGCGGCTTCGGCGAGATCATCTGGGAACACTCGCTTTATTCGGCCTCGGCGGCCGAAGCCTGGTCGGGACGCAGCCAGGATGCCGACCCCTTCACCGCGCACCTGCTGGCCCTGCTGCATGGAGTGGGTGCGGTGGCCGTCTATCGCGTGATCACGGACCTGTATGCCCTGCGCCCGGACCTGCAGCCGGACATCGCGGCGATTGCCGGTGCGCTGGATGCCAATGCGGCAGTCACCGCTGCGCGCATCGCCGCCAACTGGGGGCTTTCAGAACGCAGCCGGCAGGCGCTGGAAGGGCAGTCGGCTGCCGCGCCGACCGGCGGACCGGCGGCGCTGACGCGGGCCTTGCAGTTCGGCCTGCTGGCGGGCGCCGCCACCACGCTGTGCCGGCACAGGCTGCTGGCCGAGGAGATGGCAGTCAAACAGCTGGCTGCCAACGGGTTCGATGGACCATTGGTCACACGCGTCTGGGACCGGCTGGTGCAGGCCTATATCCGGCACTGACATTGCACCACCGCGGATCCGGCCAACCGGGAGAACACGATGGACCTGGCTGAACTGTTCGCGGTGCGCATGCCCGTCGCCGAGATCATCGTGCGGGCCAGTGCGGTGTACTGGTTCCTGTTCCTCGTCTTCCGTTTCGTGCTCCGGCGCGATATCGGCGCGCTGGGCATCGCCGATGTGCTGCTGCTGGTGATCCTGGCCGACGCCGCCCAGAACGCGATGGCCGGCGGCTACAAGACGATTACCGAAGGATTCATCCTGCTGGCCACTATCGTCGGCTGGAACATGCTGCTGGACGCGCTGGCGTACCGCTTCCGCGCCGTGGCGCGCTTCACCACGCCGCGGGCGCTGCTGCTGGTCCGCCACGGCCGTTTCATGCCTTCCAACCTGCGGCGCGAACGGCTCACGCCGGACGAGGTGATGACCAAGCTGCGCGAACAGGGGGTGGCCCACCTGCGCCAGGTGCGCCATGCTTACCTTGAAAGTGACGGACAGATCAGCGTGATCCGCTATGACGATGAACGACCGGCCACACCGCAGAACAACATCACGCCGGGCTGAACGGACAGGATGACGGACCAGGGACTGCAAGCCGAAGCGGAAGCGGCCATGCCCACACCGCGCCATCCGGTCGGTCGCCGTGTGGCCGGGCTGTCGCTGCTGGCTGCCGCGCTGGCCGCGCTGCTGCTGGGGTGCTTCTTCGTGTACAAGGTCGAGGCCGGGCGGGTCCATGAGGCGCAGCGACAGCGCGAGGCCATCCGCGTCGGCGTGATGTCGCAGCTGCTGCGCAGCCAGTTGCGCCCGGTGACCGACACGCTGCGGCTGCTGGTCGACGGCGACGGCCTGCGCGAATTCCTCGAGACCGGCAACCAGGAGGCGCTGCAGCGGGCCGTCCGCGCCGCGCAGGTGGTGAGCCGCAACCATCCGGGCTACGCCAAGGTGCGATACCTCGACGAAACCGGCATGGAGCGGGTGCGTGTCGATGAAGGCGGCGTGGTGGTGCCCGAGGCGCAGCTGCAGGACAAGTCCATGCGCGACTTCTTCACCGAGACCATGGCGGTGGAGGAGGGCGGCATATATGTCTCGCCCTTCGACCTGAACGTCGAGCATGACCAGATCGAAGTCCCCTACAGGCCGATGCTGCGCATCGCCACCCCGGTCTTCGACCAGGCTGGCAACCGGCGCGGCATCTACATGATCAATTACCTCGGCGACCAGCTGGTCCGGCGCCTCGAGGAGGCCGTGCCCGCCTATGCACACCGCCTGCGGCTGCTCGACGCACAGGGTTACTGGCTGAAGGCCGACGATCCCGGCAAGCAGTGGGGATTCCAGCTGCCCGGGCGCGGGCATTTCACCCTGGCGGCCAGCAATCCGGGGCTGTGGAGCATCATGGGCGCGCGGGACAGCGGCCAGTTCGAGTTGCGGGGCGGGGCCCCCTTCACCTGGGAGCGTGCGCATGTCGCCGACCTGGTGGGCACCCCGACCGGCGGGCTGCGTTCGGCCGCGCCCTATTTTTATGTGGCCACGGAAGTCGGTCCCGATGAGTGGCTCGCGATGACCGAGGGCCTGCGCCGCATCATGCTGTGGGTGGCGATGGGTCTGGCGCTGCTGACGCTGTTGTGCGCCTGGCTGATCCGCGGCTGGCGGCATGCGCTGCTGCAGCTGCGCACCGCCAATTATTTCCTCGAGCAGCGTGTGCAGGCGCGAACCGACGAGCTGGCGCGCGCCAATGCCGAGTTGCGCGACCGGGAGGCACTGCTCGAGGAGACCGGCGCGCTGGCGCGCGTCGGCGGCTGGGAGTTTGATCCGGTCACCGGCGAAGGCGCATGGACCGCCGAGATCGCGCGCATCCACGGCCTTGACGTCGGCGTGAAACCCAGCCGCGAGATGGGGCTGAAGTTCTTCGGGCCCGACGACCAGAAGCGCCTGCAGGCCGCGATCGCGAAGTCGATCGAGGACGGCACACCCTATGACCTGGAAGTGCAGCTGACCAGCGCCGACGGCCAGCAGAAGTGGGTGCGCACCATGAGCCGGCCGCTGGTACGCGACGGCCGCGTGGTGCGCATGCGTGGCGCGATGCAGGACATCACCGATCGCAAGAACTTCGAGCTGCGGTTGCAGCAGCAGCTGCGCCGCCTGTACCTGCTGGAGCGCACCACGCGTGCCATCGGCGAACGGCAGGACCTGCCCAGCATCCTGCAGGTGGTCACCTCGTCGCTTGAGACGCAGCTGCCGCTGGATTTCGCCTGCGTCTGCCTGTACGACCCGCCGGAGCCGGAAATGACCGTGGCCACCATAGGTCCCAGCGGTGAAGGCCTCGCCGCGCAGGTGGGCATGGTGCCGCAGACGCGCATCCCACTCGGCACCAATGGCCTGGCGCGCTGCGTGCAGGGTCACCTGGTCCACGAGCCGGACCTGACTTCATTGCCGAGCCCGCTCGCCGAGCGCTTCGTCGGGGCCGGGCTGCATTCGCTGGTTTTCGCGCCACTGTCGATCGAGAACATGGTGTTCGGCGTGCTGGTGGCGGCACGGCGCGCGCCGTTCTCCTTCAGCAGCGGCGACTGCGAGTTCCTGCGCCAGCTCAGCGAGCATGTGGCACTGGCCGTGCACCAGGCCAAGCTGCACGGCGCGCTGCAGACGGCCTACGAGGACCTCGCCAACACGCAGCAGGCGGTGATGCAGCAGGAGCGGCTGCGCGTGCTGGGCCAGATGGCCAGCGGCATCGCGCACGACATCAACAACGCGATCTCGCCCATCATGCTGTACACCGGATCGCTGCTCGAGAACGAGCCGGGCCTCAGCGATCGCGCGCGCAATGCCCTGCTGACCATCCAGCAGGCGGTCAGCGATGTGGCCGAAACCGTCGCGCGCCTGCGCGAGTTCTACCGCCATCGCAGCGGCCAGGGCGAACTGCAGTCGGTGCAGGTGAATGCCGTGGTGCGGCAGCTGCCGGACCTGACGCGCGCGCGCTGGCAGGCGATGCCGCAGCAGCAGGGTGTGGTGATCGACCTGCAGCTGGATCTCGCCGACCCGCTGCCGCAGGTCCGCGGCGTCGAGAACGAGATCCGCGAGGCGCTGGTGAACCTGGTGTTCAATGCGGTCGATGCCATGCCGCAGGGCGGACGTCTGACCCTTCGTACCCGCCAGTGCGCGCCCGGCAAGGTCTGCGCCGAGGTGATCGATACCGGCACCGGCATGGACGAGGAGACGCAGCGGCGCTGCCTGGAGCCCTTCTTCACCACCAAGGGCGAGCGCGGCACCGGCCTCGGCCTGGCCATGGTCTATGGCGTGATGCAGCGACATGAGGGTGAGGTCGAGATCGACAGCACGCCGGGAACCGGCACCACCTTCCGGCTGATCTTCAACCAGGCCGAGAACCGCACCGAACGCAGCCTGCCATTGCCGGTGACCCCGCTGCGCGGACTGCACCTGCTGCTGGTGGACGACGATCCCATCCTGCTGCGTTCGCTGCGCGAGACGCTGGAACTGGATTCGCACACCATCCTTGCGGCCAGTGATGGCGCGCAGGGCATCGAGCTGCTGCGGGCTTCGCTGGAGCCGGGGGCGCGGCCGGTTTCCGCGGTGATCACCGACCTGGGCATGCCGAACATCGATGGCAGGGCGGTGGCGGCGGCCATCAAGCAGCTCGCGCCGCAGGTGCCGGTGGTGCTGCTGACCGGCTGGGGTGAGCGGCTGCTGGCCGAGGGGCAGACGATCCCGAACGTCGATCGTGTGCTGGGCAAACCTCCGCGCCTGCACGAATTGCGCAGGGTTCTCTCGGAACTGGTTTCGGAGGCCCGCGAGGCGCGGTGATTGCGGGAAATGTCGGCGTGTTGTCCGACATTCCCGACGGGGGTCAAATGTGATACTGGCAAGCCATTACCAGAAGAATGTGAATGGCCTCAAACACGTCCCCAGGCTCCGCCGGAACGGGCGGAATCGATAGCGTCCGATTGAATCTGCGCCTGCCGCCCGCGCTGGTGTTCGGGTTGGCGACGGCGATCTTCGTCATCCTGCTGCTCGGACTGCTCTCCTGGTCCGCATTGCAGGAGCAGTTCAGGGCGCGCCAGGAGACGATGGCGACGCTGAACGTGGACGCAGCCATCAACGCGGTGCTGTCCGGCATCGTCAATGCCGAGACCGGCCAGCGCGGATTCCTGATCACCCGCAACGACGACCACCTGCAGCCCTTCATCGAGGCGCGCGCGCGGGTGCGGGCGGACCTGGAACGGTTGCTTGTGCTGGTCGAGGACGACCAGGTGCAGTTGCAGCGGGCAAGGGCACTGCGGGAGCTGGTCCTGGTCCGCCTGGACATTCTCCAGCAGGTGGTGGACCTGCAGCGGAGCGAGAACTGGGAGGGCGCCGTGGACCTGGTCACCTCCGGCCGCGGCGGACAGTTGATGCAGGAGATCCGCACCATCGGTGCGGAAATGACACGGCACGAGCAGGACCTGCTGTCGGAACGGCATCTTGCGATGGAGAAATCGCGGGTCCGCTCCGCGGTCACGGTCTATGGCGGGCTGGCAGTACTCCTGCTGCTGGTGTGCATCGCGGGCCTGGTCGCCGCGCGCGAGGTGCGCCGTCGCGATACCGAAAGCTGGCTGCGGGCCGCGCAGGCCTCGCTGGCCGCCAACCTGCAGGGTGAGCATCGCATCGAAACGCTGGGTGAGCTGGTGCTGCAGTTCATGACCGAACGGCTGCGCGCGCCGGCCGGTGCGTTCTATGTGTTCGATCGCAAGACGCTCAGGCGGGTGGCGGGGTTTGCGCTGGCGGCAGATGCGCCGGAGAGCTTTCCTGCCGGACAGGGGCTGGCCGGCGAAGCAGCCCGCACCGACCGCATCATGGACATGGCCGTCCCGGCGGACCACCTGCGCCTGGAATCGGCAATGGTGAGCGCCACGCCGCAGCGCGTGCTGCTGCTGCCGGCGGCGTACAACCGGCGCGTCAATGCGGTGCTGGAACTGGCCCTGCAGCAGCCGCCCACCGCCGCCGAGCGCGAGCTGCTCGAGCGCATTTGCGAGACCCTGGGGGCGGCAGTGAACGCCTCGCTCGATCGCTCGCGCCTGGAGGAGCTGCTGCAGGAGACGCAGCGCCAGGCCGAGGAACTGCAGGCGCAGCAGGAAGAGCTGCGGGTGGCCAACGAGGAGCTGCAGGGCCAGAGCGATGCATTGAAAAGCTCGCAGGTGCGCCTGGAACAGCAGCAGGCGGAACTGGAGCAGACCAACTCGCAGCTGGAGGAGCAGACCCGCGCCCTCGAGGAACACGCCGACCGGCTGGCGCGCGGCGAGGCCGAACTGCGCGCGCGCACCGAGGAACTGCAGCGTGCCAATGACTACAAGTCCGAATTCCTGGCCAACATGAGCCACGAGTTGCGCACGCCGCTGAACTCCTCGCTGATCCTGGCCAAGCTGCTGGCCGACAACAAGCAGGGCAACCTCACCGAGGAGCAGGTGCGCTTCGCGCAGACCATCCACGCCTCGGGCAACGACCTGCTGGCGCTGATCAACGACATCCTCGACCTGTCGAAGATCGAGGCGGGCAGGATGGAGATCGAGCGCGAGAGTGTGTCGATGGAACGGCTGGCCGACAGCCTGCGCGAGGGCTTTGCCGAAATGGCGCGCAGCAAGGGCCTGGAGTTCGACATCAGCATCGCGCCGGATGTGCCGGCGCGCATCGAGACCGACAGCCACCGTGCGCTGCAGGTGCTGCGCAACCTGC
>CAYNEX010000016.1:6377-32399 GCA_964396335.1 uncultured Steroidobacteraceae bacterium | reverse complement strand
CCCAAGGTCTGAGTTTGTTTGCTGGAAGCCCAGAAGTATCAGGGGAATCGAGGATGGGCGCGTCCATTGTGCCTCGCCTTCCGGTGCTTCAATTCCACAGGGAGCGGCCCCTGACGAGCACCATCAACCGCGCATGCTCCGTGCGCGCTTTCTGCCCAAGAATGACCGGCCCGCGACCAGCTGCGCCGATACACCAGAGTTCTACTCAATGCGCCCCCGTGACCTCATCGCCGCATTCCACGCGGCCTTTCCTCTTGGCGGGCATTGTAGCGGGAACTGCAGGATGGTTGCTGCCTGGCGAAATGGCGAAGTCTGACGCCCCCAGCGCCACGCTTCCGGCTGTTCTGCTAGTTGACAGCGCCAATCCGCCCCCCAGCCGCCTGCGCTCATGGGCTAACTCGTGCCCAGTTCCCGGAACTGCTTCTCTAGTTGCCCGATCACTGCCTGAACCTCCGGGTACTCCCGTTCGGTGGATGCCCCGGATGGTCATCGCTGTGGGCGAGTGATCAGCGGGTGATCAGCGCCACGATGGCGTCGCCGGCCTCGGACGTGCTTACGGCCTTGCCACCCGCGCCGATGTCGGCGGTGCGCAGTCCCTGCGACAGCGCCGCGGAAACCGCACTCTCGATGGCCTTCGCCTCGGTCTCCAGTCCCAGCGAATGACGCAGCAGCAGCGCCGCCGACAGGATGGTACCCACCGGGTTGGCGATGCCCTGGCCGGCGATGTCCGGCGCCGAGCCATGGATGGGCTCGTACAGGCCGCGCGTGCCGTCACCCAGCGACGCCGACGGCGACAGGCCCAGCGAGCCGGCCAGCATCGAGGCCTCGTCGGTGAGGATGTCGCCGAACATGTTCTCGGTGACGATCACGTCGAAGTCGGCCGGGCGGCGGATCAGGTGCATCGCGGCCGAATCCACCAGGATGTGTTCGAGCTGCACTTCGGGGAACTCGGCCTTCATCACGCGCGTCACCACTTCGCGCCACAGGCGCGAGGTATCGAGCACGTTCGACTTGTCGATCGAGGTCAGCTTGCCGCGGCGCGCGCGCGCCAGCCTGCCGGCCACGCGCGTCACCCGTTCGATCTCGGCGGCGCTGTAGCTGCACAGGTCCGAAGCCTCGGTGGCCGTGCGCGTCTTGGCGCCGAAGTAGATGCCGCCGGTCAGCTCGCGCACGAACACCAGGTCCACGCCGCGCACCACCTCGGCCTTCAGCGTGGTGGAATCCGCCAGGGCAGGATGCACGGCCACCGGACGCAGGTTGGCGTACACACCCAGCTCGCGCCGCAGGCGCAGCAGGCCCGCCTCAGGACGCAGCTTCGCATCCGGCGCCGACCACTTCGGTCCGCCGATGGCGCCCAGCAGGATGGCATCGGCGGCCAGGCAGCTGGCCAGCGTATCGGCCGGCAGCGGATCATTGTGGTTGTCGATGGCGATGCCGCCGAAGTCGCGCGCGTCGAACAGGAATTCGTGGCCGTAGACCTTCGCCACCTTCTCCAGCGCCTTCACGCCCTCGCGCGTGACTTCCGGGCCGATGCCGTCGCCGGCCAGGACCGTGATGCTTGCCTTCATGGGATTCGCTCCAGATGGGGAATGCGGCGCGACGGAAGGCCGCGCCGCAGGGAATCAGTAACCGAGCGCGTCGCGGCGCTTTTCGTAGGCCGTGATCGCCGCATCCTGCGACAGCAGGTAGCCGAGCTGGTCGACGCCCTGCATCAGGCAGTAGCGCGCGAAGGGCTCGATCGGGAAGGACACCTGGCGTCCATCCGGCAGGTTCAGCGTGCGGTTCTCCAGGTCGACCGTCACCTCGACGCCGGGATTGGCCATCAGCCATTCCAGCGTGGCGGCATCGACCACCACCGGCACCAGGCCGTTCTTCAGCGAGTTGGAGCGGAAGATGTCGGCGAAGCTGGTGGACACCACGGCGCGGAAGCCGAAGTCGGTCAGCGCCCACGGCGCATGTTCGCGCGAGGAACCGCAGCCGAAGTTGTCGCCGGCCACCAGCACCTGCGCGCCGGCCGCCTCGGGCTTGTTCAGCACGAAGTCCGGGTTCGGCTGGCCATCGGCCAGGTAACGCCAGTCGGCGAACAGCTGCTGGCCCAGGCCTTCCTTCGAAGTGGTGCGCAGGAAGCGTGCCGGGATGATCTGGTCGGTATCGACATCGCCCACCGGCAGCACGACGGTGCGCGAGGTAACGCGGGTGAAGCCGGCCATCAGAGGATCTCCCGGGGGTCGGTGATTGCACCGCGCAGCGCCGAGGCCGCGGCGGTGATCGGGGAGGCGAGCAGGGTGCGCGCACCCACGCCCTGGCGTCCCTCGAAATTGCGGTTGCTGGTGGACAGCGAATACTGGCCCTTGCCGACGGTATCGCCGTTCATGCCCAGGCACATCGAGCAGCCGGACTCGCGCCAGTCGGCGCCGGCGTCACGGAAGATGCGGTCCAGGCCCTCGGCCTCGGCCTGCTTCTTCACCTGCTGCGAACCCGGCACCACCAGCATCTGCACGCCTGCGGCGATGCGGCGGCCCTTCAGCACTTCGGCGGCGGCGCGCAGGTCGGAAAGCCGCGAGTTGGTGCAGCTGCCGATGAACACCACGTTGACCGGCGAACCGGCCAGCTTCTGGCCGGCGTTGAAACCCATGTAGGCCAGCGCGCGCTCGAACACCGGGTCATCGCTGGTCAGCGGCACGGCACCGGTGACCGGCGCCACCATGCCGGGATGCGTGCCCCAGGTCACCATCGGTTCGATGCTGCCCGCATCGAGCGTGACCTCGCGGTCGAACACCGCGCCTTCGTCGGTGACCAGCGTGCGCCAGTCGGCCACGGCGCGTTCCCACGCCTCGCCCTGCGGCGCCTTCGGGCGACCCTTGAGGTAGGCGAAGGTGGTTTCGTCCGGCGCGATCATGCCGGCGCGGGCGCCGGCCTCGATCGACATGTTGCACACCGTCATGCGCTCATCCATGTTCAGCGCGCGGATGGCCTCGCCACGGAATTCGATCACGTGGCCGGTGCCGCCGCCGACGCCGATCCTGCCGATGATGGCGAGCACCAGGTCCTTGGCGGTGACGCCGGGACGCAGCCTGCCGTCGACGGTGATGGCCAGCGTCTTCGGCTTCGACTGCAGCAGGCACTGCGTGGCCATCACATGGCCCACCTCGGTGGTGCCGATGCCGAAGGCCAGCGCGCCGAAGGCGCCATGCGTGGAGGTGTGGCTGTCGCCACAGACAATTGTCTTGCCCGGCTGGGTCGCGCCCAGTTCCGGGCCGATCACATGCACGATGCCGCGCAGGTCGCTCTGCAGGTTCAACAGTTCCACGCCGAACTCGGCGCAGTTAGCTTCCAGCTGCTGCACCTGCTTCTTCGCCGACTCGATGGTGAAGGGCTTGCCGCCGAACACCTGCTCGGTGCGCGTGGGCGTGGAGTGATCCATCGTGCCCAGCGTGCGGTCGGTACGGCGCAGCTTCAGGCCGCGCGAACGCAGCTCGGAGAAGGCCTGCGGCGAGGTCACTTCATGGATCAGGTGCAGGTCGATGTACAGCACCGCCGGCGTGTCCGGCGTCTGCGGGACGACTTCGTGCCGCTCCCAGACCTTCTGGAAGAGCGTCTTCGGGGCAGTCATGCGTACCTCTGGCTTTCTTTAAGCGGTGGCGGCGCGCGGCTCGGCCGACATGTCCACCGGGTCCAGCCAGCCGTAGCGATCGGGCGCGGTGCCGTTCAGGATCGAGAAGAACGCCTGCTGCAGCTTCTCGGTGACCGGGCCACGACGACCGGCGCCGACGGTGATGCGGTCCACCGAACGCACCGGGGTGATCTCCGCGGCAGTGCCGGTGAAGAACAGCTCGTCGGCGATGTACAGCATCTCGCGCGGAATGGATGTTTCGCGCACCTCGTAGCCGAGGTCGCGCGCGAGGCGCATCACCGAGTCACGGGTGATGCCGCCCAGCGCCGAATGCGCCAGGCCCGGCGTGTGGATCACGCCATCGCGGATCAGGAACAGGTTCTCGCCGGCTCCCTCGCTGACCATGCCGTCGGGCGACAGGCCGATGCCCTCGGCAAAGCCCAGGCGCTTGGCCTCGAGGCTGATGAGCTGGCTGGAAAGATAGTTGCCCGCCGCCTTGGCGAGGGCAGGGATGGTGTTGGGGGCGACGCGCTGCCACGAGGACACGCACACGTCGACGCCATTGGCCTCGGAATCGGCGCCGAGGTACTTGCCCCATTCCCAGGCCGCGACCGCGACCTCGACCGGGGGCTCGTTCTTCGGCGCCACGCCGATCTCGCCGTATCCACGGAACACCACCGGGCGCAGGTAGGCGCCGTTCTTCAGGCCGTTCACCGCCACCACTTCACGGCAGGCGGCGTTGATCTCGTCCTGCGTGTAGGGAATGGTGATGCGGTAGATCCTGGCCGAGTCGAACAGCCGGCGGGTGTGCTCGGCGAGGCGGAACACCGCCACGCCCTTGTCCGACGCATAAGCGCGTACGCCTTCGAACACCGACGAGCCGTAGTGCAGGGCGTGCGACAGCACATGTACCGTCGCCTTCTCCCACGGGACAAGCTTGCCGTTGAACCAGATGTACTGCGTTGCGGGTATGGGCATGGCGGATTCCTGTGCGCCTCCTTAAGCGCGCTCTTCGTTCAGCCAGGGCATGCGCTCGCGCAGCTTCGCCCCGACCTTCTCGATCTTGTGGTTGAGGTCGGCCTTCATCAGCTTGTTGTACTTCTTCAGGCCGGACTTGTTCTCGGCGATCCAGCGGCGGGCGAACTTGCCCGACTGGATGTCGCCGAGGACCTTCTTCATTTCCTTCTTGGTCTTGTTGTTGATGATGCGCGGGCCGCTGATCATGTCGCCCCACTTGGCAGTGGTGCTGATGTACTTGTGCATCTTGGCCAGGCCGCCTTCATGCAGCAGGTCCACGATCAGCTTCAGCTCGTGCAGCACTTCGTAGTAGGCCACTTCGGGCTGGTAGCCGGCTTCCACCAGCGTCTCGAAGCCCTTCAGGATGAGGTCCGAGGTGCCACCGCACAGCACGACCTGCTCGCCGAACAGGTCGGTCTCGGTCTCTTCGGCGAAGGTGGTCTGCAGCACGCCACCGCGGGTGCTGCCGATGCCGTGGGCATAGGCGAGCGCCTTGGCGCGGGCCTTCTTCGAGGCATCCTGGGCGACGGCGATCAGCGCCGGCACGCCACGACCCTGCTGGTACTGGCGACGCACCAGTCCGCCCGGGCCCTTCGGCGCGATCAGCACCACGTCGAGGTCCTTGCGCGGCTTGATCTGGCCGAAGTGGATGTTGAAGCCGTGGGCGAACAGCAGCGTCGCGCCCTGCGGGATGGCATCCTTGATCTCGTTGTACAGCGCCTTCTGCGTGGTGTCGGGCACCAGCATCGCGATCAGCTGCGCATCCTGGACCGCCTCGACCGGGGTCATCACCGTCAGGCCGTCCTTCCTGGCGGCCTTGAAGCTGTCGCCCTTGCGGACACCGACCACTACGTCGAAACCGCTGTCCTTGAGATTCAGCGCGTGGGCGCGGCCCTGGCTGCCATAGCCGAGGATCGCGATGCGCGCGCGGCGCAGAGCGGTTTTGTCGACATCCTTGGGTCCGTAAAGACGCATTGCTAACTCCGATGAATAGGAATAAGGGAACAGGGTTCGTCAGTATAACGCGATTCTTCCAATTGCTGACTTGTCAGCGATGCCATTGAATTAGAATTGTGTCCATGCCCCCGATCGCCGATGCCAGCGCCGTGGCGCTGCCCCTGCACTGTGTGACCGAATCGCAGTTTGCTGCGTGGCGCGACGCGCAGACGGCGCCCGTCCGCGCCTGGCTGCAGGCCGGCGGATACCAGCCCGAACGCGCGCGCTGGGCAATGTTGCCCGGGGCAGAGGGTCAGCCGGCCGGCGTGATCGTCGGCCTGGGCCGCCAGGCACCGGCGGATGCAGCCGGCTGGTTCTGGCTCGGCGCCGGCCTGTGCGACCGCCTGCCTTCCGGCAACTATGTGCTGGCGGAAGATCCCGCCGAGCCGCTGGCGCTGGCCTTCACACTGGGCTGGACCTATGGCGGTTACCGCTTCCAGCGCTACCGCACTGCCGGCGCCACGCCGGCGCGCCGTCCGCACCTGGATCCGCCCGCGAGCGTCGATCCGCATTATGTGGCCGCGGCCACCTCGGCCGCCGCGTGGGCGCGCGACCTGGTCAACACACCGGCGAATGACCTGGGTCCAGAAGAACTGGAGCAGGAAGCCCGCGCGCTGGCCGCACGCAGCGGCGGCACGCTGCGCGTCATCGAGGGCGATGAACTGCGCCGCGACTTCCCGCTGATCGCCGCGGTGGGGCAGGGCTCGGCGCGCGCGCCGCGCCTGCTCGACCTGACCTTCCCGCATGCCGCCGGCCGGCGCGTGACGCTGGTGGGCAAGGGCGTGTGTTTCGACAGCGGTGGCCTCGACATCAAACCCTCGGCCGGCATGCTGCTGATGAAGAAGGACATGGGCGGCGCCGCCGCCGCGCTGGCCACCGCGCAACTGCTGCGCGAGATGGAAGTGCCGGTGCAGCTGCGCGTGCTGGTGCCGGCGGTCGAGAACGCGGTCGATGGCGCCTCGTTCCGGCCCGGCGATGTCTGGCCTTCACGCAAGGGCCTGCGGGTCGAGATCACCAACACCGACGCCGAAGGCCGCCTGGTGCTGGCCGACGCGCTGGCGCTGGCCGCCGAAGAGCAGCCGGACCTGATCGTCGACTTCGCCACGCTGACCGGCGCGGCCCGCGTCGCACTGGGACCGGAACTGCCGCCGGTCTACGGCGGCGATGCCGCGCTGGTGCAGGCATTGCGCGAACACGGCGAGCGGCTGGCCGATCCGCTGTGGCCGATGCCGCTGTGGGATGGCTATGAAGATGACCTCGGCAGCCGCATCGCCGACCTGAACAATGCCCCGGCCGGCGGCATGGCCGGCTCGATCACCGCGGCGCTGTTCCTGCGGCGCTTCATCACCGATCCGTCGCGCTGGCTGCACCTCGACATCTATGCCTGGAACCCGCGCGACCGGCCGGGCCGCCCGCAGGGCGCCGAGGCGCACGGCATCCGCGCGGTGGCGGCACTGATCGCCGCGCGCTTCGGCGCATGACCCCGGGCCGCCTTGCACTTGCCCTCTATCGCCGCGAACTGATCCCCTGGACCCTCGGAGGTTGCGCGCTCGGCATGGTGGAGGGCGCCACCGCCGCCGTGCTGGTCAAGCGCGGCTTCGCCGGGCACGTGGATCCGGAGGTGCTGAACCTCGCCGCCGCCTTTGTCAGCGGCTCCCCGGCGCTGGCCAACCTGTCGAGTTTCCTGTGGGCGAACCTGGCGCACGGCCGCGAGCGCGTACGGCTGCTGGTGCTGCTGCTGGCGGCCTTCGGCGCGGTGGTGGGCTGCATCGGCCTGCTGCCGCGCGCCTCCTCGGGACTGGCCCTGGCGGTGCTGTCGGTGCTG
Source organism: uncultured Steroidobacteraceae bacterium (assembly GCA_964396335.1). Lineage (GTDB taxonomy): Bacteria > Pseudomonadota > Gammaproteobacteria > Steroidobacterales > Steroidobacteraceae > ZC4RG30. The sequence goes on along the minus strand of CAYNEX010000016.1, from coordinate 24,948 downwards.
GCGGCGCGCATCATCTGGTCCGGCGCGCTGACCGTGCGCGCCGGGGTGTGGAGCGCCAATTACCCGCGCGCCGTGCTGGCGCGCATCACCGGCCGCATCGTCACGGTCACTGCACTGGGGATGGCTGGCGTGGCATTGATCGTCGGCACGGTGCTCGAGACCTCGCCGCGCTACACGCCATTGCTGTATTTCGCGGCCGGCCTGGCCGGCATCACCGCGGCGCTGCTTTACCGCCGGGTGCGTGTCCGCCACATGTTCCGCCTGCTGCGCGAGGAGCGCGGCTCGGGCCTGAAGGGCGACGTGTTCAGCCTCTCGGCGATGCGCACCATCCTTGACGAGGATCCGCACTTCCGGCGCTTCATGACCTGGATGGCCTTCTATGGCGCCGGCAACCTGATGATCTTCGGCCAGCTGGTGATCGTGCTGTCGGACCAGCTGCACCTGCCGGCGGCGCAGCAGGTGGCGATGCTGACCATCGTGCCGCTGCTGTGCGTGCCGCTGTTCACGCCGCTGTGGGCGCGGCTGTTCGATTCGGGCAACGTGGTGCAGTTCCGCGCCCGCCAGGGCTGGACGCTGGTGACGGCGATGAGCGTGGCCATCATCGCGGTCCTGGCTGACTTTCCGCCGCTGCTGTGGCTGGCGGCGATCTTCTTCGGCGCCTCCTCGGCCGGTGCGCACCTGGGCTGGAACCTCGGCCACAACGACTTCGCCTCGCTCGGCAAGGTGCAGCAGTACATGGGCGTCAATGTCACGCTCACCGGACTGCGCGGCCTGCTGGCACCGCCGCTGGGCGCGGTCGCCTACACCATGCTGGAAAGATTTTCACCCGGGGCAGGGCGGTTCTCGCTGTTGCTGCCGCTGGGCCTTTCGGTGACCGGAGCAATCGGCTTCAACCTGATGAAGGACCTGCCGATCGCGGCACGGCGGGGATGATCCGCGGCGGAAGCCCGCCATGACCTCGGCGGCGTCGCAGCGCCGCCGCATCCGTGGCATCGACGCCACGCTGCAGGACACCTCTTACCCGCATGCGCGCCTCTTGCTTTTTCCCGCGTACGCGTATGCGTGCATAACATTGCGGCTGACTTGGCGCGGAATCTGGTACGCGCCGTCTCGATCGACTGTGGTGCGGACACCGCAGCAGTCAGACAGTGTTGGTTCCGACTATTGCAGTGCATCCTCGCTGCGCATGGGTTTAGCTTTTATAACCGCTCCCGAGGTTGTGCATTTCTCGCATGTAGCGTTACAGTTCATTGCGGCCGCAGGGAGGCTTGCATGCCGGCGCGAAGGTAGATACCTTGCGGCGCGACCTGGGGGAGGTCCACAGACTTAAGGGCTGGTGAGGTCATGGGCGTATATACACAGACACAGGGCAACTGGTTTTCACGCCGCGGCGGGTTCCTGCTCCTGCTGGTAGGGTTCCACGTTGCATTCATCTTCGCTCTGAAGAGCGGCTTCGCCGTGCAGCTGATCCAGCAGATCACGCAGCCCATCAAGGCGGAGATCATCAACGAGGTGCTGCCGGAAGAACCGCCGCCGCCGCCGCCGGAAGTCCAGATGGAACTCCCGCCGGTGCAGGTGCCGCCGGTGCTGGTCGACATCCAGCTGCCGCCGCCGCCGCCGACCGCCATCCAGGCGCCGGTCACCACCGAGGTCATCCCGCCGGCTCCGCCGCCGCCGCCTCAGGTCACCCGCTCAGTCGTCCGCACCAAGGCCTCCGTGGCCTCGATGCCGAACGTTGACGATTACTACCCGAGCGCCTCGCGCAGCCTCCAGGAAGAGGGTGTGGTGCGCGTGCAGGTCTGCTGGGGTACCAACGGTCGCGTTGACGCCGGGCAGGTCAAGGTCGCCCAGAGTTCAGGCTTCCCGCGTCTCGACGACGCCGGCCTGAAAGTCGCCCAGCGCATCCGCATGAAGCCGGCCACGGTGGACGGGAAGCCGGAAGCCGAGTGCGCCACGTTGCCGGTGCGCTTCTCCCTGAAAGGCGAAAGCGATCGATAGTTTGGTGTGATCCGCGCCCGAAGCGGTGGCCACTGCCACTTTTTCGGGCGCGGTTGTGTTGTGGGTATCGAGTTTTTACGCAGTCTGACGCTTAAGCAGCAATCGAGGAAACAATGAACGAAGATGTCGCGGCCGCAGTCGATCCGGCCAGCAACCCGTATGGTTTCGGCGCACTGATCGAGCACGGAAACTCGATCTCCTACACCATTCTCGTCGTGCTCCTGATCATGTCGCTTGGGACCTGGTGGATCTTCTTCACCAAGTTCTGGGACCAGTACCGCCTGAACAAGTCGGTCCGGAACGTCGAGAAGAACTTCTGGGCCGCCGGTTCTGCCAAGGAAGGTGTCGAGCGTCTGCCCAAGGACGATGACTTCCGCATCATCGCCGAGAGCGCCATCCGTGCCGCCGGCCACTACGAGGGCCGCCTGCATGACCGCATCTCGATGCGCGAGTGGCTGGGCATGGCCCTGGGCCGCGCCGTCGACACCATGAACAGCAAGCTCTCCGGCGGCCTGTCGTTCCTCGCGACCGTGGGTTCGACCGCTCCGTTCGTGGGCCTGATCGGTACCGTGTACGGCATCCTGAACGCGCTGATCAAGATCGGCCTGTCGGGTCAGCCGTCGATCGACCAGGTGGCCGGTCCGGTGGGTGAGGCGCTGATCATGACCGCGCTGGGTCTGGTCGTCGCGGTGCCGGCGGTGATCTGCTACAACGTGCTGCTGAAGCGCAACAAGACCATCCTGGAATCGCTGAATGACTTCACCGGCGACCTGGAAGCCAACCTGATCGGCGGCGTGAAGCCGGCCGTCCCGGGCCCGGTTCCCGGCCAGACGACCACCGGCACCGCGCCGGCGCTGAAGAAGTAAGGCCACGCCAGAGCAAAGTCAGAGAGGTCTGAAATGGCTTTCAAAGTAGGCGACAGCCAGCAGGAGATGGCGGAGATCAACACGGTCCCGCTGATCGACGTGATGCTGGTGATGCTGATCATCTTCCTGATCACGATCCCCGTGATCGTGCCGTCGGTGAAGGTGGAACTTCCGGAGCCGCGCAACATTGCGCAGCAGACCAAGCCGGAGGACATCCCCGTGTCCGTGGACGTCGAGGGCAACCTCTACATCCTGGGCGGGGCGGTGGACCGCGAAGGCCTGTTCGAGTCGCTGGCGGCGCGCAGCCGCGCCGCCAGCGCCGCCGGGCAGCTGCCTCCCAAGGTGCACATGAAGGCCGACCGGAACGCGCGCTACGAGCACGTGGCGCGTGCGCTCTACACGCTCCAGACCGCCGGCATCATCGAAGTCTCGTTCCTCACGGAGCCCAAGGGCGCCAACGCGAACTGATCAGGAGTCCTGCTTAAATGGCCTTTAAAGTTGGAGAAAGCGGTGCCGATGACCCGATGTGCGAGGTCAACACGGTTCCGCTCATCGACGTGATGCTGGTGCTGCTGGTGATGCTGATCATCACGCTGCCCACACAGACGCACGGCATCAAACTCGAGATGCCGCCGCCGCAGAATGCACCGCAGACCAACATCGAACCCGAGCGCATCAACATCGAGATCGACCCCGATGGCACGGTGGTGGTGAATGGCAATGTGGTGCCCAGCATCCCGGAACTCGAAGCCTACTTCGAGCGCGAGTCCCTGAAGGAACCGCAACCTGAAATCCACATGCGTCCTTCGGGCCTGGCCCTGTACGACGTGGTGGCCAACGTGATGGCTGCAGCGCAGCGTGCCAACATGGTGCGCATGGGCTTCACCAACGTCGCGGAATTCGCGGAGTGAAAAAGCGGGGGGCCAGGCCCCCCGCTGACATTCAGGCCTGATTCAGCCGTTTTAAGGCATTAAGCAACCCATGGCCCGTCCTCCGACATTGCGCCGGACGGGGTTGTGGTACAAGACCCGAAAGGGCCGTGACAGGGCCCGCCAGTTGGAGAAGTCACTTATGACGAAATCGATCGTCCGTTCAGTTCTCGTGGCGGCAGTCCTGGCTGCCGGAAGCTTCCAAGTCAGCGCGCAGAACGCCGCGCCGAGCACCACGCCGGCACTGGGCGAAATCTTCGTGGCCGCCCAGAAGGCGGTGGAAGCCAAGAAGTGGCAGGAAGCCGAAGCCAAGGCCCAGGAAGCCCTCTCGAAGCAGAAGAAGCCGGATGACGTCTACGCCGCGCATTACTTCCTGCTCGAGGTCGACAAGGCGCAGAAGAACAACGCCGGCATCATCGAACACATGGAAGGCATGCTGAACTCGGGCTTCTCGCCCGGTCCGGCGGCCCAGAACCAGTTCCGCAAGGCCCTGATGACGGCCTATTTCGGCCAGAAGAACTACGCCCAGGCGATCAAGTACGGCAACGACCTGATCAAGGCCGGCGCGGCCGATGGCGATGTCTACACGGTGGTGGGCCAGGCCTATTACCAGCAGAAGAACTACGGCGAAGCCGTGAAGATCTTCAACGACCGCGTCTCGGCTGCCGAAAAGGCCAACAGGAAGCCCGAGCGCAACGAACTGACGCTGCTGTACTCGGCACATGAGAAGGCCGGCAACGCCGAAGCCGCGCAGGGCACGCTCGAGAAGCTGGTTCGCTACTACCCGACCGCGGACACCTGGCTGGCGCTGCTGTACGAGGTGAAGAAGGAGCGTCTGGATCCCCGCCAGAAGGTGGCCCTCTACCGCCTGATGGACTCCACCGGCAACCTCAAGCTGGGTCCTGACTTCATGGCCTACTCCGAAGCCGCCACTTCGCTGGGCCTGCCGAACGAGGCTGCCGTGGCGCTGGAAAACGGCCTCAACAAGGCCAAGGCCTTCCAGGACGGTCCGGAGAAGGACCGCGCGGAGCGCTACCTGAAGTCCAACTCGGAGAAGGCCGCTGCCGACAAGGCGCTGCTGACGGAACTGGCGAACGAGGCCAGGACGGCTGCCAACGGCGACGCCTATGTGGCACTGGGCTCGGCCCAGTTCAGCTATGGCCAGTACGCCGAGGCCGCACAGTCGCTGCAGGCCGGCATTGCCAAGGGCGGGCTGAAGAACGCCGCCGACGCGCAGATCACGCTGGGCATCGCACAGCTGAAGGCCGGCCAGAAGGCCGAAGCAGTGAAGTCGTTCCGCGCCGTGAAGAGCGACAACGAGGTCACCGAGCGCCTCGCCAAGCTGTGGGCGCTGCACGCCGGCGGTTGATCGCCAACCGGTCAACCGGTTCCGACAAAAAAGGGCGGCCGGATGGCCGCCCTTTTCATTTGCGGGGCTGGTGGCCGGATCAGGCTGGTCGACCCGATCGGCCCTCGGGCCAAATGGCCGGCCTCAACCGGCCTGTCGCTTCTTCAGTCCCTCGATCAGCTGCGGCACCGTTTCGAACAGGTCGCCCACCAGGCCGTAATCGGCCACCTCGAAGATCGGGGCGTCCGCGTCCTTGTTGATCGCCACGATGGTGCGCGCGTCCTTGATGCCGGTCATGTGCTGGATCGCGCCGGAGATGCCCAGGGCGATGTACAGGTCCGGAGCGATGATCTTGCCGGTCTGGCCCACCTGCAGGTCGTTCGGGGCGTAGCCGGCGTCCACGGCGGCGCGGGAGGCCCCCACGGCCGCACCCAGCGCATCGGCCAGCTCGTACACCAGCTGGAACTTCTCGGCGCTGCCCAGCGCCCGGCCGCCAGAGACCACCTTGCGGGCGCTCTGCAGGTCTGGGCGGTCGCCTCCCTGGGCCTGCAGGGCCACGAAGCGGGTATGGGTGACGGCGGGCATTGGCACGCCGGCCGGCTCCACCGGGGCGGCGGCGTCCTGGGTGCCGGCAGCCGTGTAGGAGGCCGTACGCACGGTGGCGGCGATGGGCGCCAGCTCGCCAGCCTCCACCGTCAGGAGGGCGTTGCCGGCATAGATGGGCCGGCGGAAGCGGGTGGGGGATTCCACCGCCATCACGTCGCTGATGGCCGGCACGTCCAGCAGCGCGGCAATGCGCGGCAGCAGGTCCTTGCCGAAGGTGGTGGAGGGCGCCAGCACATGCGAGGCACCGCGCGCCAGTTCGGCGAACTGCGGCGCGAGCACCGCGGCCAGCGCCGGCGAGTTGGCCGGATTCTGCAACGTCACGACACGCGTCACGCCTTCCAGGCGCGCCGCCGCCGCGGCCACGTCTGCCACTTCGGCGCCGGCCACGGCCACTTCGATGTCGCCGCCGATGTCACGCGCGCAGCGCACCGCGCGCGCGGTGGCCTGCGAGAGATGTTCGCCGTCGTGTTCGGCGATGACCAGGATGCGCGCCATCAGATCAACCCCTTGGCGCCCAGCTGCGCCAGCAATTCTTCCACGTCCTTCACCATCGTGCCCTTGCTGCGGCCGGCCGGCGGCGCGTAGTGCACCGCCTTCAGGCGCGGCTTCGGCGTCACGCCCAGTGCCGCCAGGTCCAGTGTTTCAAGGGGTTTTTTCTTCGCCTTGATGATGTCCGGCAGCTTCACGAAGCGCGGCTCGTTCAACCGCAGGTCGGCAGTGACCACGGCGGGCAGGTCGACCTCGATGGTCTCGAGGCCCGCATCGACTTCGCGCGTCACGCGCGCCTTGTCGCCATCCAGTTCCAGCTTCGAGGCGAAGGTGGCCTGCGGACGATCCCACAACGCCGCCAGCATCTGTCCGGTCTGGTTGTTGTCATCATCGATGGCCTGCTTGCCCATCAGCACCAGCACCGGCGTCTCGCGCTCCACCAGCTTCAGCAGCGTGCGCGCGGCGTCGAGGGGTTCGAGCGCGGTATCGCTGCTCACCAGCAGCGCGCGGTCGGCGCCCATGGCCAGCGCGGTGCGCAGCTGGTTCTGCACGTCGGCCGGCCCGATGGAGGCCACCACGACCTCGTCGGCCAGGCCCTTTTCCTTCAGGCGCAGCGCTTCTTCCAGCGCGATCTCGTCGAAGGGATTCAGGCTCTGCTTGACCCCTTCGGTCATGACACCCGAGTTATCAGGTTTTACGCGGATGCGAATGTTGAAGTCGACCACGCGTTTTACGGCCACCAGAATGCGTTTCATCAGGGATTTCTTGCGGTTTCGGGATGCAGATCGGGCGCGCAGTATACGGCCCATGTGGCTGGCCTGCAGGCCGAGGCGCTAAACTGGCGGGATGAAAGCCGACAGCATCAAGCCCAGCCAGACCCTCAAGCATGTGCGCTACGAGATCCGCGGCGCCCTGGCGCGCCGCGCCATGGAACTGGAGCGGCAGGGTTACGAGATCATCTCGCTGAACATCGGCAATCCCGGCGCCTATGGCTTCCGCACGCCGGAGATCCTGCGACTGGCACTGGTGCAGAACCTGCCCGCGGCCGAAGGATACGCCTACCAGAAGGGCATCTACCCGGCGCGCGAGGCCATCCTGCTGCAGCAGCAGAACCGCGGCGTGCAGGGCGGCAGCACCGAGCACATCTTCATCGGCAACGGCACCTCCGAGCTGATCGACCAGACCCTGCGCGCGCTGCTGTCGCCGGGCGATGAGGTGCTGGTGCCGGCCCCGGACTACCCGCTGTGGACCGCGGCGGTGACGCTGAACGGCGGCAAGGCCGTGCACTATCTCTGCCGGCCCGAGAACCGCTTCATGCCGGATGCGGATGAAATGGAAAAACTGGTCACGCCCCGCACGCGCGCGGTGGTGCTGATCAACCCGAACAATCCCACCGGCGCGGTGTATCCGCGCGAAGTGCTCGAACGCATCGCGCGCCTGGCCGAGAAGCACCAGCTGGTGGTGTTCAGCGACGAGATCTATGACGGCATCACCTATGACGGCGTGCAATTCGTGCCGATCGCCTCGCTGGTGCGCGACACGCTGTGCGCCACCTTCAGCGGACTGTCGAAGGTGTATCGCGCCGCCGGCTATCGCGTCGGCTGGGTGAGCTTCGCCGGTGCGGTGGAACGCGCCGGCGAATACCTCGCGGCGATGGAACTGCTCAGCTCGATGCGCATGTGCGCCAGCGTGCCGGCGCAGCATGCGGTGCACGCCGCGCTCGGCGGCTACCAGAGCATCCTCGACCTGACCGCGCCGGGCGGTCGCCTGTATGAGTCTCGCCGCGCGGTGATCGATGCGGTGGCGCAGAGCAAGTTCCTGCGGCTGACGGCGCCCAGCGGCTCGATGTACGCCTTCGTCGAAGTCCGGTCCGATGTGCTGCCCGACTTCAACGACCAGCAGTTCGCCCTCGAACTGCTGGAAGAGAAGCATGTGCTGGTCACGCCGGGCACGGCCTTCAACGTGCCCTACACCAATCACTTCCGCACCACCATCCTGCCGGATGCACCGACGCTGAAGCTGGTGTTCGAGCGCATCGAAGCGCAACTGGAATCCTGGTCGGCCCGCCATGGCGGACGCACGCCTGCCGGCGACTCGCGCGTGGTGGACGCCACCGCGCGCTTCAAGTAGGACCCTGGCCACGCAGCGGGGGCTGGATGCGACGCTGGTCGCGGCCATCGAGGATGGTCGTGACCTGATCGTCCCCGACCGGCACCGGGCCGCGGCGCTGCGGCTGGCGTGGGCGCGGCGGCAGCTGGCGGCCGGCCACAAGGTCTGGACCACCCCGTCCATCCACACCTGGGATGCCTGGCTGGCGCGCCAATGGCGTGACGCCGTGCAACGCGGCGCCGCGCCGCCGGCGCAGTTGCTCGAAGCCAGCCAGGAACGCGCGCTGTGGGAATCGGTGCTGGCGGGACTGGCCGGAGAAGACGAGGACGAAGCCACGCTGGTCCAGCACGCCGGCGCGATGATGCAGGCGGCGGCGCGCGCGGTGCAGTCGCGCATCGATCCGGCGCGGCTGGCGCAGGGGCGCGAGGAATCATTGCTGGCCGATGCGCTGGGAAGCGTGCGGCGTGAATGCCGCGCGCGTGCATTGCTGTCGCTGCGGCTGGCCGATGCCGGGCAGCTCGGCTTTCTTTCCACGGTGCGCGCGCCGCGCATCATCGGTGAGCGGCAGTTGACCGCGCTGCAGTCGGAACTGGCGGCACGCTTCTGGCCAGGCGAAACGTTGCTGCTGGCTGCGGAACAGAGCACGGCCACCACTGCGCAACTGCGCCACGCGCCGGACCTCGAAGGCGAGATCGCCGCGGTCGCCGCCTGGTGCCGCGCGCACATCGAACGCGATCCCGGCGCGCGTCTGCTGGTGCTGTCCGCCTGCATGGAGCCGGGGTTGTCGATCCAGGCCGCGATGCTGTGGCGCGAGCTTGCCGGCGATGCGGCAATCAGTGATGCCGGGATGGCGCGCTGGCTGGCGGTGGAGGGCGGCGAACCGCTGCTGCACCAGGCGCTGGCTGCCGATGCGCTGTCGGCGCTGGACATCGCCGCCGCCAGCGAAATCGACGTGGCCACGTTGCAGATCCTGCTGCGCAGTCCCTACTGCGGCATCAGCACTGAAGTGGCGCGCCTGCGGCTGGTGGCATGGCTGGATGAGCAGGGCCTGGCACGCTGGCCGCGTGCCGGACTGGTGGAAGCATTGCGTGGCGTGGCCGCGCGCGAAGCGGCTGCCGCGCCGCTGGCGGACTGGCTGGATGCCGCGCAGGCCACGCTGCGTGCCTCACCACGCGCCGGCGCCACCGAATGGGCACGACGCTTCACCGCAGTCCTCGATGCCGCCGGTCATGCGCGCAGCGCGCCGCTGGATGCGGATGGACAGCCGGGCATCGCGCACAGCGCGCCGCTGGATTCACGTGATCAGCAGCGACTCGGGCGCTGGAACGAACTGCTGGATGAATTCGCCGGCCTCGACGCGGTGCTGCCGCCGCTGGGCCTGCAGGCGGCGCTGTCGCGTGTGCGACGGCTGGCCAGCCAGGCGCGCCACCAGGCCGCCAGTGCCGATGCGGCGATTACGCTGTCGGCACAGCTGGCCGATCCGGTGGTGCGTTATGACGGCATCTGGGTGCTGGGACTGACCGAGAACCGCTGGCCGGCCGCGCCGCGTCCGGATGCCTGGGTGCCACTGCTCGAACAGCGTCGCGCGCAATGGCCCGAAGCCGGCGTGACGCAGCGGCGTGAACAGGCGCTGTGGGCGCTGGACTGCTGGCGGGCGCGTGGCGCAGAACTGGTGCTGAGTCACCCGCTTCGCGAAGGTGACATCGAACATCGGCCCACCTCACTGGCCGGCGCCGATGCAACGTGGCTGGAGTGCGAAGTTCCGGCTCATTCCTGGCAGCCGCATCCGGCCGAGCACATCCCGGATGCGCAACTGTCGCCGGTCCAGCTGCAGGGCGAGTCCCCGCTGCTGAAGGGCGGCTCCTCGCTGCTGAACACGCAACTGGCCTGTCCGTTCCGCGCGCAGGCGCAATGGCGCATGGGGGCGCAACCCCCGGCACGCCTGTCGCAGGGCATCCCGGCGTCCCTGCGCGGCCGCCTGCTGCACCTGCTGCTGCAGCACCTGTGGGCGCAGCTGAAGGACCAGCGCGGCCTGCTGTCGCTGGATGAGGCGGCGCAAGTGCAGTTGATCAGCCGCTGCTGGGACCAGGCCGTGCGTGAAACACAGCAGGCGCGCTGGCTGGCGCCGCAGGTGTTCGAACGCGAACGCGCCCGTGCGCTGCGCACCGTGGCGAAGGTGCTCGAACTTGAACGGCTCCGGCCGGATTTCACGGTCGAACACAGCGAGGCGGCCACCACCTGGCAGGGCGCCGGCGCGCGTGTGTCATTGCGCATCGACCGCATCGACCGCGTCGGCACCGAGGCGCTGCTGATCGACTACAAGAGCGGCAGCACCCGGCCGGTCCAGCTGCACAACGACGTGCTGCAGCCGCTGCAGCTGGCGCTGTATGCCGCCGCGCTGGCGCAGCAGGGAAGGGCAGTGAACGCCGCGGCCCTGCTGGACCTGAACCCCGGCGAGCCGAAGTTCCTTGGCGTCGGCGGCAACAAGGGCATCCTGCCGCTGGGCCTGCGGCAAGTGGACGACTGGGCGCGCGCCGGGGACAGCTGGCAGCAGCAGCTGGTGGCCCTGATGCAGCAGCATCTTTCCGGCGACGCCACGCTGACCCGCGATCCGGCGGCCTGCAAGGCCTGCCACCTCCCGGCGCTGTGCCGCAAGACCGGCGAGGAAGTGGAAGACGACGACATGGCGGTGCCGGAATGACGCAGGCGCGCACCACCACACTGCCCGGTGATGCCGAGGCGCGGGAATTCGCACGCGACATCCGGCGCAGCATCCAGCTGCAGGCGCCGGCCGGATCCGGCAAGACCACGGTGCTGGCGCAGCGTTTCCTCGCCGCGCTGGCCGCCGCCGAAGAGCCCGAAGAAGTGCTCGCCATCACCTTCACGCGCAAGGCCGCCGCCGAGATGCGCGAGCGTGTGCTGGCGGCGCTGGAGGATCGCCTGCCCGGCCGTCCCGCCGAACCGGAACTGTGGCAGGCGTTGCGCGAAGCCGTGCATGCGCAGGCCGCGCGCCAGGGCTGGCTGGCCGAGGAACTGCCGCAGCGCCTGCGCATCCAGACCATCGACTCGCTGGCCTCGGAACTGGCACGCGCGATGCCGGTGCTGGGCCGCATGCAGGCCAGCCTGCGCGTGATCGATGATGCCACCTCGCTGTACCAGGAGGCGGCGCGGCGCACGCTGCTCGAAGGTGACGCGGACGTGGATGCGCATGCGGACATCGACCGCCTGCTGCGAAGGCTCGACAACAATGCCGACCGCGCGATGCTGCTGCTGGCCGAGCTGCTGCCGAACCGCAATCGCTGGCTGGACCTGCTGACCAACCATGCGCCAGGCGCCCTGGCGCAGCGCGTGGAAGAGAGCCTGCGCCGCATCGTCAGCGCCACGCTGTCGCGCCTGGTGCAGGCGCTGCCGCCGGCATGGCTGGAGGAGGCGGCACAGCTGGCTGCCGCAGCCGCGCGCAATCGCGAAGAGGCCGGACATGAACGCAAGGGCAGCTGGTGTGCCTGGCTTGCCGCCCACGCGAAGCTGGGCAGTGATCCGGAGGACCTGCCTTGCTGGCAGGCACTGGCCGCAATCCTGCTGCTGGGTACCGAGGATCGCCTGCGTGCGAAGATCACCGTCAGCGAGGGATTCCCGGCGAAGTCCGATGTGAAGGCCCGCTGGCAGGGCTGGCGCGATGAACTGGAATCACGCCCGGACCTGGTGCGACTGCTGTGCGAGGTGCGCGCCCTGCCTCCTGCGCAGCTTGAACCCGCCGAACAGGAGGCCATCGCTTCGCTGGCGCGCATCCTGCTGCTGGCCGCCGCGCAGCTGAAACTGGTGTTCCGCGAGCGCGGCCTGGTGGACCACAGTGAAGTGGCGGCGGTGGCGCGCCAGGCCCTGAACTCGCTGGACGAGGAGGCCGGTTATTCACTGCGCCAGACGCTGCGCGTGTCGCACCTGCTGGTGGATGAATGCCAGGACACCTCGCCGGACCAGATCGAGCTGGTGCGCGCGCTGACCGCCGGCTGGCAGCGCGGCGATGCGCGCTCGCTGTTCCTGGTCGGTGACCCGATGCAGTCCATCTACCTGTTCCGCGGCAGCGAGGTGGGCCTGTTCCTGCAGACGCGCAACCAGGGCGTGGGCGAAATCCGCCTCGAGGCACTGCACCTGTCGCGCAATTTCCGCTCTCAGCCGGCGCTGGTGGAATGGGTGAACCTGGCGTTCGCGCGCATCTTCCCGCCGGCCGAGGACCTGCGTTCATCGGCGGTGACCTTCCTTGCGGCCGAACACGCGCGTGGCGCCGACGCGCGCCTGCCGGCGTCGGTGACACTGTGGCCGCAACCGGTCGACGATGCCGAGGCCGAGGCGCGCGCCATCGCCGCCGAGATCGCGACCCTGCGCGCGGCGCAGCCGGACCTGTCGATCGCGGTGCTGGTGCAGGTGCGCACGCTGGCCGCGCCGATCCTGAATGCGCTGCATGCGGCCGGCGTGCCGACCCTGGGTGTCGATCTTGCGGCGCTGGCCGATCGTCATGTGGTGCGCGACCTGGTGGCACTGGGCCGCGCGCTGCTTGATGCAGGTGACCGCACCGCCTGGCTCGCCGTGCTGCGCTCACCGCCTTGTGGCCTGCTGCTGGAAGACCTGATGCGGCTGGCACAGGCCGCCGGCCATGACGCATTGGTCGAGGTGCTGCAGCAACCCGGATCATGGTCGACGCTGTCCGAGGATGGCCGCAGGCGCCTCGATCGCATCGCCCCCATCCTGCTGGACGCCTGGCGCGCCCGCGGCAGCCTCGACCTGGCCACCGGCCTGGAACGCTGCTGGCAGGCGCTGGGCGGCGAGGCCGCCTGCCAGGATGCCCATGAACTGGCGGCCGCGCGCCAGTTCCTGCTGGCCCTGCGGCGCCTGCAGGAAACCGAAGGCCGGCCGCAGCCGGCGCAACTGGACTCACTCGCGGCGCGCCTGAAGGACCGCAGCGAAGTGCACACCGGCAATGCGGTGGAAGTGCTCACCATCCACCATTCCAAGGGCCTGGAATGGGATGTGGTGTTCGTGCCCGGCATGGGCCGCAGGCCGAGGCCCGACGACGTGCCGCTGCTGCGCTGGCTGCAGCTGCCGAACCATCCGCACGAGGACGACCTGCTGCTGGCCGTGCGCAGCATCGGTTCGCCCAGTTCCAGTGACCCGCTGGCGGCCTACATCCGCCGGCTGCAGGCCGCGCGCGCGCGCAACGAACGGCTGCGCCTGCTGTATGTGGCGGCGACGCGCGCGCGACTGCGCCTGTACCTGTCCGGCCATGCGCCGATGTCGAAGAAGCTCGGCAGGCCGCATCCGCGCGGCAATTCACTGCTGGAGCTGCTGTGGCCGGCGGTGGCGCAGCAGTACGAAGCGATGACCGCGGGTGTGGAGATCCCGAACGAGATCGAGGCGGAGCCCAGGCCGCTGCAGATGCTCTGGCATCGCCTGCCGGCGGATTTCACGCCGGCGCCGTCGCGCGAACTGCCGGTACCGCACTCACTGACCCGCGTGCAGGCCGAGGGCAGCGGGCCGGAATACAGCTGGGTGGGACCGCTGGCGCGCGCCGCCGGCACGGTGATCCACGCCGAACTCGATCGGCTCGCGCGGCTCGGCACCGACGCCATTGCCTCGCTGCCGCATCGCCTGGTCGCCTGCGCCGCGCGGCTGCGCGAACAGGGCATCGATGCCGCCACCGCTCCGGACACCGCCAGCCGCATCGTGGAGCGCCTGGCGGAACTGGTGCGGGAACGCGAAGCCCACTGGCTGCTGTTCGGCGCGCATCGTGAGTCCCATAGCGAGGTGCCGCTGTCGGGCCTGGTCGACGGCACGCTGCGCAACATCGTGATCGACCGCATGTTCGTCGATGCCGATGGCACGCGCTGGATCATCGATTACAAGACCGGCGTGCATGCCGGCACCGGTCTCGAGGAATTCATCGCCAGCGAACTGAAGCGCTACAGGGCACAGCTGGAGCTCTACGTGCAGCTGGCGCAGGAGCTGGGCCCGCAACCGGTGCGCGCGGCGCTGTATTTCCCGTGGCTGGGAGTGTTCCGTGAACTGCCGCGCGGGGCCGTGGCGGCGGTCTGAAGGGCGAGGTCTAGCGGAAACGGCCCGCCATCGACAGCCGTCGCCAGCCGCTGGCATCCGGTGAGCTGAGCACATCGAGCGCGCGGTTCAGTGAACTGTTGCCGGCATCGCGCACCCGCATGCGTCCTTCCAGCGACCAGTTCTGGTCGGCAGTCATTTCCAGGTTGGCATTCACTTCCAGCGGCCCGCCGCGGTCGGTGAGGTCGCCGTTGAAGGGCGGTGTGTCGCTGGAAACGAAGTTGAGCCGATAGCTGCCCAGCGCAGTGCCGCGCGCTTCCACCAGGTCCGTGACCAGCAGTTCGCCGCCAAGGCGGCCGATGATGCCGTTGTGCCAGTCGAGGTCGAAATCGCGGATGTCGATCATGCCGCGCCAGCCCTGCGGCAGCGCGCCGAAGAACCTGCGGTCCAGTTCCGAGCGGCCGTTCATGCCGCGCACCTGGATGGCGCCGGAAGGCGCCACGACCACTTCACCGGCGGTCTCGCCCTGCGGCCAGGTGCTGTGGAAACGCGCACCGAGCCTGCCCTTGAGCAGCACGGCGGGCTTGAGCTGCCACTGCAGGGTGTTCAGCCGCATCACCACCTTCTGGCCATCGCTGAGCGCCAGTTCGCGGCAGTGGCCGCGCCAGATGGAGCCGGACCAGGCGGTGCATTGCACGGTGTCCGGCAGGAAGGCAGCCACCCAGCGCGCCGGCAGAACGACGATCAGGGCCAGCAGGAAGGCTGCCAGCCCCAGCAACACGAGCTTCTTCTGCGTCATGCGGGCGGACGCACCTGCACCGATGCGTTCACCTTGCCGGGTGCGCTGGTGGCCGACACATTGGCCGCCTCGACCTTGATGCCGTAACGCGTGGACACCTGGTACACCCAGGTCAGCAGCAGGTTGAAGTCGGCATTCTCGAAGGTGACGCGGAAGGCGCCGTCGCCGGATGGCGGACTGCCGGTGAGCGCCTCGCCCAGGCCATGCTCGCGCGCGGTGCGATCGACAAACACCACGAAGGATTCGTTGATGGGCTGCAGTTCGCCCACCGGGCCGGCGGCCGCAAGGGCAGGGCCGACGCTGCGCATGTAGGCCAGCAGCTGCTGCTGGTCCTCGACCTTCGCTTCGGCGCGCGCCGCGGCGCGACCGGGCAGCAGCGCCAGCCATACCAGCAGCACCATCGCCACCAGCACCCCGCCGATGACCACGATGCGCTGGTCACGGTCGCTCTGCTTCGCGAACCAGTCGCCCAGTGCATTCATGCTCATGAACCCGTGACCGTCACTTCGATCTGGCCCTCGAAGCCGCCGTCATGCGGACGGCCGGTGCTGACCTGCGCGGCATATCCGCCGGCCCGCAGTGCCTGGCTGAATTGCTCCAGCGCGTTGGCATCCGGCGCATTCAGGCGCAACTGCATGCCACCGGGCTTGAAGGTGAGGGATTGCAGCGTGGCCACCGGCACGTTCTGGCGCGCGGCCGCCACGGCGGCCAGCAGCGGCATCATTTCGCCGGCGGGGCTGCCGGCGGTGCCCGCCGCGCGCATGCGTGTCTCGAGCGCGCGGCGCGGCGCGGGGCCCGGACGCTGGCCCGGGAAGATGGTGCCGTACACCCGTTCGATCTCGGCATCGAGCGCGGCCGAGGTCTTCTTCGCCTGGTACAGCTGCCAGAAGCTGCCGGCCGCATTCAGCGCCAGCAGGCCCACGAACAGCGCCGCCGCCACGCGCCAGCGCTGCCAGTGGTTCACCGCGGTGGCCTGCGGCTTGTAGGCCCCCTGCATCAGGTTGACCGGCGCGCTGGAGGCGACGCCCTGCGCATACAGCGACAGCAGGCCGCCTGTCAGCAGCTGCACGTGCAGCGAGGCGAGGGAGGGACGCAGGGCTTCGATCGCGGCTTCATGCCGCGGCCAGTCCTCGGGCGTGGCATACACCGCGAGGTTCACGGTGGTGAGGTCCGCGCCGGGTCCCAGCAGCGTGTTCAGCGCCAGCACCGGGTCATCCGGCGGGAAGACCACCGGACGCGCGTTGTCATGGCGCAGGATGAGCTGATCGGGCGTCAGCGTCAGGGTGACATGGCCGGGCAGCAGCGGCGCGAGATCGCTTTCGGCATACAGCGCGCGCGGCCGCAGCGACTGCGCCTGGGCGGCGGCCAGCCAGCCGCGCATGCTTTCGTGGTCGGCAACCGCGACCGGCACCATGCCGCTGGCGGCATCACGCGCGCCGACGGCGAAATGCAGTTCGTCGAGATCCTGGGAAACCTGTTCCTCGAGCGCAAAGGGCGCCAGCTGCTGCAGCTTCGCCTCGTTGCCGGGCGGCAGCTGCACCTGGAACAGCGCCACGTCACCGGCAGGCACCACCAGCGCCACCTGCCGGCCCACCGCCGCGGCAGCCGGGTCCGTGGCGGAGGGATCGGGAATCAAAGCGCCGGACGCATCGGTGACCATCCATTCGGACGGCGCCTCCGCATTCGATGAAATCCGCAGCAGTAGCCAGTCGCTTGCCATTTATTCGTGTCCCAGGCTGCGCGCGACGGTCTGAACCCGGCCACCATCCCGCTGCATCAGACTGTACAAGGCGAACTGGGCAGTGCCAACCGTCACCCAGGTCTCCAGCCGGAACCAGCTGCTGCGCTCGGCCGTGAAGGGCTGCATCGCCTGCTGGCCACTGGTGAGCGTGGAACGCCCGGGATAGCACTCGCCGGTGCGACGATCGGCCAGCTCCTCGTCCTTCAGGGTGCTGTATTCAACGTGCTTCTGGTCGCTCTCGGTGAGCGCGAACAACGCATCCAGCACCACGCCGCTGGCGGTACACACATTGACCGCACGCACATTGGCCGGCAGGGCGGTGACATGCGGCGCCAGGCGGCGGTACATCTCCTGGGTGAAGCCGGGCAGCTGCATCAGCTCGGTGATGCTGGTGATGGGCAGGTTGGCGGCGCGATGCGGCGGCGTCTGCGACAGGTAATAGCCGTCCTCGCCGCCATCCGGGGCGGGCAGGGTGTCCGGATCGATCCAGTCGGCCACCATCTCGGACCAGCGCGGCTCGATCTCCACCAGTTCGAGGATGCGCGCGAACACCTTCATGGCGCCCTCGATGCGTTCGCCTTCGGCATCGACGAGGCTGTTGAGGTTGAAGCGGCCGGACTGGTCGATCAGGCGTGCCTCGAGCACGACGCCTTCCTGCACCTCGACCGGATCGACCGTCTGCGCCCAGCTGTCCTGCGGCGTGTCGGTCTGGTTGGTGTCCTCGCGCAGCACCTGCGCGGCCAGCGCCTCGGCGCCCTGGCCGATCTGCAGGGCCTGCTCCATGCTGAAATTGCCCACGGCGCGGCGCGCGATCAGGCCGGTGTCATAGAACAGCGCCGCGGCCACCACCGCCGCCATCGCGGTGATCACCAGCGCCGAGATCAGGATGACGCCGCGCTGCTTCATCCGGCCACCTCGATCAGGCGACGGATGGTGCCCCAGTCGCGCAGCTGCAAGGTGACCTCGACCGCCACCGGGCGCCAGCGCAGGAAGCGCAGGTCCTCGCCCTGCGCGCCGGGCTGCTGCGGCGGCCAGGTGTCCTGCCATTGCCGGCCATCGTTCATGTAGCGCACCGCGAAACCTTCGATGTTGTCGAGCAGCGCGCGCTGCACCGGATCCGGCTGGCTGCCCGCGTCGAGCGTGAGCCAGTAGTCACGGTACAGGACGCCTTCGCGGATCTCGTAACGCACACGCTGCAGGTTGGAGCGCTGCAGGCCGGAGGGATTGCTCCAGCCGCCGCGCGTCAGCAGCACCTGCGAGGCGTTCTCGCCGCTGCGCGTGCCGAACACCGCCGGTTGGTAGCCTTCGCCCACCGGCATGCGGACGGGGCGGGGCGCCACCTGGCTGAAGTCCTGCACCAGCGTGCGGATGGCGGTCTGCACGGCCACCAGGCGCGCCTGCGATTCACGCAGGCGTTCGCGGTTGTCCATCGCCTGGCTCATCGCGATGAAGGCCATGCTGGCGAGGATGGCGGCCACGGCGGTGGCCACCAGCACTTCCACCAGCGTGAAGCCGCGTGCAGAGTCTGCCTGGCGGGTGGGCGGCATCAGTCCTCACCACCGGGGCCGGGTCCGCCCGGGCCGCCGGGACCACCAGGTCCACCGGGTCCGCCGGGTCCGCCGGGTCCGCCGGGTCCGCCTT
>CAYNEX010000016.1:0-6277 GCA_964396335.1 uncultured Steroidobacteraceae bacterium | reverse complement strand
CTCCAGTCCGGCGTCAGGCCGCTGCCGCGCTGCGGCGTCGCGCTCATGAATCCAACGGCCGAGGCCAGCGAAGCGAAGTCTTCCTGCTTGCGTTCCGGCCGTTCCTTCCCGCCTTCGCCGGCGCGCGCGACGCGCACGTCGATGCGCAGCAGTCCGTCGATGCCGGCCTCGGAGATCACCTGCTGCCACACCCAGCTGCTGCCGGCATATTCGACCACCTCGCTGGTGACGCCGGGCTGCATGCGGCCGGTGGACAGGCGCACTTCGGAGACGCGGTTCAATGCGATCCACTGTGCGAAGGACTTGTCGCGCAGGTAGGCGGTGGTGTCGGCGGAACTGGTGAGCGTGGAGAGCAGGGCGCCCATGCCCAGCGCGATCACGAACATCGCCACGATCACTTCGATCAGCGTGAAGCCGCGCGCCTTCATCTGGGCTCCGGGTCGAGCATGGTGAACTCGATGCCATCGGTGGTCGATGCGGGCTGGATGCGGACACCGGGTCCACGATCGCGGCGCAGTTCCAGCTCGAACAGGTTCAGCTCGCCGCTGGAGTAGAGCAGGATCTGCGGATTGCGCTGGTCGGGCAGCACATCGGCCTCGGGAATCACGATGCGGCGGCCTTCGATCCACACGCGCATGGTGATGCCGGGTGGCAGTTCACGCGGCCGCAGCAGGTCATCCTGCTCGTCCAGCCACAGGCCGACGCGCGGGTCGTAATAGAGGAACTGGTAGCCGCCTTCATAAACGCGCATGCCGTACTCGCGCACCTGCATGGCGGCCTGGTCGCGCAGGTGATCCATCAGTGAGAGGATGCGGTCGCGTTCGGTCTCGAGATCGCGGTCGCCGCTCACCACGCCCACCGCAAGGATGGCCCCGGCCATCATCACCCCGATGATCACCATGACCACCAGGATCTCGACCAGGGTGAAGCCACGCTGGCGCATGGCCCGGGCGCCTACTGGTCGATTTCCCAGACGCTGATGTCGGCGTCGATGCCCTCGCCACCTTCGCGCTGGTCGGCACCCAGCGACCACAGGTCGTAGGGACCGTTCTCGCCGGGGCTGACATAGACGTAGTCGTTCTTCCACGCGTCCTTCGGCGGACGCGTCAGGTAGCCACCTTCCTTCCAGTTGAGCGGCTGCGGTTCGGAGGTGGGACGGCGCACGAGCGCGTCGAGTCCCTGTTCAGTGGTCGGATAGCGCGAGTTGTCGAGCCGGTACAGCGTCAGCGCCGCCTCGATCTGCTTCAGGTCCTGCTTGGTCTTGGTCACGCGCGCTTCATCGATGCGGCCGACCACCTGCGTGGTCACCAGTGCGGTGAGCAGGCCGATGATCACCACCACCACCATGATTTCGATCAGCGTGAAGCCGCGCTGTCTTGAACCCCGGACGCGAGTCATACTGATTTACCCCTTGGCCCTCCTTGCGGGCCCCGGGATCATAACAAAGGTGCCTTCCCCAGCCGTGACAACTGCGTCATCCCGCCCGGCGCTGCTGCGCTCCCTGAACGGTGACGGCCGTCATGGCCTGGCGCTGTGCATTGCCGTGGCAATGCTGCTGTTGCCGCTGGCTGGCGGCGAGGCACTCACCGGCCTGTTGCGCTATACCCGTGCCGGGCTGGCGGACGGGCAATGGTGGCGGCTGCTGTCCGCGCACATCGTGCATCTCGACGCCCGCCATGCACTGCTGAATGCCGCCGGCCTTGCGCTGCTGTGGGCCCTGTTCGCGCGCAGCTTCCGTCCCTGGCAGTGGCTGCTGGCAATACTGGTCATCCTGGCGGCGGTGGATGCAGGCCTCTGGTTCCTGTCACCGGGCGTGCACTGGTATGTCGGTGCCTCGGCATTGCTGCATGGCGTGTTCGCCTGCGGCGCGATCGCGATGATCCGCGGCGGCGAACGCATCGGCTGGGTCGCCGCGGTGATATTCGCCGCCAAGCTGGCCTGGGAACAATGGCAGGGACCGCTGCCGCTGACCGGGGGACCGGTGGTCACCGACTCCCATTTCTATGGCGCCATCGGCGGCCTCGTCTCCGGCCTCATTCTGCGACCAAGGCCCGAGCAGCTATACTGATTCCTTTGTTTCAAGCGCAAAGGATCAGTGGATGCAGTCGGTGTTCGTGTTTCCGGGGCAGGGCTCCCAGTCGGTCGGCATGATGGCGGAGCTGGCCGGTCGCGACCGCATCGTCATCGACACCTTCAGCGAAGCCTCCGAGGTGCTGGGTTACGACCTGTGGCAGCTGGTCCAGGACGGCCCGGCCGAGAAGCTCAACGAAACCACGCAGACCCAGCCGGCCATGCTGGCCGCCGATGTGGCCACCTTCCGTTACTGGCGCAAGGCCGGGGGCGCGATGCCGGCCGCGGTGGCCGGTCACAGCCTGGGTGAATACGCCGCGCTGGTCGCCGCCAACTCACTGGATTTCCCGACCGCCGTGCGACTGGTGCGCGAACGCGCGCAGCGCATGCAGGATGCGGTGCCCGCCGGTGTCGGCGGCATCGCCGCGGTGCTCGGCCTCGAGGACGAGCAGGTGATCGCCGCCTGCCAGTCCGCCGCGCAGGGTGAAGTGGTCGAAGCGGTGAACTTCAATTCTCCCGGCCAGCTGGTGATCGCCGGCCATGCCGGTGCCGTGCAACGTGCCATCGACGCCTGCAAGGCCGCCGGCGCCAAGCGCGCGCTGTTGCTGCCGATGAGCGTGCCGGCGCACAGCTCGCTGATGCAGCAGGCCGCGCAGGGCCTGGCCACCACGCTGCGTGACGCGCCTTTCGCCGATCCGGAAGTGCAGTTCTGGAGCCCGGTGGATGCGCGCCAGCATGTCGGCGCGGAAGATGTGCGCGGCCTGATGATCAGCCAGCTCGCAAGCCCGGTGCGCTGGACCGAACTGGTACGCCAGCTGCTGGCGGCCGGCGCCACCACGCTGGTGGAGTGCGGCCCGGGCAAGGTACTCACCGGGCTGAACAAGCGCATTGAAAAGCGCCCCGACCTGCAGTGCGTGGCGTTGCAGGATCCCGCTTCGGTGGAAGCGGCGCTGGCGCTTTCCATCTGAACTTCTTTTCGAGGACTCAACCATGACTCTCCCGCTGCAGGGTTCCACCGCGCTGGTCACCGGCGCGTCACGCGGCATCGGCCGCGCCATTGCCATGAAGCTGGCCGCCGATGGCGCGAAAGTGATCGGCACCGCCACCACCGGGGACGGCGCCGCGCAGATCACGGCCGCGCTGCAGGGGCAGGGCGGCCGCGGTGAAGTGCTGAACGTCAGCACACCCGAATCGGTCGAGGCACTGCTGGCGAAACTCGATGCCGCCGGCGACATGCCCACCATCCTGGTCAACAACGCCGCCATCACGCGCGACGGCCTGCTGCTGCGAATGAAGGAGGATGACTGGAGCCAGGTGATCGACACCAACCTGTCGGCCAACTTCCGGCTCTCGAAGCTGTGCGTGAAGCGCATGATGAAGGAGCGCAATGGCCGCATCATCAACATCACCTCGGTGGTGGGCCTGATGGGCAATGCCGGGCAGGTGAACTACGCCGCCGCCAAGGCCGGCGTGATCGGCCTGACCAAGTCGATGGCAAGGGAGTTGGCTTCCCGCAACATCACCGTCAACGCGGTGGCGCCCGGTTTCATCGACACCGACATGACCAGGGTGCTGCCGGAGGCGCAGCGCGAGGCGCTGGTGGCGCAGATTCCGGCCGGCCGGCTCGGCAGCCCCGAGGACATCGCGGCGGCCGTTGCCTTCCTGGCTTCACCCGCGGCGGCCTACATCACCGGGCAGACCCTGAGCGTCAATGGCGGCATGCTGATGCCGTGATCGGCAGCGTATTTCTGTCCGATCCGAACAATAAGTGTTGTAAAACAACAGCTTGCGATCAGACAGAATATGGTTTTTCTATGGCGCGGGGCTGTTGCTTACCCTACAATACGCGCCCCATGCGACCCGGCCTCATGGCCGTGCCGCAACCGGTAAAAATTTATGAGGATTGAATACAGATGAGCAGCGTCGAAAGCCAAGTCAAAGCCATCGTTGCCGAGCAGCTGGGCGTCAAGGCTGAGCAGGTGACGAGCGACGCGTCATTCGTCGATGACCTCGGCGCTGACTCGCTGGACACGGTAGAGCTGGTGATGGCCCTGGAAGAAGAGTTCGAGATCGAGATCCCGGATGAAGAAGCCGAGAAGATCACGACCGTCCAGCAGGCGATCAACTACATCAACGATCGGCGCGCCAAGGCCTGATCGTTCGCCTGATGGCATCTGCCGCGCGGCGTCGGGCCGCGCGGCCAGCCGGCCCGGTCCGGCAACAACCGCATTTCCCTTGATTCGATCGGAGCTGCATTGAGCAAGCGTCGCGTAGTCATTACGGGTCTGGGCATCGTCTCGCCGGTGGGCAGCACGGTTGCCTCCGCCTGGGACAACGTCGTCAATGGCGTGAGTGGCATTGCGCCGATCACGCGTTTCGACGTCAGCGATTTCCCCTGCCGCTTCGGCGGCGCGGTGAAGGACTTCGAGCTGGAGAAATACCTCTCACCGAAGGAAGCCCGGCGCATGGACGAGTTCATGCATTACGGCATCGCCGCGGGCGTCGACGCCATGCACGACTCCGGCCTCGACCTGTCGAAGGCAGACCTCGACCGCGTCGGTGTGATCACCGGCTCGGGCATCGGCGGCCTCTCGACAATCGAAGAGGTGCACAAGGCCTATCTGGAGGGCAACAACCCTCGCAAGATCACGCCGTTCTTCGTGCCCTCGACCATCATCAACATGATCTCCGGGCACCTGTCGATCCGCTTCGGGCTGCGTGGCCCGAACCTCGGCGTGGTGACCGCGTGCACCACCTCCACCCATGCGGTGGGCGTGGCGATGCGCACCATCCAGTACGGCGACGCGGACGTGATCCTCGCCGGCGGTTCCGAGATGGCCACCTGCGCGCTGGGCCTCGGCGGCTTCGGCCAGGCCAAGGCGCTGTCGACGCGCAATGACTCGCCCACCGAGGCCAGCCGTCCCTGGGACAAGGACCGCGACGGTTTCGTGCTGTCCGATGGCGGGGGCGCCATGGTCCTGGAGGAGCTCGAGCATGCGAAGGCGCGCGGCGCGCGCATCTATGCCGAGGTCGCCGGCTTCGGCATGAGCGGCGACGCCCACCACATCACCGCGCCGCCGGAAGACGGCAATGGCGCCCGCCGTGCCATGCAGGCGGCGATGCGAGATGCCGGCCTGAATGCTTCGGACGTGCATTACATCAATGCGCACGCCACCTCCACCGAGCTGGGCGACCTGGCCGAGACGCTGGCCATCAAGGGCGCCCTCGGCGACGACGCGTACAAGGTGGCCGTGAGTTCGACCAAGTCGGTCACCGGGCACCTGCTCGGCGCGGCCGGTGTGGTCGAGGCCATCTTCACCACGCTGGCACTGCGTGACCAGGTGGCCCCGCCGACCATCAACCTGCACGAACCCAGCGAGGGTTGCGACCTCGACTACGTGCCGCGCACGGCGCGCAAGATGCGCATCGAAGCGGCGCTGTCGAATTCCTTCGGCTTCGGCGGCACCAACGGCACGCTGGCGCTGCGCCGTTATACCGGCTGATCCATCGCATGCACGGCGAGCCATGATGGGCGCGCCCCGGCTGCATCAGGAGCCAGTGCGCGTCGCGCCGGGCGCATTGCTCGAGCTGGCCGCCCGCCGCCCCGACCGCTACCCGGTACTGCTCGACAGCGCCGCCGAGGGCGCGCTGTCGCAGGTGTCGCTGCTGGCGGCGCTGCCACGCGGCAGCGTGTGGCTCGATTCGCGCGGCCAGCTGCACCGGACCGGTGATCTCCCGGAACTGCCTGCCGATGGGTTCCTCGCTGCGCTCGAAGCGCAGTGGAAGGCCGCCAGCGGGCAGGGCGGTGAACGTCCGCCGGAACTGCCCTTTGCCGGTGGCTGGTTCGTCTACCTCGGGTACGAACTGGCACTGGAAACCGAACCGGCGCTGCGTCCCTGGTGGCCGAAGGCCAGCTACGAGGATGCACGCCCGGTGGCGGTGGCGCTGCGCATTCCGGCCGCGATCCAGGTCGAGGCCGATGGCAATGCGCGCATCGTGGCTGAGCCGGGCGTGACCGACGCGGAGCTGGCGCAGATCCGCGCGGACCTGGCGGCGGCAGGTGAGGGCAGTGCAGCGGCCAGTGACATCGCCGCACCGCAGATCGATCTGGTCGAGGAAGAACCATCCGCCTACCTGGAACGCATCCGCCGCGCGCAGGAATACATCCGCGCCGGCGACATCTACCAGGCCAACCTGTCGCGCTGGT
>CAYNEX010000015.1:7915-33360 GCA_964396335.1 uncultured Steroidobacteraceae bacterium | reverse complement strand
GGTTTCCCGTCCACCGCCGCCATCAAGGGCGCGCCCTGCACGTCGGGTGGCATGAATTCGGTGCGGGCGCAGGCGGCCAGCAGCAGGGCTGCCATTGTCAGCAACGCCGAAATGACCTTCATGTTCTCTCCCTGACCACTCCCTGGCGTCTGGCCACAAGCTTATGCGGCGGCCCTGCGCGCACGGAAGCGCGTTGCAGGAGTGGGCGAGGCCTTTGCAATAGAAAGGCGCGGCGCGTATTATTTCTGCAGAAAGGAGGCCGCATGTCCGCATTGCAGCTGCCCGGCAAGGAACCCGACCCTTCAGCCACTCTCAGCAAGGCGGTGGTGCGTTCCGCCGGGATCCTCGGCTTGAGCCAGGCCGCGCTGGCCGAGGTGCTGGGCGTCAGCGGCGCCACCGTGTCACGGCTGGTCGGCGGCAGCTATCGCCTGGCTCCCTCGCGCAAACGGGAATGGGAATTCGCGCTGCTGTTCGTGCGGCTGTACCGCTCGCTGATGGCGCTGGTGGGCAACGATGCCGACGCGCGGACCTGGCTGCGCAACGACAACCTCGCGCTGGGCGGGCGACCGGTGGACCTGATCGCCGGCGCCGAGGGGATGGTGCGTGTCCTCCAGTACCTGGACGCCAGCCGCTCTCGCGTCTGAGGCCCGTCGCCGCAGCGCCCGGCTGTGGCGTGCGGTCGAGGCCCAGCATCGCACCGCCACGCTGCGGCTGGTCGACACGCTCGACGAACAGGCACAGCTCGAGCGCCTGCTCGAGTCCAGCAAACCGCCGGTGCCGGCCGCGGCCGCCGGCCTGCATTACCTGCTGGCTACGCCCTTCCGTTATCCGCCGCGACATCCCGGTGGTTCGCGCTTCCGCGGCGCCACGGATCCGGGCGTGTTCTATGGCGCCTCGCAGGTGCGCACCGCCTGCGCCGAGCTGGGTTACTGGCGCTGGCGTTTCCTGATGGACAGTCCCGCGCTCACTGCGCTGGCGCCGGTGCCGCACACCCTGTTCCGTTGCCGTGTCGAGGGCGCCGGCATCGACCTGCGCACCGCGCCGCTGTCACGCGATGCAAAGCTGTGGACGGCGCGCGATGACTATTCGCATTGCCAGCGGCTTGGTGTGATGGCGCGCGAGGCCGGCATCGAACTGATCACCTATCGATCGGTGCGCGATCCGCGTGGCGGTGCCTGCATGGCCGTGCTCACTCCCGCCGCATTTGCCTCACCGCCGGAGTCCGAACAGTCCTGGCATCTGTCGGTGACGCGCGCGCGCGTGACCTGGCAGCGCGACTCGGTGCTGCAGCCGGAGGGTTTCGAGTTCGATGCCGATTGGGGCTAGACTCGCCGTCCCGGAAAAAAGGGTCGTCGAGGCCCGCAGAAGCCAAGGAGCCGCCATGAACCTGCAATCGCGCAGCCCGATCCAGCATCTTTCCACCGTCCTGATCGCTGGCTCGCTGCTGGCTCTGGGTGCCTGCTCGAAGAGCGGCAATGACACGGCCGCTGCTGCCCCGCAGGCGCAGCCGGGCGAGGGCCTGGCCGAAGTGGTGGCCGGTGCGCATCGCTCCGAGGCCAACCGGGCGCGCGATGCGCATCGTCACCCGGTCGAGACGCTCACCTTCTTCGGCATCCGCCCCGACATGACGGTGGTGGAGCTGTGGCCCTTCGGCGGCTGGTATACCGAGATCCTCGCGCCCTACCTGCGCGACAACGGCACGCTTTACGCCGCCGGCATGGATCCGGAAACCGCCAGCCCGCAGGAGCTGCGCTACAACGAAAGCCTGAACACGCTGCTGTCCTCTAACCCGGAGCTGTTCTCGAAGGTGCAGGTCACCGCGCTCGGCAAGGGCAACGGCAACATCGCGCCGGAAGGTTCGGCGGACCTGGTGGTGTCGTTCCGCAATGTGCACAACTGGGTGTGGGCCGACATGGATGAAGAGGTGTGGGCCGCCGCGTTCAAGGCGCTGAAGCCCGGCGGCGTGCTGGGCGTGGTCGAACACCGCCATGACGATCCCGCCTTCGAGCCGGCGACGCCGGGACAGGCCTATGTCGGCGAGCAGTGGCTGATCGGCAAGATCGAGGCCGCCGGCTTCAAGTTCGACGCCAGCTCCGACGTCAACAACAACCCGAACGACACCAAGGATCACCCGCGCGGGGTGTGGTCGCTGCCGCCGAACTTCGCCGCCATCGAAGCGGAAGACCGCGCGAAGTATGAAGCGATCGGCGAGTCCGACCGCTTCACGCTGCGTTTCGTGAAGCCTGCCCGATAAAGAAGAGTGAGATCGATGAGCCTGCAGCCCTTCCACCTGGCCGTGCCTGTGTCTGACCTGGCGGAGGCGCGTGCCTTCTATGGCGGGCTGCTGGGTTGCCCGGAGGGTCGAAGCTCGCCCGAATGGGTGGACTTCGACTTCTTCGGCCACCAGCTGGTGGCGCACCTGGATGCCGGCGCCGCCGAACGCCGCGCCGTGCACAACGAGGTGGATGGCCAGCACGTGCCGGTGCCGCATTTCGGCGTGGTGCTCGAATGGGAGGCCTGGCATGCGCTGGCCGACCGCCTGCGCGCCGCCGGCATCCATTTCGGCATCGAGCCGGGCATCCGCTTCGCCGGCCAGGTGGGTGAGCAGGCCACGATGTTCTTCCAGGACCCCAGCGGCAATGCGCTGGAGTTCAAGGCCTTCCGCGACATTTCGCAGCTGTTCGCCAAATAGAATCCGCCGCGATGAGACCGCGGCCCATTGAACCTTGCCGGGGCGGCCTCCATACAAGGCCGATGCAGACGCCCGCAGTGGTGTTCAGGGCCGCAGACCATCGTGCCTGCGAGGAACGGGCGTTCGTGCTCACCGCGGTGGGCATCGACAGCGTGACCGTGCCGGTCGAGGGCGGTTTCGTGCTGCTGGTGGAGCACGACATGCTCGCCCATGCGCAGCACCACCTCTGGCAATACGAGCAGGAGCGGGTGCGCAAGCCCGTCACGGAGGCGAAATTCACGCCGCAGCCGCAGGCCTGGAAGGGCTCGCTGCTCTACATCCTGGTGCTGGTGCTGGTGCCCTTCGCCTGGGCGCAGGGCTGGATCCGCACCGACCCGTACGTGTCCGCGACGCTGGATCCGGCGCTGGTGCGCTCCGGCGAATGGTGGCGGGCGCTGACCGCGCTGACCCTGCACTGGGATGCCTCGCACCTGCTCGGCAACCTTGGTGGCGGCGCCCTGCTGGGTTTCTCCGCGGCGCAGATCTGGGGCAACGCGCGGGCATGGCTTTTGATCCTGATCGCCGCCACTTGCGCGAACTTCGTTGAATCTGTGCTCGGGCTGCCGAACTATGTGTCGGCCGGCGCCTCCACCGCGGTGTTCGCGGCGCTGGGGCTGGTGGCCGCGTTTGCCTGGCGCACCCGCGGACAGCGTTTCGGTTCGCCGCTGGCGCGCTGGGGTCCGTTGATCGCGGGCGTGGCCATGCTGGGTTTCTTCGGCGCCGGCTCGAATGTGCCGGTGGCCGGCATGCCCGCGCCGGACCTGCTGGCTTTCGAGCCGCGTGGTTCCACAAATGTGCTGGCCCATCTGCTGGGATTCGCCTGCGGCGCGGTGACCGGGGTGGTGGCGGCGTCGGAACGTGGCCGGCGCCTCATCGGACAGGTGCCCGTATGGCTGGCCGCAAGCACGCCGTTGGTACTTCTGCTGACTGCCTGGGTGCTCGCTCAATAGTCCATGGTCAGCCCATCATCGGGTGACGCGACTGACCTGACAGCATCTTCATCTGCAGATGCGCAAAGCGAACCACGGACATTGTGGAACCTTTGTGGACCGACTGGCGCCGGAACGTATTCAAGGTTAGTTTGCTTGGCATGGGGTTTCGAGTCAGGCAGTTCCGCCGGCAGCTCGGCCTGGCATCTGCCTTGGCCTTTTGCGCGCTGCTGTCCGGTGCGGTGAGCGGCAACGGCAATGATGGCCGGCAATTGCCCCCGCCCGACCGGGAATTCCGCTTCGCCCGCCTGGCCTACAACGGCAATTTCATGGGTGGTGGCCGCGGTGGTGGCGCCAATGCATGGCTCACCGACGCACTCGATGCCGAATACCACCTGCTGCAGGGCATCCGCCGCCTGACGCGCATCGACGCCATCGACTCAACCAGCCGCCAGTTCAACCTGACGCGCATCAATCCCGAAGAACCGCTGCGTGACGAGGCGATCGCGGTCACTGCAGATAGTCCAGTGCTTTACAATTTTCCCTTCCTCTACGCCGTGGAGGTGGGACGCTGGCACCTGGATGACCGGGAGGCAGCCGCATTGCGCGACTACCTCGAGAAGGGCGGCTTCCTGATGGTGGATGACTTCCACGGCAGCGTGCAGTGGGAAGGCTTCATGGAATCGATGCGCCGCGTGTTCCCCGACCGTGAAGTGGTGGATATCCCGCCCGAGCACGAAGTCTTCCACGTTCTTTACGACCTCGACCAGCGCGAACAGATCCCGGGCATTTTCTCGGTGATGCGTGGCACCACCTTCGAAGAAGATGGGTACGACCCGCACTGGCGCGGCGTCTTTGATGACCATGGCCGCCTGATGGTGGCCATCAACTTCAACATGGATCTCGGTGATGCATGGGAGCATGCCGACGATCCGGGTTACCGGCAGAACCTGACGGCACTGGCGTACCGCTTCGCCGTCAGCTATGCGCTTTATTCGATGACACATTAAAAGAAACAGACGATGCTGGATTTCCTGCTCGGTCAGTCGGTCTGGGCGTTCCGCAGCGGTGAGCTGGGATTTGCGCGCGGCTGGCCGTTGTGGCTGCTCGGAGTGCTGCTGCTCGCCGGCATCGTTGCCATCGTGCTCACGTTGCTGCGCCGGCAACTCTCCTGGCCGCGCGCGCTGACCATCGGGTTCCTGCAGGCCGCCTTCCTGGCGCTGGCCCTGCTGCTGCTGTGGCGGCCGGTGCTGAACGTCGAGCAGATCAAGGACCGCGAGAACGTGGTCGCCGTGCTGGTGGACGACTCCGGCAGCATGAACACGCGCGAGGCGGCCGACAAACCCACGCGTCGCGAGCAGGCGGTGGCGGCACTCGGGGATGGCGTGCTGAAGGCTATCGAGGAGCGCTCGGACCTGCGCCTGTTCGGTTTCTCCGACCGGCCGGTGCCGGTCGATGCGCTGTCTGAACTCAATGGCGGTGCTTCGAGCACGCGCATCGGCGAGGCGCTCGACACGGTCACGCAGATGGCCGCCAGCACGCCGATGGCGGCCGTGGTGCTGGTGACCGATGGCGCGGATACGGCCAACACCCTGAACGAAGTCGCGCTGGCGCGCCTCGCCGCCGCCGGCATTCCGGTGCACACCGTGGGCGTGGGTCCCGAGCAGCCGGAGAACGACCTGGAGATCGAGCAGCTGGCCGTGCCGGCCGCGACGATGGCCAATGCCACGGTGCGCGCCACCGTGTCGATCCGCCACCAGAACCAGCGCACCGGCCGCGTGCGCGTGCATTCGGAAGGCAAGCTGATCGCCACCGAGGAAGTGAAGTTCTCCGACAAGCCGGGCCTCACCACGGTCAGCATCGAGTTCCCCGCCGGTGATGCCGGCGTGCGTGACCTCACTGTCAGTGTCGATCCGGCGAAGGGCGAAACGCAGCTGCTGAACAACGAGCGGCGCGCGGTGATGGAAGTGGACGGCCGGCGCCGTGCCGCGCTCTACATCGAAGGCGAGCCGCGCTGGGAATACAAGTTCATCCGCCGCGCGGTGGAAGGGGATGCCAGCCTGCGTCTGGCCAGCGCGGTGCGCGCCACGCCGAACCGTTATTACCGCCAGGGCCTGACCTCCGGCTCCGAGCTGGAAAAGGGGTTCCCCTCCACGCGGGAGGAGCTGTTCGGTTACGACGCGGTGATCATCGGCAGCCTCGAGGCCGCCGAACTTTCCAACGAACAGCATGAATGGCTGAAGGAATTCGTCGATCGCCGCGGCGGTTCGCTGCTGATGCTGGCCGGACGCGATGGCCTGGGTGATGGCGGCTGGAGCCGGGTGCAGGTCGCGCCGCTGCTGCCGGCGAAGCTGCCGGGCGGCGCCGACCTCACCTTCGGCCGTCATGCCAGCCGCGTGCGGCTCACCGATTACGGCCGCGAATCCATCATCGGCCAGCTTGAGTCCAACGCCGAGGCCAACGAGAAGGCCTGGCAGGAACTGCCGCAACTGGCCGACTACCAGCAGATCGGCGAGCTGCGTCCGGCGGCGATCGTGCTGCTGGAGACGGTGAGCGGCACGGGCAATCGTGAAACCACCTCGCCGCTGCTGGTGACGCAGCGTTATGGCCGCGGCGCCACCTGGCTGATGGCCACTTCCACCACCTGGCGCTGGCAGATGCAGATGCCGCTGGAGGACCAGAAGCACGAGACGTTCTGGCGGCAGCTGCTTTATTCACTGGCCTCGGCTTCGCCGTCGCCGGTGTCGCTGCAGCCCGAGCGCGCCGTCTATGAGGACGACACCGCCGTCACGCTCGAGGCCGAGGTGCTGGGCAAGGACTACATGCCGATCGCCGATGCGCAGGTCCAGGTCACTGCCACCTCCGAGACCGGCATGAGCGTGCCGGTGCGGCTGGAATCCTCCGGCCGCGGCGATGGCCGCCACACCGTGGCGCTGGATGCGCGCGCGCCGGGCCTGTATCGCGTCGAACTGGTCGCGACGCGCGGTGACGAGGAAGTGGGTCGCGCGGTGGCGCACCTGCGTCGCGCCGACGGCGTGCTCGAGCAGTTCTCCTCCTGGCAGCACCGCCCGATGCTCGAGCGCATCGCCCGCACCACCGGTGGCCGTTACTGGTCGGTGAATGATCTCTCCGGCCTGCCCGAGGCCATCCGTTATTCGCGCGCTGGCGTGGTCGAACGCCAGACGCTGGACCTGTGGAACATGCCGCTGGCCTTCCTGCTGCTGCTGATGCTGAAGGCGGGTGAATGGCTGCTGCGGCGTCACTGGAGGCGGCTGTGAGGCGCGCCATGATCAGCAAGGCCTTGATGCTTGCCGCCGCGCTCGGCATGGCCCCGGCGGCATCGGCGACCACGCGGGTGCTGGTGATCTCCGGCATCGGCGGCGAGCCGCAGTACGACGAACGTTTCTCGCAGTGGAGCGAGCAGGTGGCGCGGGCTTCGGCCACCGCCACGGGTGACTCCGCGCTGGTGCAGCGCCTGAGCGGCAAGGGCGCCAGGCGCGAGCAGATCCAGGCGGCGCTGAAGGAGGCGGCCTCGCAACTCACCGCCGGCGACCAGTTCATCCTGGTGCTGCTGGGCCATGGCACCTACGACGGCAGCGAATACCGCCTCAACATCGACGGACCGGACATCACCGGCTCCGAGCTGGGCGCGATGCTCGACCGCATCCCGGCGCAGCAGCTGCTGGTGAATGCCAGCAGCGCCAGCGGCGCGCTGGCCGACAAGCTGGTGAATGACCGGCGCGTGGTGATCACCGCCACGCGCTCCGGCGGCGAGCGCAATGCCACGCGGTTCGGCGGTTTCTGGGCCGAGGCGCTGCAGAGTGACGCCGCCGATGCAGACAAGGATGGCAACGTGACCGCGCGCGAGGCCTTCGACTATGCCGTGCGCCGCGTCGCCGATGCCTTCAAGTCCGACAACGCCATCCTCACCGAACGTGCCCGCATCGAAGGCCGCGAGCCTTCGCGCTTCGTGGTGTCGCGGCTGGGGCCGGCGGCGCTGTTCGCCAGCGACTCGCAGCTGACCGCGCTGCGCACCGAGCAGGACGCGATCGCCGAGCGGCTGGCGGCCATCAAGGCCCAGAAGGCCAGCCTGTCCGAGGATGACTATTACGCCCGCATCGAGCCGGTGCTGCTCGAGATGGCCCGCGTGGGCACGCGCATCGAGGCGCGTTTTGCCGCGCTGGGCGTCAACATTGAGGAGGGCGCCGATGCGAAGCCGTAAGCTGCTGCTCGCGCTGGGCCTGTCGGTGGCGATGCTCGCTGCCGGCACGGCGGCCGCGCGCGACATCGACTATGACTCGCGCCGCGCGCAGTCGCTGCGCCGCTGCGACGAACCGGCGCATCGCGGCCGGGTCGAGCAGGCGCGCAGCTGCTATGAGGCGCTGCTCCGGAGCAGTGATGCGCTGATCCGTGCCGAGGCGCTGTTCGCGCTCGATGACCTGCGCGCCGCCAATGACGCCTTCCGCGAAGCCGTGCAGGCCAATCCGACCGCGCCGCTGCCGCGCGTGCGCTGGGGTCGCATGTTCATCGCCGCCGGCCAGTACAACGAGGCGCTGGGCCTGTTCGAGGAGGCGCTCGAACTGGCCCCCGATGACGTGGGCGCGCGGCTCGGCATGGCCAGCCTCGGCATGGCGCGCTTCGATGGCGACGTGGCCGAGGACGTGAAGGCGCTGCTGGCGCAGAACCCGACGCTGATCGAGGCGCACCTGATCGACGCCAGCATCGCCATCGAGAACGGCCGTTATGACGAGGCCGTGCGCTCGGCCACCCGCGCGCGCGCGCTGGCCGAGGAACAGAAATATCCGCCGCTCGAGGCGCTGACGCTGCTGGCCTCGGTGGAGATGATGCGCAACCGCGACCCGGCCGCGCTGGTCCGCCAGACGCTGGATTACAACCCGCGCTACGGCGCGCTGTTCGAGACGCTGGCGCACTTCGAGGTGATGCGCCGGCGTTACCGCGAAGCCGATGTGTGGCTGCAGCGCGCCGCGCAGGTGCAGCCGGAACTGTGGTCCGCGCGCCGCGAGCTGGGCCTGAACCTGATGCGCCTGGGTCGCCTGGAAGAGGCGCGCGGTCACCTGGTGGCTTCCTACGAGGGCGATCCCTTCAACGTGGTCACCAGCAACACGCTGAAGCTGATCGACTCGCTCGAGAACTACGACTTCATCCGCCTGCAGAACCCGGACCTGGTGCTGCAGCTCCACAAGGGCGAATCGGCGGCGCTGCGTCCCTATGTGGCACAGATCGCGCGCGAGAGCATTGCCTCGTTCGCGCGCCGTTATGGCTACACGCCCGAATCGCCGATCACCATCGAGCTGTACCGCGAACACGGCGACTTCGAGGTGCGCACCGCCGGCCTCACCGGCATCGGCCTGCTGGGCGTGACCTTCGGCCACCTGGTGGCGATGGACTCACCCTCCGGCCAGCGCCGCGGCGATTTCCACTGGGGCAGCGTGCTGTGGCACGAGATGGCGCACGTGTTCACGCTGTCGGCCACGGCGCACCGCGTGCCGCGCTGGCTCAGCGAGGGCCTGTCGGTCTATGAGGAATGGACCAGCGGTCCCACGCCGGGCGTGTCGGTGAGCACCCGCACGCTCGACATGTTCAAGGATGGCCGGTTCCTGCCGGTGGCCTCGATCGACCAGGGGTTCATGCGCCCGACCTACGAGGGCCAGGTGCAGGTCTCCTATGACCAGGCCGGCCTGATCTGCCTGTTCGCCGCCGAGCGCTTCGGCTTCCAGAAGCTGGCGCAGTACCTGCGCGCCTTCAACGATGACGCGGTGACCACCGCCAGCGGCATCAGCGCGGTGTTCGAGGTGACGCCGGAGCAGTTCGACGCCGAGTTCACGCAGTTCATGGAGCGGCGTTTCGCCGCCTACCTGAAAGATCCCTCGCGCTGGCAGGACCTGCTGCGCCGTGCGCACGCCATGCTCGATGCGCGCAACTGGGCCGCCGCGCGCGAGGCCGCGCAGGCCGCCATCGAGATGCTGCCGGAATACACCTCGCGCGGCAGTGGCTACGAAGTGCTGGCCGCGGCCGAGGAAGGCGCCGGCAACAACGCCGCCGCGATTGCCGCGCTGCAGGCCTGGCGCAAGGCCGGCGGCTGGAACCCGGCCGGGCTGCGCAAGCTGGCCGACCTGCTGCTGGCCGGGAAGCGCAACAACGAGGCAGCCGAGGTGCTGGCCGCGCTGAACTGGTCCGACCCGCTGGTGCCGGATGACCACGACCGCCTCGGTCGCCTGCTGATCGAACAGAACCGCGCCGGCGAGGCCGTGCGCGAATACGAGGTGCTGCTGGCCCTGCAGCCGCTGGACACCGCCGCCGCCAATTTCGGCATGGCGCGGGCGCTGCGGCTGGCCGGCGAGGAGGCGCGTGCGAAGCGCCACCTGCTGCAATCCCTGGAGACTGCCCCGAACTACCGTCCCGCCCAAAGGCTGCTGCTGGAAATGACTGGAGAGCGCTGATGAATGCAACCGCCATCTCTTCTACCGATACCCGCGACCTGGTCGAGCGTTTCGGCACCACCTTCGGCGCGATCCGTCGCGAGGTGCGCAAGCTGATCGTCGGCCAGGATGTCGTGGTCGAGCAGCTCCTGATCACGCTGCTGGTCGGTGGCCACTGCCTGATCACCGGCCTGCCCGGCACCGCCAAGACGCTGCTGGTGCGCACGCTGGCGCAGGCGCTGGGCCTGTCGTTCAAGCGCATCCAGTTCACGCCCGACCTGATGCCCACCGACATCACCGGCACGGACATCCTCGAAGAGGACCAGAGCACCGGCAAGCGCACCTGGACCTTCGTGCCCGGTCCGCTGTTCGCCAATGTGCTGCTGGCGGACGAGATCAACCGCACGCCGCCGAAGACCCAGTCGGCACTGCTCGAAGCCATGCAGGAGCTGTCGGTGACCGTGCGCGGCAACACCCGCCGCATCGAGCCGCCGTTCTTCGTGCTGGCCACGCAGAACCCGATCGAGCTCGAAGGCACCTATCCGCTGCCCGAGGCGCAGCTGGACCGCTTCCTGTTCAACGTGGTGCTCGATTACCTCGGCGCCGACGACGAACTGAAGGTGGTGTCGGACAACACCTCGCGTGTCGAGCCGCCGACCATCGAGGCCTGCACCACGGCCGAGGAGATCCTGCGATTCCAGTGGCTGGTGCGGCAGGTGCCGATGTCCGATGACGTGGCGCGCAAGGCGGTGAATGTGGTGCGAGCCACGCGTCCCTCCGACCCGAACTCCAGCGATGAGGTGAAGAAATACGCGCGTTACGGCGCCAGTATCCGCGCCACGCAGTTCCTGGCGCTGGCCGCCAAGGCGCGCGCGCTGTCGGAGGGTCGCTACCACGTCGCGGTTGAAGACCTGTCGGCACTGGCGCTGCCGGTGCTGCGCCATCGTGTGCTGGCCAACTACCAGGCCGAGTCCGATGGCGTCACCGTCGATGCGATGCTGCAGCGGGTGATCGACAAGGAACTGCACGGGTGAGTGCCAACCCCGCCTCGTCGCTGCTGCGGCCGGAAGTGCTGGCGTCGCTGTCGACGCTGGAGCTGGTGGCGCGCTCGGCCGTGGAGGGGTTCTTCCAGGGCCTGCATCGCAGTCCCAAGTTCGGTTTCAGCCAGGAGTTCGCCGAATACAAGGCCTACTCCGAGGGCGATGATCCGCGCTTCGTCGACTGGAATGTGTTCGCGCGCACCGACCGCACCTACATCCGTCGCTACCAGGGCGAGACCAATACCCGTTTCATGATCGCGCTCGATGTGAGCGCGTCGATGGGTTATGGATCCGGCTCCGTCACCAAGCTGCGCTATGCCAAGTGGGTGGCGGCCTCGCTGGCCTACATGGCCCTGCAGCAGCATGACCCCACCGGCCTGATCGCGTTCGATTCGAAGATCCGCAGCTATCGTCCGCCGTCGACGCGCATGGGCACGCTGACCGCGCTGCTGCACGAGCTGGACCGGCTCGAGGCCGGCAGCCAGACCGACCTTGCCGCCTCGTTCCACCAGATGCACGAGCACATGCAGCGCCGTGGCGTGGTGGCGGTGATCTCCGATCTTTATTGCGACCCCGAGGCGCTGACGCGCGCCGTGCAGCCGTTCGCCTGGGGTGGCCACGACATCATGATTTTCCAGGTGCTCGACCGCAACGAACTCGACCCGCAGTGGGACGAGTCCGTGATGCTCGAAGACGTGGAATCCGGCCGCCAGGTCGAGGTGTCGCCCGATTACATGCGCACCACCTATCGTGAGCGCATCCAGGCGCACCTGGACCGCATGCGCCAGGTGGCGGCGAAGAGTCGCGCCGACCATGTGCTGCTGGTCACCGACGAGCCGCTGGACAAGGCATTGCGCGGCTACCTGATGTTCCGCAGGAGGGCGTAAGAGCATGTGGCTGGCACCGTGGTTCCTGCTCGGACTGGCTGGCCTGGCGCTGCCGGTCTGGCTGCACCGCTTCGCGAAGCAGACCGAGCAGAAGCAGATGTTCGCCTCCTCGATGTTCCTCGAGCCGGCGGAGATCCGCCGCAGCCGGCGGCATGAACTGCGCTACTGGCTGCTGTTGCTGCTGCGCCTGCTGCTGCTGGCGCTGCTGGTGCTGGCCTTCGCCGCGCCGATGTGGCGCAGCAAGGTGGCGGCCGGCGCCGGCGGCAACACGCTGCATGTGATCGTGATGGACACCTCCATGTCGATGCAGCGCGAAGAGGTGTGGGAA
The DNA here is from genome assembly GCA_964396335.1 of uncultured Steroidobacteraceae bacterium. GTDB lineage: Bacteria > Pseudomonadota > Gammaproteobacteria > Steroidobacterales > Steroidobacteraceae > ZC4RG30. The sequence goes on along the minus strand of CAYNEX010000015.1, from coordinate 21,005 downwards.
CGCGCGCAGCGGCGCGCGCAGGAACTGATCGACGGCCTGCGTGGTTCCAGCCGCGCGATGCTGGTGGCGGGCGACCATCGCCTGCGCGTGATGGTCGAACCGGTGTTCTCCGGTGATGCCGGCCGCCTGCGCGCAGCCGTGCAGCAGCTGCGCCCGGGCTTCTCGCGGCTGGACTATGGCGCGCTGGTCGCAGGTTCGGTGGCCTGGCCGGCAGGCCCGGGCGAGACCATGCAGCTGCACCTCATCTCGGACCTGCAGCAGTCAGCGAGCCCGCTGCGTTTCGCCGACCTGTCGCCGCCGCCCGGTGTGCGCCTGGTGCTGGAAGATGTGGGCGCCGGCGAAGCCGCGGCCACCGGCAATGCGCGCGTGGTCTCCGCCCAGGAAGACCCGCGCACGCCGGGCACCATCGAGGTGCGCCTCGAGGGGGATCCGGCCGCCATCGACAAGCGCACGCTGGTGGTGGAAGTAAATGGCCAGCAGCGCGAGCGCCGCCAGCTCACCGCCGCCAGTGCCACTGCCGTGGAGCGCGTGGCGCTGGGCGAGCTGCCGGTGGGCGAGCATCGCCTCATGGCGCGGCTGGAGCCGGCCGATGTGCTGCCCGCCGATGATGCGCGATATGCGCTGCTGCGTCGGGTCGAGCCCAAGGTGCTGGTGATCGCCGCCGACGTGAACGGCGATGACGCGCGTTATTTCGGCGCCGCGCTGCAGGCGCTGGCGCGGCCGCGTTTTGCGGTCGAAACCTCACTTCCCGGTGCGCTCACCACGCGCCAGTTGAGCGACTTCGCGGCCATCGTGGTGTCGGATGCCGGCCTGCTCAATGAAGCCGCGGCCAATGCGCTGACCGAATATGTGCGGGGTGGTGGCGCTGCCCTGATGACGCTGGGCGCGCGCGCCGCGCAGCAGCGGCAGGTTCCGGTCAGTGGCGCGAAGCTGGCCGGCGGCAGCGCCCGCTCCGCCTCGGAACGTCCGGCGCGCATCGCCGGCATCGAGCAGAGCCACGCCGTGCTGCGCGAGCCGGGTGCCTGGCTGCGCATCCGCTTCTTCCGCCACGTGGCGGTGGAGCCGCCGTCCGATGCGCGCACATTGCTGGCCTTCGAGAACGGCACGCCGCTGATGCTGGAGCAGGACCTGGGCGAGGGCCGCATGCTGCTGTTCGCCTCGCCGCTGGACCGGCGCTGGAACGACCTCGCCATCCATCCGCTGTTCGTGCGTTTTGTGGCCGAGGCCACCGCGTGGCTGGCCGGCGCGCGCTTCGATGCCGCCTCGGCCACCGTGGGGGCGCCGCTGGACGCCTCGAGCCTGCGCCGCGGCGGCGGCCAGGTGTTCGACCCGCGCGGCGAGCGCACCGCGATGCTGACCGGCGACGAGCAGGGCCTGCGGTTCCTGCCCGAAATGGCCGGTTTCTACGAGGTGCGCGGCGGCGGCCGCAGTGATTTCATCGCGGTGAACGTGGATCCGCGCGAATCGGTGCTGGCACCGCTGGATGAAGGCGCGCGGGAGCGCTGGCTGGCCTTGCAGCGTGCCCCGGGCGAGGGCAACCAGTCGGTGGCCCAGGGTTCGAGCACCGAAAGGCTGGTTCCGATCTGGTTCTGGCTGCTTTTGGCTGCCGTGGCGCTTGCGTTTGCAGAGCCATTGGTGGCCAATTACCACTTGAGCGTCCGAAGGGAAGCCTAGCGCATGAATGCCCGATACGAGCTCGACCAGTACCTCACCCAGGCGCGCCAGCGCCTGCGATGGATCCTCTCGGCCCAGGGAACCGCGCTGCTGGTCGGCGCGCTGCTGCTGGTCACGCTCATCGCCGCATGGATGCTGCCGCGCTACGGCTTCACGCCCGAAGCCGCGCTGACCGGCCGCATCGTCCTCGGCCTCGTTGCCATCGCGATCCTCGCCTGGAGCTTCTGGCGCTACCGCGTGCAGGAGCGCGACCGCGCCGCGCGCGCACTCGAGGCCGCGCTGCCGGCGCAGTCCGGCCGCATCGCCACCTACCTGCAGGAAAGCGCCAAGGAGCCGGAAAAGGCTTCGGTGCTGCTCGACCTGCTGGCCGCGGATGCCCTCTCGCTGGCGCAGCGCGAGCCGCTGACGCAGAGCATTCCCGTGCGCCGCTACCTTGCGCCGGCCATCGGCGCGGTGGCCGGTGTGGCGCTGCTGGGCGCGCTGGTGTTCTCGAACCTCGGCATCTCCGAAGGCGCGCGCCAGCTGTGGCTGGGGCGCATGCCGCCCGCGGTCAGCGTGGCCGCCGCGGCCGGCGGCATCGCCGTGCAGCCGGGTGATGCCACCATCCGCCGCAACCAGGACCTCGACGTGGCCGCGCTGGTGGCCGGCAGCAGCGACGACGTGAAGCTGCATGTGCGCTTCGACAATGGCGGCGAGTGGGAATCCACGCCGATGCAGCGCAACCCCGATGGCGGCTTCGGCTTCACCATCTATGCGGTGCGCGACGCGGCCAGTTACTACGTCACCGCCGGGCGCCTGAAGAGCGCCGAGCACCGCATCAATGTGGTCGACCTGCCCGGCATCGAGCGCTTCAAGATCACCTACGACTATCCCACCTGGACCGGCCTCGAAGACCGTGAGGAGGAAGGTGGCGGCGACGTGCGGGCCGTGGCCGGCACGCGCGTGAAGCTCGAAGTCACCACCACGCAGCCGCTGGAAAGCCCGCTGCTGGTGATCGACGGCAACGGCGAAGAACTGAAGCAGAGCGGCGCCACCACCAGCGGCAGCTTCCAGGTCAAGCAGGAAGGCCACTATCGCATCGCCACGCGTTTCCTCGGCGAAGTGGTGCCGCTGACGCCGGACTACCTGATCGAGGTGGTCGAGGACCAGAAGCCGGAGATCCGCATCGTGCGTCCGGGCCGCGACTATCGCGCCACGGCACTTGAAGAAGTGCCGGTGCGCATCGAGGCCAGGGATGACTTCCGCCTCGACGCGCTTGAACTGCATTACTCGGTGAATGGCGGCGAGTGGCGCAAGGAGCGCCTGCCGGCCGGCACCGTCGATGTGCAGGCCGCGGCACTGCTGCGCCTCGAAGAGATGCAGAAGCCCGGCCCGAACGGCGAAACGCCGACGCTGGTGCCCGGCGACCTCGTCAGCTATTACGGCCTGGCGCGCGACAACAAGCACAGCGTGCAGACCGACCTGTTCCTGATCCAGGTGCAGCCGTTCGAACAGCGTTACACGCAATCCCAGGCCGGCGGTGGCGGCGGCGGTGGTGGTGGCGGCGGTGACGAGGAAGAGGGCGATATCTCCCGTCGCCAGCGCGAGATCCTGCTGGCCACCTGGAACCTGCAGCGCAATGAGCAGGAAGCCGGTGCACGCGAGAAGGAACGCGTCGCCGACAACGCGCGCATGCTGGCCGAGATGCAGCAGACGCTGGCCGGCCAGGCGCAGACGCTGATCGAGCGCGCCCGCGCCCGCCAGCTCACCGGCCAGGACCAGAACGTCGATACCTTCGTGCGCGCCGTGCAGGATGCCGCCAAGGCGATGGCGCCGGCGGCGAAGAACCTTGCCAGCGTCGACCTCGCCAACGCGGTCACGCATGAACAGCAGGCGCTGCAGCACCTGCTGCGTGCCGAAGCGGCCTTCCGTGAAATCTCGGTGGCCATGCAGCAGCCGGGAGGTGGTGGCGGCGGCGGCGGGCAGGCCGGTCGCGACGTGTCGGAGATGACCGAGCTCGAGCTGGACCTGGCGAAGAACCAGTACGAGACCGAATCGCGCATGTCCTCCTCGCAGCAGCGCGCGCAGGCCGAGGATGAGGCCGCGCGCCGCCTGCGCGAACTGGCCCGGCGGCAGGAGCAGCTCGCGCGCCAGTCGCAGCGCCAGCAGATTCCGCCCGAGACCCAGCGCTGGCAGCAGGAACAGCTGCGCCGCGAGCTGGAGCAGCTGCGGCGTGAGCTCGAGCAGCTGGCGAACAACCAGGGCAGCCAGGGCCAGCAGAGCAGCAGCCAGCAGGGCGGCCAGCAGAACCCACAGCAGCAAGGCCAGCAGCAGGGCCAGCAGGGTCGCCAGGGCCAGCAGCAACAGCAGGCTTCGCGCCAGAACCAGGGCCAGTCGCAGCAAGGCCAGCAGCAGGGCGGCCAGCAGTCCGGGCAGCAGTCGGCGCGTGCCGCTTCCGCGGCCGAGGCCTCACGCCAGGTGGCCGAGGCGCTGCGCCAGATGGACCGCGCCGGCAATGATCCGCAGGCGCAGGCCCGTGCCGCCGAACAGCTGAACCGCGCCCGCGAACAGCTCGAGCAGGGCCGCCAGGCGGGCGACAGCGAGCAGTTCCAGTCGCTGGCCAATCGCGCCCGGCAGCTGGCCGAGCAGCAGCGCCGCGCCGAGGAAGACCTGCGTGCGGTCGCCGGCAACGGCCAGGGACAGCAGCAGGATTCCGGACTCACCTTCGATGACCTGGAGCGCCTGGCGCAGCAGCGCGCCGAACTGCAGCGTGGCCTGGGCGACCTGACGCAGGCCATCGAAAGCGCCCGTCGCTCCGCGCGTGAAACCGCGCCGCGCGCCGCGCGCCAGCTCGCCGACGTGCGCCAGCAACTGCAGGAACAGGATCCGGCCGGCAGCATCGGGCTTTCGGTACGGCAGATCTCCCGCGGCCGCGTGCGCGATGCCGCCGGCCTCGACTGGCGGCGCACGCAGGTGCTCGAGCGTGTGGCGCAGGACCTGGAGCAGGCGGCGCAGACCGCGTCCGCCGAAGTCAGCCAGCGGCGCCAGCAGGCCGGCCAGCAGGCGTCCGCCGAAGATCTGCTGGCCGAGATGGCGGACGTGCGCCGCATGCTCGACCAGGCGCGCGAGCAGGGCCTGTCGCAGAACCGCAGCGGCGGGGACCGCAACACTTCCTCGCCGAATGCGCAGGAAGGCCAGCAGGGCCAGCAGTCCGGCGGCCAGCAGGGACAGCAGGGCCAGGGCGGCCAGGGACAGCAGCAGGGCCAGCAGGGCGGTTCGCCCGGCGAGCAGCAGACCGCGCAGAGCGGTGCACAGGGTGGTGCCCAGGGCGGCTTCAATGACGGCCAGTTCTTCGGCGGCGGCAACTCCAACCGCAGCGGTGATGGCCTGGTCCGCCTCGCCGGCGGCGGCAACCGCGAGCCGGTGCCGCTGATCGACGGCGGCATGCGCCAGCAGGCGGTGATCTCGGCCGAGCGCCTGGCGCAGCTGCGCGAACAGCTTCGCGGTCGCGTGCTCACCGATGCCGATGCGCGCACGCTGCAGGAACTGACCAACCAGCTGCGCCGTGGCGGCACCGACCCCATGGATGTGCAGTACCAGCGCATGCAGGCGCTGGTGAACCAGATCGAACTGGCGGCGCTGAATTCCATCCGCGCCGGCCAGACCAGCAACGCTCCCACCCGTGCCACGGAAACCGTCGACGACTCGCGCCAGTACCGCGACAATGTCGCCGAGTATTACCGCCGACTGGGTGGGGGGAATGACTGACAACACCGTACTGGCCGACCTGCAGTCCCTGGTCGGCGCCGACGTGGCGCTGGCGCCGACCGACACGCTGCTCGACAAGCACACCCGCGATTTCTGCGTGACCGGTTCGCGCGACGTGGGGGTGCAGGCGTTTGTATTCCCGCGTTCCACCGAACAGGTGTCGAAGGTGCTGCGCTACTGTAATGAGCGTGGCATCGCCGTGCAGCCGCAGGGCGGCCTGACGGGTCTTGCGGGCGGCGCGGTGCCGGTGGGTCCGTGCATCATCCTGGGACTGGAACGCATGCGCACCGTGCGCGAGCTGGACAGTGCCGCCGGCACCATCACCGTCGACGCCGGCGTGACGATGGAAACCGTGCAGAAGACCGCCGAGGCCGCGGATCTGTTCTTCCCGCTCGACCTCGGCGGACGCGGCAGCTGCCAGGTGGGCGGCAATGTCTCCACCAATGCCGGCGGCAACCGCGTCCTGCGTTATGGCATGGCGCGCGACCTGGTGCTGGGCGTGGAGGCGGTGCTGGCCGACGGCACCGTGATCGACGCGCTGCGCAAGGTGATCAAGAACAACTCCGGCTATGACGTGCGGCAGCTGTTCATCGGCGCCGAGGGCACGCTGGGCATCATCACCGGCGTGGTGCTGCGCCTGTTCCCGAAACCGAAGAGTGCCTGCACCGGCATCTGCGCGGTGCAGGACTACGCCGGCGTGCTCGAACTGCTGCGCCGCGCGCGCAGCGGCTTCGGTTCGCTGCTGTCGGCCTTCGAGGTGATGTGGCCGGACTTCTACCAGCTGGGCACCGTGGCACTGGGCCGCAAGCCGCCGCTGGAACTGGGCCATGGCGTCTATGTGCTGATCGAGACGCTGGGCACCGATCCCGAGGCCGACCAGGCCCGTTACGAGAACGTGATCGGCGAGGCGCTGGAAGCCGGCGTGGTGAAGGACGCCATCATCGCGCAGTCACAGCGCGAGGCCACCGAACTGTGGGCCGTGCGGGATTCCCCCGGCGAATGGCAGAAGGGCGCGCACTGGCCGCAGCTGGGCTTTGATGTCAGCGTGCCCACCGGCGAGATCGGTCCGCTGGCCGACGAGATCGGTGCCGAGCTGAAGCGCCGCTGGCCGGAGCTGGTGGCGGTGTTCTTCGGCCACGTGGCCGACGGCAACCTGCATGTGTCGGTGCGCATGTCCGGCCACAACATTCCCGAACTCGACATCGAGAACGCGGTATACGGCATCGTGGCGAAGCGTCGCGGCTCGATCTCGGCCGAACATGGCATCGGCTCGCTGAAGATCCCGTTCCTGCATTTCTCGCGCAGCGAGGGCGAGATCGCACTGATGCGCGCGATCAAGCAGGCGATGGATCCGAAGGGCATCCTCAATCCGGGCAAGGTGCTGCCGGCTGTCGGGTCTTCCGGCGGACATTGATCCGCCGGGCGCCCGGCGCCTTCGTTCTTCCTGCATTCACGGTTTTTCAGGGTTTGCTCAGGACCTGACCGGTCCCGGGCGGCATCGTGGTTGTCCCTCTTTCAAACGGAGTCGGAACCATGATGTCGCTGAAAAAGTGCAGCCCGGGTGTGCTGGTGGCAGGACTGCTGCTGGTGGCCGCGAACACCGCGGCCGACGCGCATGGCAAGGGCGGTCCCGGCAACAAGCCGGGTCCGGGCCACGATCATCACGATCACCACGGACACGCCCACGGCCCTGACCAGAAGCTCGCCGGTGTCTGGCTGGTGTCGATGATGCCGCGCAACTGCACCACCGGCGATTCGATCCCGAACCAGGCCTACGAGGCGCTGTATACCTTCCATGACGATGGCACGCTGACGGTGTGGGTGCAGAACAGCACCATCACCACGACACGCAGCCCGAGCCATGGCATCTGGAAGAGCGCGAAGCGCGGGCCGGGCTTCCAGATGACCTTCGTGCACCTGCGCTACTCGCCGCAGACCGGCGCCTACCTGGGAAGGCAGGATGCGGCGGGCATCATCACGTTGAGCGGTCGCGGCGATGAGCTGTCGATCGACTCCAGCGCCACCGTGTATGACGTCAACGGTGCCGTCACGGCGCGTGCCTGCGCCAATGCCTCGGGCGTGAAGCTGGTGCTGCCGGACTGAACCACATGCACCGCACAGATGAAGCGGAATCCGCGCCGGGCCTCGGTGCGGATGAAACGCTGGCCATCACACCCGAGCACGCGCCGCAGTGCGGACACGGCCTGGCTCAGGCTGTTGTCGGTGACGTAGATGCCCGGCCAGAGCTGGTCGAGCAGCCACTGTTTGCCGAGCAGGCAGCGGGGATGTTCGAGGAACAGTTCGAGCAGGTCGCACAGCCGCGGCGTGATGGCCAGCGGCTGGTCCAGGTGCCATAGGTCGCGCTGCACTGCACAGAACCCGAATGGACCGAAACGGAAAAAACGTCCCGCGGCTGTCGCTCGTGAGCAAGGATCACCCGATTCGCGCATTGCCTTCCCCTCCGTGGCCTGCGCGCTACGGTGCCGCGGCCGGGACCGAGGGTCCTGATGGCGCGCCGATGATTCGCCGCCGCAGCAACGAGGAAGCCTCTCCCCTTGCCGACGCCTGGCTTGGTACTCTGGTCCCCGCTGCAGGTGCAGGCGCGGCCGACGAGTACGAAGAGGCCGGGTGGCAAGGACGTCCCATGCAAGAGCGAGGCGAAGGAGAAACGGGCGCACGGACCGGCCGACGACTGCCGGCCGGCGGGGCCGTGCACCTCGCCAGCCGCGAGGACTTCCGCCTCGGCCGCGCCTCCATCCGTCCCTCGCTGCGTACCGTCGAGGGTCCGTCCGGCAGCTTCGTCATCGAACCGCGCGTGATGCAGGTGCTGGTCGCCTTCGCCGACGCCAATGGCGCGGTGCTGAGCCGTGACGACCTGATGCGCTCCTGCTGGGGTGGCAGCATCGTCAGCGAGGATGCCGTGAACCGCACGGTGGCCGAGATCCGGCGCATTGCCCGGCAGGCCGATGCGGGGTTCGGCATCGAGACGATTCCTCGCGTGGGGTACCGGCTTGAAGTTGAAGCGGCGGCGATGCCGGTGGAGGTGCCGGCAACACGACCTGCGGATCCGCCTCTTCCTGCGGCGTCACCCGCTTCGGCGGCAGCCAATGCGCCGGCCTCCGGACCAGCGTCGGCCGAACCGGTTGTCACGCCGCGCGACCCGCAGGTGTCCCGCACGCCGTCCCGCTCCCGGGTCACCCGCCGCCTGGTGGCCGGCGGACTGGTCGCCGCTGCAGTCGCGGGTACCGCGGCGGCGCTGCGTTGGCAGCGACCCGTGCGTGACCCGGTGTTCGACGGCTACATCAGCCAGGGCCTGCAGGACCTGATGATGGAGTACCCCGGCAAGGGCCGGCAGGGTGTGGAGCCATTCTCCGAAGCCGTGCGACTGCGGCCGGACGATGCGCGCGCCTGGGGTCTTCTTGCATTGGCACATGCCAGCGAGTCCGACTACAACGTCCCCGGCGCCGTGGCCGAATGCGAAGCGGCGGCGTCGAACGCACTGAAGCTGGATCCGCGCGAACCCCATGCACTGGTGGCGCTGGCGATGGCGCGGCGCGAGCAGGACCCCTGGATCGAAACCGAGCGCCAGCTGCGCGCGGTGCTGAGCCGCGACCGCAACCACCGCTTCGCCCTGACCAACCTGATGTTCCTGACGCAGGCCTCCGGCTACAGCCGCGAGTCGATGGCGCTGAATGAACGCATCCTCGAGCTGGACCGCAGCGAGTTGAGGGTCACGCCCGGCGTGCTGGCCCGCCAGTCATTGAAACTGTGGATCGCCGGCGAACACGACGCCGCGCAGCGCATCGTCGAATATGCCTGGAACAAGGCGCACCATGGCCATCCGCTGGTCTGGAAGGCGCTGTTGCTGACCTATGTTTTCACCGGGCGCTACGCGGCAGCACGGCAGCAGGTGGAATCGGAGTACGGCGAACGGGACTTGAAGGCCGACGGCATCGCCCTGTACCTGCACGCGCTTGATACGCTGGAGAATCCCACCGCGGCGAACCGCGGGAAGCTGCGCGAGGGATTCCTCGCCACGGACCGCAGCCGGTATTTCCTGATGATGCACGGCATCCTGCTGCTGTCGCATCTGCGCGAGCTGGATGCCGCCTATGAGCTGTATGACGGCATCGTGATGAGCCGTGGCGCGCAGGTGGTGTCGCCGCTGGCGCAGGATCCGCAGTGGCGCAAGACGCTGTGGCTGTTCACGCCTGCATTAAGGCCATTCCGGGCTGATCCGCGCATCCGTGAGCGTACCCATGCGCTGGGGCTGGATGCCTTCTGGGATGCACGCGGCATCGAGCCGGACGAGGGCCGCATCTACCTGTGGCGGGATCGCGGCGCCGCGCCGGAAGCCCTGCCTCAGAAACCGGCGCGGACCTGAACGCCGACCTGCCGCGTACGTGCGGTGGTGGCGAACCATCCTGAATTCGGGCCGCCGCCCACCAGCGGTTCGTACCAGCTGGCGTAGATGCGGTTGGTGAGGTTGCGGCCGAGCAGCGCCACTTCCCAGCGACCGGCCTGCAGGGCCAGCCGCGCATCCAGCGTGGCGTAACCGCCCTGGCGCGAACCGGGCGCGCCGGTCACCGTGGTATGGAACCCTTCGGTGGCCATCAGGTCGACATTGGCCTGCAGTCGCGGTGCTTCGCGCCATGCGCCCTGCGGGAGAACCTGCTGGTAGCGCAGCGACGCGGTGCCGGACCATTTCGGCGCGAACGAGGTCGGGCGGCCGGACAGGTCCTGCGCGCAGTGCACCCCACCGTTGAACAGGCAGGTGGTGGCCTCAGGCGGCAGCGCGTTGCCGCCAACACGCACGCAACCCTCGGCAATGGTCTGTGCCGGCACCTGGTAACAGGCGACGTTGCGGTAATCGCGATAGGTGGAATCGAGGTAACCCACTGCCACCAGCGCCTGCCAGTTGCGCGCGAAGGCCCAGGCCAGGTCCAGGTCCGCGCCGCGGGACACCGCGCCGCCCGCGTTGCGCGTGACCGGTGCGCCGAGATCGTTCTGCACGGGCACCTGCAGGTCGCGGTAGCGGCTGTGGAACAGCGCGGCGCTGGCGCGCCAGCGGCCATCTTCCGACAGCCACTTGGCGCCGCCCTCGAGGTAACGCACTTTTTCCGGCCCGAAAGGCAGGTCGGATACCGGCCCACCGATGAAGCTGCTGAAGCCGCCGGCCTTGAAGCCCTTGCGCCAGGACAGGTAATACAGCGCGCCGGATTGCGGGCGCCACTCCAGCGACACGCTGGGGGTGAAGTGGCTGTCGGTGCGTGACAGTTCCACCTCGGAGAATGACGCCAGGTTCACCGCGGTCGGCACGGCGAAACTCCAGTCATCGGCGGGCCCGGCGGAGAAGGAAAGGTTGTAGACGCTGAGGTCGGCTTCGATGGCGCGTCGCACCCGCGCGTGCCGCGCGCTGGCGCGCAATGACAGTGAGTCCAGCACGTGCCATTCGGCTTCGCCGAACAAGGCCCATGAACTGCTGTCCTCGACCCAGTTGGTGGTGCGCGCCTGTTCGTTCGGCAGCGGCAGGGCCAGCTGGGTGAAGGGTGCGTTGGAACGCTCGACGTCCTCATGGTAGGCGCCGAGGCTCCAGGACCAGCGGCCGCCGTCGGGCGAGGCGAGCCGCAGTTCCTGGCTGGCGAGGCGATTGGAATCATCGAAGGAAGCGAGCACCCGCTGGTTCCAGGAATGATCCGGTTTCACCCACGCGAGGAAGTCGTGGTCGTACCAGGCCGCGATGGCCTGGATGGAATAGCCACCCGCCAGCGACCATTCGCTGGCCAGTCGCGTGGACAGCATTTCATTGCGGATGCGCTCGCCGGGGCGGTCCGGATCCTCGAACAGCGACATGGCGGCGCCGAACGCGGCCGGGTCGTAGCGGAAGGCGCGCGTGGTGTCGTACTCGCAGTCCTCGAACTCCGGATTCACCAGGCGCTTGTTCAACATCGCGTTGGGCACGCAGCGCAGGTACTGGGTCTCGCGGCCGGTGGTGAGGTTGTCCGAAAATTCCACTTTCGCATCCACGACCCATGACGGATCGGGAGACCAGCGCAGCACGGCGCGCGCCAGCCGGTCGCGGTATTCCGGGCTTCGCCTGCCGTCGACGCTGTTGCGCATGAAGCCGTCCATGTGCCGCCACTTGCCGGCCACACGCAGCGCCAGCGTCTCGCCCAGCGGCTGGTTGATCATGCCGGTGGCGGCGAGTTCGTCATGTTCGAACTCGTGGTACAGCTCGAGCAGGCCATCGCGCTCGAACCGCGGCTTGCGCGTCACCAGGCCGAAGGCGCCGGCGATCGCGTTCCTGCCATACCAGGTGGGTTGCGGCCCCTTGAGGATCTCCACCCGTTCGGTGTCCAGGAAGCCGATGCGCGAGGCGCGCGAGCTGCCGAACCAGACGCCATCGATGAACACCGGCGCGGATTGCTCGAAGCCGAAGTTGATGCCCGAGGCCATGCCGCGGATCGACAGCACATCGGTGAGGCCGGCCGGCCCGATCTTGATGCCGGGAACGTTGATGTCTTCCCAGCGCGTGACGGCCGTGTCGTCGAGCGTGCGGCCGTCGATCACCGTGGCGCTGACGGACACGTCATGCAGGCGCTCGCTGATGCGGCGGGCGGTGACGGTGACCTCGTCGAGCTGTTGCGTGGACAGTGGGGAGGCGGCGAGTGACGGGCCGGACAGCACGCAGAGTGTGATGCCGGCGAGCCAGCGGGTGGGCGCGCCGCGCGTGCGTTGCTCCGGACCTCGCGGGGTACGGGTGCTTCCTTGCATGGCGGAAGGGTAGCGCGACGGATGGGGGAGGGGAATTGACGCGGGGTGCAGCGAACTGCCGGAGGTCCTCATGGAGCAATGGCGAAGAGGTCGAGTGGCACCAGCGCGCAGCCCATCGGGCAGATATCCGTCTCCACCCAGGCCCGCTGGTGGATCGGCGTGCCGGGGGTGAATTCCGAGCCGGTCAGGTCGCGCAGGATGAGCGAGGCCGTGATCGAGGGCAGGCTCTCACCGGTCAGGTAGCTGGCTGCCAGTCCCATCGCCCGGATGATTCCGTTTTCACTTTCCGGGTTCGCGCCGGCGTCCCAGCTGGTGGGGTATCCGGCCACGATCACCGGGGCTTGCAGCGCGGCGGCGAGCTTTGCCAGTGGCAGGCGATCTTCGCTGCCCTCGGGAAGTCCTACCGAGACCAGCAATACCTGTACGCCGCTTTCCCGCCGCAGGCTGGCAAGGCTCGCGAAGGTCGCGTCATCGATTTCGGGCTCGAGCGGGCCGGTGAGAACCACCAGGGACCGGGTGCCGGCCGGTGCGTGCTGTCCGAGCAGGTCGATGGCATTGCGAACCGCGGCCACCGTGTCCGAGGGGTCGCCGCCGGGATAGTGGTTCGCGTCGAGCATGTCGAGCTGTTCCGCCGCGTCGGCGGTGAACAGCGTGGCGATCTGCGTGCCGTCGAGGGCGGCAGGTGGAAGCTGCAGCGGCGCATGCGGTGATTCGGAAGAGGCCGCGCCGGAAAAACCCGCTGCCGCCAGCAGACCGCCGCGGCTGCCCTCGCGGAACTGGCTCGCGAAGAAGCGGGCGGCCCGCCAGCGATGGCCATGGGGATCGGCCAGGCTTGCGCGCAGTCCCTGGTCCACCAGCAGCAGCACGACCGGGTCCGTCGCGGCAGATGCAGGTG
>CAYNEX010000015.1:0-7815 GCA_964396335.1 uncultured Steroidobacteraceae bacterium | reverse complement strand
CCCAACGGAACGCGCAACGAAGCCCGGCCTGAGTCGTCGGTGATCACCGGATCGGTCTCCCGATACATGCCGCTGCCCACCGTGACGTAGAAACCTCGCAGGGGTCGGTCATCCTCGTCGGTCACATGCACTTCGAGCGTTCCCCGCTCCACCGGCGGTGGCGGGGGCGAAGACTGCCCGGGAGGTTGTGGAGCATTCCCCGGCCGGGCGTAAGCGGGATCGGAACTTCCGAAGCACCCGCTGAAAAGCATGCTGCATGAGGCGAGGGCCAGCATCGGCACCGTGCGCATCAACCTGCTGCCCGGGCCAGTTCGCGGTGACCTTCCTCTTGTCATGGCAACCATCCTTGAGATCCTCGGCAGGCCGGCATGATCGGGCCGCACGACGCCAGGGGCATGAGGAAACGCCGATCGATTGCTGTGGATTCGACGAGGCCCGGGTCAGTCTCCGCCCGGCGTCCGGATATAGAAATGCAGCGGCTGCAACCAGCAATCCCAGGGGCAATAGCCGACATCCAGCCCGACCTGCTGCTGCAGCGGGAATCCCGGCGCGAAACCTTCGCCGGTGAAATCGCCCAACAGCAGCGACGCCCTGATCGAGGTCAGGCTGGCGCCCGTCAGGTAGTCGGCCGCGAGGCCCATGGCCTGGACGATGCCGTTCTCCTGGGTCGGCTTGCCATACTCGGGCCAGCTGGTGGGATAGCCGGCGACGATGACCGCGGCTTCCAGTGCTGCCGCCAGCTTCGCCAGGCGCGGGCGATCGTCACCGGAGGATGGCAATCCGGTCGAAACCAGCGTCACCTGCACACCGGAATCGCGGCGCAGCCCCGCAAGGCTGGTGAATGTCGCGTCATCCACTCCCTGTTCCAGCGGCCCAGTGAGGATCACGAGCGACTTTGATTCGCCGGGGGCGTACTCGGTCAGCAGGGTGATGCCGGCGCGTACCGCATCCGCGATGTCGGTGGCATCACCGCCCGGATAGTCCGCGGGATCAAGCCTGCGCAATGGCCCATCCTGTTCATTGGCAAAGAGCGCGGCAGGGTCGTCGCCCGCTGCGGGCGGCAACAGCAGGGGCGCGCGAGGCCGGCCGGAGGATGCATTGCCAGAGAAACCCGCCACCCCCAGCAGCCGGTCCGGCGCGTTGTTCCTGAAGGTGCGGGCGAAGTAACGCGCGCCGCGCCAGCGGTGGCTGGAGGGGTCCGCCCGCCCGGCGGCGAGCCCCTGGTCCACCAGCAGCAGGGTGATGGCGTCGGGTCCGGTCCGTGCCGGGGCGCCCTGGCTGTCGTAGGAATACGCGGCAATCCTGTGTCCGGCCGCATCGCTGTCCCTGCATCCGGGGGTCCCCGTGCTGGAGTCGAAGGTCACCCAGCAGTCGCCGAACTGCAGGTGCGGCATCGTGCCGCCATAGGAAGGCGGCGCAAACCCGGCCGGTTCGGCTGCAAGCAGCGTGATGTCGATCTGCAACCCGGAGGGGTCGGTACGCGCCGCGACGACGGGCGGCAGCAATGCCAGCGAGTGGATCTGGTCGGATGGCAGCAGATGCACGCGGTGGAACGTGCTGGTGAACGGCTCGATCTGCGCTGTTTCCCGGTACGTGGAGCGGGATTCGGTCTGCGCGACGATCCAGACTCGTCCGGCCGGGGCGGAGATCGAGGCGCGGCCTGACTCGTCCGTGATGGCGTAGCGGCCGAGCCGGCTCGCATCGGCCCCCACGGAGACGATGACCCCGCCGATGGGCTCGTCTTCCTCGTCAGTGACGAAAAAGTCGATCGTGCCCGCCGTGGCAGGCTCCGGAGCCGGGGTAGTCCGTGGAACTGCAGGGGTGCTGGTGGTGTTGTCGGAACTGCACGCACCGAAAAGCAGGCTGCCGGACAGCAACAGCAGCGACAGGATCACAGCCGCACGACTGGCGGTCGTGGCATTCCTCGAGGTGGTTGTCATTGCAGTTCTCCTGCAGGTATCGCGATGCCAGGAGCGTTGCGGCGGGGCGGGCGGGCGTCATGAGGAAACGCCGATCGATTGCTGGTGGTTGGGCGACCGCTGGCGTTCGGGGCCTCGTCGGGTCGTCAGTGCGTCTGCACCTTGAACCCGATCATCAGGAAGCGTCGGGTTGTCAGGGGGAAGGCTTCCGGTCGGCAGGGTGATTGACCCCATCGTTGACCGGGACATCCTCCACCTGGTACGGATCGACACCTTCAAGGCAGCCGATGTTGTAGCCGTACTGGTTCGGCCTCGAGCGGCGGCGATGATGCGTGTAGATGCCGCATCGCGAGCAGAAATAATGTTCGGCCGTGTGGGTGTTGAAGCGGTACTGGGTGAGCAGGTCTGCTCCCTGGACTATGCGCAGCCCTTGCATGGGGACCGCGCCCATCACCGCGCCCTTGCGCCTGCACATGGAGCAGGTGCAGCGGCGCGCGTCGACGACGCCGTCAGGCAAGTCCAGTTCGATGACCACGCCGCCGCAGTGGCAGCTCAGTCGATGTCTCGGCTGGATGACGGTGTCACCGATCCGGTGAAGCGGAGGAAGAGGCATTCAGGTGGTCCGGGCGGATATCAAGCGCGCGCCGGTGCCGGAGACATCCTGCTGGAGATTGCCGACATCGCGACGGCGGAGATCGAAAGCACCATGAGCACGAGAGACACCGCTCCGGTGGTGATCCGGTGTGCGGCCGTCGCTTGGGCGCCGATCTGGCCCCGGATGTGCTGGACATCCAGTTCCAGGAGCTGGACCACGCGGAATGCTTCCCAGCAGGAGAGCAGGAGCAGGCCGGTCATGCCGGCGACCAACCAGTACGCAGCCGACCGGTGATTGTCCCGCAGTCGGCGCCAACCGATCGTGCCGAAAATCACTGCCACCAGGATCATGGGTGCCTCGGCAATCAGCTGATGGAGAAAGGTGGACATGGGTCGTGGCTCCTCTTCTTTTCTGTCAGGCCGCGCTCAGCCCTGGCAGAGCGAAACCGGATAGACCTCCGGCGCCAGCGCACTGGTCGGCAGTGCGCCCTGGTTCGGCGCCGTCTTCGGGAAGGTCACCTCGAAGGTCAGCGGTTCCTTGTCGATCTGCCGCGCCTGCACGAATTGCTCGGCGCGGGCCTTGGCCAGGCCGCACACGCCACTCAGCAGCAACGCGGAAGACAGGTCGGAGGGGGAGGGGAGACCGGACACCTCGACGATGGAGTTGCCCTCATCGCGATCGACCTCTTGGAACTTCACCATCGTCACCGCGCCGCCCTTGTGGATCAGCGGCAGGCTGGTGGAGTAATACGCAGAGGCGGCGACGGCCAGCATCGGCAACGCCGCGGCCGCGGCGGCCAGGAAAATCCTTTTGTTCATCTTCGTGACTCCCTGTCTTCCTGGAATTCGCTACAGCCGGATCAAACCGCGTTTGTGCGCCACCGCCACCGCCTCGGTGCGACTGATCGCATCCAGCTTGGTCAGGATGGCCTTCACATGCGTCTTCGCCGTGCCCTCGCTGATCGACAGGCGGCGACCGATGTCCTTGTTGCTGCGTCCCTGTGCCAGCTGCTGCAGCACGTCGAGTTCGCGCTGGGTGAGGCTGGGGCGCGCCATGCGCTGCAATGCCTTGGCGGCGATCGCGCCGGAGGTATAGGGCTGGTCGGCCGCCACGGCACGGATCGCGGTGAGGATCTCCTGCCGGGGGGCATCCTTCAGCAGGTAACCCTTGGCGCCGCGGGACAGGCTCTTGAAGATGTCCTCGTCGCCGTCATAGGTGGTCATGATCAGCAGGCGCGCCTTGGGGTGGCGATCGAGCACGGTCTCGACCACTGATACGCCATCACGACGCGGCATGCGCAGGTCGAGCACCATCACGTCGGGCCGGTGCGCCTCGAAGGCTTCGATGGCGGCGTCACCGTCGTCCGCTTCGGCGACGACGCGCATGTCCTTCTGCTGGTTCACGATGTTGGCGAGGCCGTCGCGCACCACCGGATGATCGTCGGCAAGGATGACGCGGATGCGCGCGTCGCTGGCGGCATTGATCGCACTGCTGGTGGCGTTCATGCGGCGCTCCGGTTGGCGCGCGGGATGCGCACGCAGATGCGTGTGCCCTGGCCGGGTTCGCTCTCCAGCGTCCACAGGCCGCCGAGGGCCTCGGCGCGTTCGCGCATGTTGGTCAGGCCGAATCCCTGCCGTGCATACAGTTGCGGCATCGGCTGCATGCCGCGGCCATCGTCGCGCACGCACAGCATCACTTCGTCGCCACTGCTGTCGAGCAGGATCTGGATGTTGCCGGGCTGGGCATGCCGCACGGCGTTGATCACGGCTTCCTGCGCGATGCGCAGCAGCGCATGTTCATGTTCGGGTGGCAGGCCGGTGGCACCGCCGCCCTCGAAAGAGGTGGAGATGCGACCGACCACGGTGGAGCGTTCGGCCAGCTGTCGCAGCGCCAGTTCGAGTCCGCCGGGACGCGGTTGTTCGTCCGGCCGCAGCGCCAGCACCGAGCGGCGGGCTTCGGCGAGGCCCTCGCGCGCGATGTCGCGGATGCGACCCATCACCGAGGTCAGAGGCGTGCCTTCGACCATCTCTTCGGCCGCGCCGAGCTGCATCAGGATGCCGGTGAAGGCCTGCGCCAGCCCGTCATGGATCTCGCGGCCGAGGCGGTTGCGTTCCGCCAGCACCGCGGCCTGGTGGGCCGAGTGCATCAGGCGTTTCATCGCCAGCGCCAGCGTCACCTGCTGCGCCAGCGCGACCAGCAGCTGCGCCAGTTCGCTGCGCACCGGTTCGTGTTCGGCGAAACCGAAGATCACGACGCCGAGGCTGCGATCGCCGAACACCAGTGGCAGCGCATAGAAGCTGCGATGGCCGGCATTGCGGTGGTAGTTGACCAGCTCCGGCCAGCTGGGTGCGGCGGCGCCGCCATCAATGGCGATGTGCAGCGGTTCGCGCAGCGCGGCCATCTGCCGCATGAAGGTGGAGTCGCGTGGCGGCACGCTGTCGGCGAAGGGCGCATCGATGGTCTGGCCGTCGCAGACATGGCAGATCGGCCGCCACTCGTCGTGGTCATACCCGGCAACCAGCGCGGTGGCCGCGCCGGCGCCGGCATGGCGCACGGTCTCCAGCAGCAGGTGCGTGAAGAATTCGGTGGGCTGGTTGGCCAGGCGCTCGAGGTTGGCGCGCAGCACCGCATTGGCACGGGCCAGTTCGGAGACGCGCTGCTCGGCGGCGGCCTCGCGCTCGCGCCGCATGGTGTCGATCAGCCGTTCCCGTTGCAGCGCTGCGCCGATCACGCTGGCCGCGATTTCCAGCGCCGCGACCACCGCGGCATCGAAGCTGCGTTCGGCATGCAGGGTGTCGAAACCGACCACGCCGCCATACGCACCATCGACCATGAACGGCACGATGATGGAGCTCCTGGCATCCTCGCTGGCAATGCTGATGTCCGGGCGCCGTTCGGTGCCGCACAGGTACACGCTGCGGCCGGCCTGCAGTTCGGTGCAGTAGCAGTCGAGCCGGCGCGGTTGCCAGGTGGTGCTCAGTTCACGGGTCGGGGCGACGCCCGGCGCGGTCCACTGGCTTTTGATCTCGAGCCAGCGGCTGCCGTCCTCCGGGCAGATATCCACCAATGCCAGCGTGGTGCGATCGACCTCGGCGGCTTCGCCGATCAGACGCAGCACCTCGGGCATGCGCGACATCACATCGGACGATTCCAGCAGCAGGCGGCTGGCCTGGGCGGTGGCCGACAGCAGCTGCTCGCGCCACTGGGCGGCGCTGGCGCAGCTGGGGACCGGCGTGGCGGCGTTCATCGGCAAACGCCGGTGAGTGGCCAGCGGGAGACGGGGCAGGTGCGATGACACGGCTGCATTCCTCCGAGTGTAGGTCATCCGCCATTGCCCGGGGCAGCCCAACCGCCGCCCAGGGCCTTGTACAGCGCCACAAGACTGGTGGCGGCGTCCGCGCGGCCCTGCGCGAGGCTGTCCTCGGCCTCCAGCAGGCTGCGTTCGGCATCCAGTACCTGCAGGAAATCGACCACGCCGTTCTCATAGCGCAGGCGGGCGAGGCGGGCGGCGGTGCTGCTGGCATCCGCCGCCTCGGCCAGTTCCACCAGGCGCTCGCGCGAACGGGCATGGGTGACCAGTGCGTCCTCGGCTTCCTGCAGCGCGCGCAGCACGGTCTGTTCGTAGGCGGCCAGCGCCCCTTCGCCGCGCGCCCGGGCAGCGGCGATGCGGGCACGCACCTGGCCCAGGTCGAAGGCGGCCCAGGAGATGCCCGGGGCGATCAGGTGCGTGCCGGTGCCGCCATCGCCGAGTGCATCGAAGCGGGTCGCGGCGTAACCGATGCTGCCGGTGAAGGTGACCCGCGGGAACAGGTCGGCCACCGCGACGCCGATGCGTGCGGTGGCGGCGGCGAGGCTGCGTTCGGCGATGCGGATGTCCGGCCGGCGACGCAGCAATGTTGCCGGGTCGGCCACCGCGGTGAACGCCGGCACCGGCGGCAGGTCGGCCGAGGGTGTGAGTTCCGCCAGCAGCGCGCCGGGCTCTCGTCCGGTCAGCACGCTGATGCGATGGATGGCGCGCGCCACCGCGGCTTCCAGTGGTGCGATCAATGCACGTGTGGCCGACAGCTGTGCCTGCGCGCGGGCGGTGTCGAGCTCGGTGCCGGTGCCGCCTTCCAGCCGCGCGCGGGTCAGGTCCAGCGACTCGGACTGGTTGGCGACGTTGCGCCTTGCCACCACCAGTCGCTGCTGGTTGCCGCGCAGTTCGAAGTAGCTGCGCGTCAGCTCCGCGGCGACCGATACCTGCGTGTCGAACAGCGCCGCCTCGGCGGCGCCCAGTTCCGCATTGGCCGCTTCGAGCGCGCGGCGCCTGCGGCCGAAGAAGTCCAGTTCCCAGAAGGCATCGAAGCCGGCGTCATAACCTTCGATATCCCGCGCGCCGCCCAGCGCCTGCGCGGCGCCCACGCGCTGGTCGGTGTAACCAGCGCTGGTGGTGATCGCCGGACCCAGGTCGAGGCGCGCCGCGCCGCGCAGTGCGCGCGCCTCATTCAGGCGGGACAGCGCGATGCGCAGCTCGTGGTTGGCCAGCAGCGATTCCTGAACCAGCCGCGACAGCACCGGGTCGTCGAACACCGTCCAGAACGCCGCGAGGCCGGATTCATCGGCGCTGTAGCGCGTGGCGTCGGCGCCGGCGAACTGCGCCGGCACCTTCATTTCGGGTTCGCGGTAGTCCGGCCCCACCGCGCAGGCGGCCAGCAGCGCGGTGAGGGCCAGGGTCGAGAGCAGCTTGAAACGATCAGCCATGACGGTTCTCCAGAAGCGCCGGAGAGGAGGCCAGTGACGGCGGCGGTTCAGGGCTCAGCGCGCCGGACGCCTGCCGTGCGCGCCGTCCCTGCACCAGCAGGTAGAACACCGGCGTGAGGAACAGGCCGGCGAAGGTGACGCCGATCATGCCGGCGAACACCGTCGCGCCCATGGCCTGCCGCACCTCGGCGCCGGCGCCATGCGCCAGCACCAGCGGCACCACACCCATGATGAAGGCGATGGAGGTCATCAGGATGGGCCGCAGGCGCAGGCGCGCGGCCTCGAGCACGGCGCGCGTGGCGCTCAGTCCGCCTTCCTCCTGCAGGTGGCGCGCGAACTCCACGATCAGGATGGCGTTCTTGCTCGCCAGGGCCACCAGCACCAGGAAACCCACCTGCGTGAACACATTGCTGTCGCTGCCCTGCAGGAACACGCCGACCAGGCCCGCCAGCAATGCCACCGGCACGATCAGGATGATGGCCAGCGGCAGGCGCAGGCTTTCGTATTGCGCGGCCAGCACCAGGAACACGAACAGCACGCACAGCGGGAACACCAGCAGCG
>CAYNEX010000014.1:0-34251 GCA_964396335.1 uncultured Steroidobacteraceae bacterium | reverse complement strand
CGCTGGCCTCGGTGGCCGGCTCCATCGTCGATCGCATGGGCGCGCATCGCGCGCTGCAGATCGTGGCGGTGATCGGCGTGCTGGTGAATGCCGCCTACCTGCTGCTCGATTCGCTCGGCACCTTCATGGCGGTGCGTGTGGTGGAAGGCCTGATCGCGGTGGGCGCGTATTCCGCCGCGCCGGGCCTGATCATGGCCACCGCGTCGGATGCGCGGCGACGGCGTGCGATGGCGGTGTGGTCCACCTATACGGCGGTGGGCATCTCGCTGGGCCTGGCGCTGTCCGGCAGTTTCGCCGGCACGGCCCACTGGCGCGGTGGTTATGTGCTGCACCTGGCGCTGTTCGCGGTGCTGCTGGCCACCAGCTGGATGCTGCCGGTTGCACCGGCGCGCATCGGCGCCGCGCGCATGCAGCTGAAGGACCTGTTCTCGGCGTGGATGCAGCCCGGGCCGCTGCGCCTGTCGCTGTCGTTCGCGCTGCTGATCGTGGTGGGCTTCGGCATGAGCACCATCTATCCGGAATGGTACGCGCGCCAGCAGCTGGCCGAAGCCTATGCCTTGCAGGCCGGTGAGGCGGTGGGCCGCGCCTCGAACATCCTCGCGGTGGCCAACCTGGTGATGATTCCCGGTGGATTCATCGCCGGTGCCTTGCTGGCGCGCGGCTGGCGCGACGTGGGCCTGTTCACCGCGCTGATCATCGCCACCATCCTGTGCAGCCTGCCGCTGTACATGCCGGGCCTGGCCGACCTGCCGCGCCAGCTGACGCTGGTGGCGTGGATGCTGCTGCAGGGCGCGGTGATCGCGGTGGTGACCTCGGCCTTGCCGCGCGTGGTGGCCGATCCGCGCCAGGGGGCCGCCGCCGCCGGACTGCTGTCGCAGCTGGCGGCGCTGGTCACCTTCGTGACCCCGCTGATCTGGCAGCCGCTGTTGCAGAAGGCGGTGGTCGAGCCGGCCGCGTGGACCGGTTTCATCGTCGTGGTGGCGGTGGCGGCGGCGGCTTCGTGGGTGGTTTTCCCGCGGCGCTGAACCGCGGCAGCACCAGCACTTCAGCCCACCTCGCGGGCCACGCGCAGCATCGCCGCGAGGCTCTGCGTGACATCCTCGTCGGTGGTGGCCCAGGAACACACGCTGATGCGCATGGCCGTGTGACCCTGCCACACCGTGCCGCCGCACCAGCAGGTGCCGTCCCGCTGCAGGGCCTGGATCACCGCCGGGGACTGCACACGGAATGCGAAGAAGGCGCTGGATGTCGCCGCATCGCGCTGAGCGACCGGCTCACTCCGCCGGCAGCACAGGCGGCAGCGGGCATTCGAGCACCGCGCAGATGGCGCGCAGCAGTTCCGCCTCGGATGGCGCCAGCAATGCGTCGTGCGCGATGGTGCGCACCAGCGCCTCGATCAACAGCTGCTTGGCCGGCGCCTGCAGCCTGCACAGCCGGTCGAGCGCGGCGTCGAACGGCGCCACCCAGTCATCGATGGCCTGGTAGCCGGGGCGATGGCGCGGCAGCAGCGGCGCCAGGCCCGCTTCATACGACTGGCGCGCCTGCAGGTCATCGCGTGCGCCACAGCGCGCCAGCACCGCGAACACCACGCCCAGTTCCTCTTCGCATTCGCCCAGTGTCAGGCGGCCATGCGGTGGGTCGGGCTTCTCCAGCGACAGCAGTGCGCGCACCACCAGCTTGTCGAGCGCGTATTCGAACACGGTCAGGCCGCCATCCAGGCGCACCAGTTCCCGCAGCCCCTGCGTGAAATGCAGCAGGTCGGCCGGCGGCAGCGCGCGCAGCGCGGTGATCGCCTGCAGCACCGCCGGCAGGCGCTGCATCGGCGCAAGGTTGGCGCTGACATGCGACAGCGCATGCACGCGCGTGGCGATGTCTTCGCCGAGCCGCTCACGGATGAACCCCAGCCGGCCGTCGCGCACACTGTGGTCGGCGTAGATCACCACCGACAGCAGGATGGCCTGCGCGGCCTCCGGTTCCTCGGCGCTCGCGCGCAATGAGGCGGGCAGGGCGCGGCGCAGGGCGACGGCGCGATCGAGGTGGCGCGGCGCCGGATCGCCGGCGGTGGCCGCGATCATCGCGGCGGCGCTCACCGGCACGGATACCGCGGCAGGCAGCACGCCACCGCCCATCGGTCCCAGCGGCAGCTGTTCACTGATGTGTGCGGGCCGCGCCGCGGCCGGCGTGGCCTCGCGCACTTCGCCGGCCTCCCAGGCCTTGATCGCCTGGCGCTTCAGGGATTCCAGCCGATCGGCATTGATCGACGGATCGAGCGCCTGCAGGCGCTCGAGCAGCGGCGGATGCGTGGCGAACAGGCTGCGGGCGCGATGTGCGAACAGCATGTGCGCCACCTCATCCATCCCGCTGCCGGCCAGGCGGCGTTCACCCATCGCGGCCACGCGCACCAGCGCCTGTTTCAGGCCCTCGGGATTGCGCGTGAACTGCACCGCCGAGGCGTCGGCGAGGCTTTCGCGCCGGCGCGAGATCCAGGCCTGCAGCAGTCGCGCCATCAGCCAGCCGGAATACCCCACGATCGTCAGGATGGCGCCCATGGCCACCGCCCAGGCCGCGCCGCGATTGGCATGGCGGGCGGCGCGCAGCATGGTGCGGCCGGCGGTCATCACCGCCATCAGGCCGAAGTTCAGTCCCAGGAGGCGGATCGAGATCCGCATGTCGCCGTTGAGGATATGGCTGAACTCATGCGCGATCACGCCCTGCAGCTGCTCGCGGTTGAGCTTGTTCAGCGCGCCGCGCGTCACCGCCACCGCGGCATTGGCCGGTGTGTGGCCGGCGGCGAAGGCATTGATGCCATCCTCCTGTTCCAGCACATAGACCTCGGGCCGCGGCACGCCGGAGGCGATGGCCATCTCCTCCACCACATTGCCGAGCATGCGCCGGCGCGGGTCCTGCGCATTGCGCTCCACGCGCACGCCGCCCAGGCTGCGCGCCACGAAACCACCACCGGCGCGAAGCTGCATCATGCGCACCAGGCTGGCGCCGCCGATGAACCCGAGGATCAGGAGCAGCGTCAGGATCACCGTGCCGGGATGGCGCGCGGCCCAGGCACCGAGCGAGGCCTCGAAGGGATCGCCATGGCGCCCCATGGCATACGCGATGCGCACCACGCTGAGCATCAGCGCGCCCAGCACCAGCACCACGACCATCAGGCAGGCGGCGTAGGCCCAGCCGAGCAGGCGCGAGTCACGCCGCGCCTGCGCCTGTGCGCCGAAGAAATCCATCGCCTTCAGTCAGGCAGTGGAAGGATCAGGCGAAGCTCACCTTCGGCGGCTCGCGCTTCTCCGGTGCCGGTGCATCGAGCATCTTTGCCGGCTCGAAGCTGAACCAGCCGGCCACAAGCGAGTTCGGGAACATCTCGCGCGTGTTGTTGTAGCCCATCACCGCATCGTTGAAGGCCTGGCGCGCGAAGGCCACGCGGTTTTCGGTGGAGGTGAGCTCCTCGGAGAGCTGCATCATCGTGGTGTTGGCCTTCAGGTCCGGATAGGCCTCGGCCACCGCGAACAGGCGGCCGAGCGCGCCGGCAAGGCCGGCTTCGGCACCGGAGAGCTGTTCCAGCGCCGCGGCGCTGCCGGGATTGGCGGCGGCTGCCTTCAGTCCCGCCATCGCGCTGTTGCGCGCCGAGATCACTGATTCAAGCGTTTCACGCTCGTGCTTCAGGTAGGCCCTGGCCGTCTCGACCAGGTTCGGGATCAGGTCGTAGCGCCGCGTCAGCTGCACGTCGATCTGTGCGAAGGCATTGCGGAAGTTGTTGCGGCTGGCGATCAGCCGGTTGTAGATGGAGACGGCCCAGACGACGAGCACGGCCAGCAGGACCAGGATGATGATGAGAACCATGCGCTTGAACCTCTCCCCGGGTTGTTCCTGCGCTATGTACCACGAAACGCCGGGCCGCTACGATGACGGCCATCGTGGATGCAACAACGCTGTTGTGGGTGCTGGGAGCCCTGCTGATCCTGGTCGGGCTGTCCGGTACCGTGCTGCCGCTGATTCCCGGCATCCCGCTGATGATGGCCGGCATGCTGCTGGGCGCCTGGGCGGAAGGTTTCGTGCGCGTCGGCTGGGTGGCGCTGGTCGTGCTGGGCATGCTGACGCTGCTCTCGCTGCTGGTCGAAGCCGCCGCCGCGGCGCTGGGCGCAAGACGTGTCGGTGCCAGCCGCGCCGCGGTGCTGGGTGCGGCGGTGGGCGCGCTGCTGGGATTCTTCGGCGGCATCGTCGGAATCCTGGTCGGGCCCTTCATCGGCGCCGTTGCCGGTGAGCTGCTGGCCCGGCCTGACGCCACGCGCGCCATGCGGGTGGGCGTGGGCGCCTGGGTGGGATTCATCCTCGGCACCGTGGCCAAGGTGGCCATCGCCTTCATGATGCTCGGCATCTTCATCGCCGCATTGATCATCGACTGATGCAGACCCCATTGAACTTCGATGCCGCGCCCGGCTGGCGCGGTTTCTTCTCGATGCTGGGCGAGAAACATTTCTCGCCCTTCAAGACCTATGTGGACCGCGCCCATCGCACGGTGGTGGTGCTGAACCCGAAGGTCGGCACCAAGACCTTCCGCCAGGCGCTCACCGACGGGCTGCGCGAGGTGCGCGGGCTGGATGATCCATCCGGCGGCCGTTACCGGTTGTTCCGCAATGCGCGGCGCTTCCCGTTCGCGCCATTGGGCGACTATGCGCATGCGCTGCGTTTCCCCGGCGAGTACCAGTTCTTCTGCTTCGTGCGCAATCCTTACGCGCGGCTGCGCTCGGCCTGGCAGAACAAGTTCGCCTATGGCCACGAGCAGGGTTATTCGCGCAGCATCCGCCGCCGCGAGCTGGGGCGCCTGCGCCGGCATGCGGCGGCTGCCGGCCTGCCGGGCGCCCACGATGGCGAGGCGATACCGTTCACCACTTTCCTCTCGTACGTGGAAAGCGAGCCGGAAGGGCGCCGCGACCATCACTGGGATGCGCAGCATGCGGTGCTGCTGATGCACCGCCTGCGCTACGAGCGCTTCTTCCGCATGGAAGGGGAGTTCACCGACGGGCTGCGGCAGATCTTCGCGCGCATCGGCCTGGCAGGTCCCGCGGTGGAGCGGGCGCTGACGCAGCAGCGCAATGTCAGCCCCCGGTCTGAACCGCCGGTCTACACCCCCGAACTGGCGGCGCGGGTGCACCGCCTCTACGCCCGCGACTTCGAACTGTTCGGTTATGCGGAAGAGTCCTGGCAGGGACTGTGAAGGCTGACGGGGCAATAAACCGGGGTGATACCTGATCAGCCGTCGGAGTAATAACCGCAAGATTATCGACGAATAGCTATCACGCCGGTTGCTACCGTCGTCCGGAACGGCGATTCTTCGCATATCGAGACCGGCGAGGGGAGCGACAACGTATCGATCCTCCGGCGGTAGAGGGGGGATCATGGCTTTGACGTTTCGGAAGCTCGAAGTGTTCGTGGCCGTCGCCGAGGACGGCAATTTCCGCAAGGCGGCCGAACGGCTGGGCATCAGCCAGCCATCTGTCAGTTCGCAGATCAAGTCGATGGAGCGCTACCTGGGGTACCCGCTGTTCGAGCGGCACCGGGGCGCGACCTGCGAGCTGTCCAACGAGGGGCGGGAATTCCTGAACCGCGCGCGTGAGCTGGTGGTGGCACAGAGCGCGCTGACCTCCGAGCGCCGCCGCGCCGCGCCGGTGCCGGTGACCATCCGCGCGATGATCGGGCCGCTGCTGATGGAGCGCCGCGTGAAGCCCGCGCTGGGCCGCTTCCAGGAGATGCATCCGCACATCGACCTGCAGTTCGCGGAATTTGCCCCCAGCAATGACGGCGCCAGCACTGTCCGCCGGGGCGAGGCCGACGTGCTGCTCTACACCGGGGCGCTGCCCGAGGCAGACGATGGCATCACCACCGAGGTGGTGTCGCGCATCAGCTGGTCGCTGTATGGCGTGCCGACGCTGGTGCGACCGGTGCTGCAGGGCCTTCGGGCGCTGAACGACCTGCCGTTCCTGCTCTGCCCCGACCATTTCCGCATCACCCAGTGGACGCTGGAGCAGTTCCACCGCAAGGGGGTGGTGCCGCACAACATCGCCGCCCGTCCGCCGTTCATGGACACGCTGCTGCAGATGGTGCTGGCCGGCAAGGGCATCGGCATGTTCTTCGACATCGAGATGGCCGCCCACATGCGGGCCGGCCGGGTGCTGCCCTGCGGGCCGGTGTTCGACCCGGTCGCCCGGGTGATGGTGCTGGGGCCCCGGGCCCGCTCCCCGGAGGTGGCCCCGGTGCTGGCCTTCCTGCGCAATGCCGTGCGCCGCGACGACGAGATTATTGCGTCGCAGCATGCGCGGCTGGGCCGTCCGGGGCTGCTGGCCACCGACGAGGTGGTGGGCCGGATCCCCGGGATGTAGTCCCGCGCCGGCCTCAGGTAAAGCCTGAATGTGACGTCTGGCAACAAAATTGTCATGACGCGGCAGTGATCGTTTGTGTATAGTTCCACCTCGAGATCGGCGCCGTTTTCGGCGTTCGCGTCTCGATAGTCGTGGAACAAGACCCCCCGTTTCCACGTTATATTTTAGCCCCGACTCCGGTCGGGGCTTTTTTTTGCCCAGTCGCCGGCGGGACGCCGCGTCTCGAAATTGTCGGCGCGAAGGAGCCCCATGCGCATCGCCGTTCCGCGCGAAATCAAGAACCGTGAATACCGTGTTGCGCTGACCCCGTCGGGGGTCCGCGAACTCACTTCCGCCGGTCACCAGGTCACGGTTGAGACCGGCGCGGGCGAGGGCGCCGGGTACCCCGATGAGCGTTATGCCGCCGCCGGCGCCCGGCTCGAGTCCGACGTCGAGGCGCTGTTCGCCGAGGCTGAGCTGATCGTCAAGGTCAAGGAACCGCAGCCGGTGGAATGCCGGCGGCTGAAACCCGGCCAGACCCTGTTCACGTATCTGCACCTGGCAGCGGATCGCCAGCAGGCCGAGAACCTGCTGGCCTCCGGCTGCACCGCCATCGCCTACGAGACCATCACCGCCCCGGATGGCAGCCTGCCGCTGCTGGCGCCGATGAGCGAGATCGCCGGCCGCATGTCGGTGTCGGTGGCCTCCTGGTGCCTGATGAAGGCGCAGGGCGGCGCGGGCCTGCTGCTGGGCGGTGTGCCGGGCGTGGCGCCGGCACGGGTGGTGGTGCTGGGCGGCGGTGTCGCCGGCAGCCATGCGGCGCGCATGGCGCTGGGCGAGGGCGCCGATGTCACCGTGGTCGACCGCTCGCTGCCGCGGCTGCGGCAGCTGGCGAATGAGTTCGGCACGGCGCTGAAGACCGAATATTCCACCGCCGATGCAGTCGAGCGGCTGGTGCAGGCGGCCGACGTGGTGATCGGCTCGGTGCTGATCCGCGGCGAGACCGCGCCGCGGCTGGTGACGCGCGAAATGGTGGCCGGTATGCAACCCGGTTCGGTGCTGGTGGACATCGCCATCGACCAGGGCGGCTGCTTCCAGACCAGCCGGCCCACCAGCCACGACGACCCGGTGTTCATCGAACACGGGGTGGTGCATTACTGCGTCACCAACATGCCCGGCGCGGTGCCGCGCACCTCCACCGCGGCCCTGACCCATGCCACGCTGCCCTACATCCGCGCGCTGGCCGATGCCGGCGTGGCGCGCGCGCTGTCCGCCGATCCGCACTTCCGCCGCGGCCTGAACGTCGCCGATGGCGAGATCCGCAGCGAGCCGGTGGCCAAGGCGCTGGGGCTGCCGCTGCGACCCTGATCGGCCGGGCGCGTTCTTCGCGCCACGTCCATCGGCTTCCGGCTAACATGCGGGCCGATGGAGTTGCCGGACCCGCATGCCCTGGTGACGCTGCTGGTCGCGGCGGCCGCCTTTTTCCTCTACACGCGTCCGTGGATCCGCATCGAGATGGTCTCGGTGCTGCTGCTGCTGGCGCTGCTGTTCATCTTCCACTTCTTCCCGTTCGTCTCCCGCGACGCGCAGCTCACCGAGGTCGAGGTGCTGGGTTCCTTCGGGCATCCGGCCCTGGTGGCAATCTGCTGCCTGATGATCCTGGCGCGCGGGCTCACCGTCACCGGCGCGCTGGAGCCGATGGTGCGGCTGCTGGGGCGCATCTGGCGCATCCACGCGGTGCTGGGGCTGCTGGTGACGCTGATGCTGGCCGGCGCCGCCAGCGCCTTCATCAATGACACGCCACTGATCGTGCTCCTGCTGCCGGTGCTGATCGGCCTGGCCCAGCGTACCGGCACCTCGCCGGGGCGGAGCCTGATGCCGGTGAGCTTCGCGGTGCTGGCCGGCGGCATGCTGACCGCCATCGGCACCTCCACCAACGTGCTGGTGCTGTCGATTGCCAGCGACCTGGGCATGCAGCCGATGGGCGTGTTCGACTTCACCAGCATCGCCGCGGCCGGCTTCGGCGCGGCGCTGCTGTACCTGTGGCTGGTGGCGCCGAGGCTGCTGCCGGACGTGCCACTGGCCAACATCGCCGCCTCGCGCCGCTTCGACGCGCAGGTGGAGCTGACGCTGGAACATCGCAAGCTGGTCGGCCGCACCCTGGCGCGCGCCGCCAAGGCATACGGGCAGGCCCTGCCGGTGACGGCGGTGGTCCGCAATGGCAGTGACTTCGGCCTCGACCAGGGCCTGGTGCTCGAGCCGGGCGACGTGCTGCGGCTGCGCGACACGCCCGAGGGGCTGCGCGAGTTCGCCGCCATCTTCGGGGTCGGCGAGCTGGCGCAGCCCTTGCTGGACAAGCCGGACATGCGGCTCGCCGAGGTGGTGATCGGCAATGACTCGCCGCTGGTGGGCCGCCTGCTCAGCAACGTCAACTTCGAGGCCACCCATGATGTGAAGGTGGCCGGCCGGGATTACGGCGCCACCGACCTGCTGCATTCGCACCGGCCGGTGCGCGAGACGCCGCTGTCGGCCGGTGACGTGCTGCTGGTGCATGGCAGTGCCGAGAGCATCGACCGGCTGCGTGGCGTGGCAGGCCTGCTGGTCATCGACGCGACCCGCGAGCTGCCACGCCGGCCACGCGCGCCGCTGGCGGTCCTGATCATGGGCCTGGTGGTGCTGATGTCGGCCACGCGCATGCTGCCGATCCACGTGGCCGCCTTCGCCGGCGTGGTGGCGATGATCGGCACCGGCTGCCTGCGCCTGGAGGGCATGGGGCGGGCGCTGAGCATGGAGGTGATCCTGCTGGTGGTGGCCAGCATCGCGCTGGGCCAGAGCCTGGTGACCACCGGCGCCGCCGCCTGGCTGGCCACGGGCGTGGAGGCCCTGGTGCGCGACCTGCCGGCCGCCGGACAGCTGGCGCTGTTCATGACCTTCGCGGCGCTGATGACCAATTTCGTTTCCAATGCCGCCGCGGCCAGCATCGGCGCGCCGGTGGCGGTCGAGACCGCGCGCCTGCTCGGCGTGCCGGTGGAACCCTTCGTGCTCGCCATCCTGTTCGGCGCCAACCTCAGTTTCGCCACACCGATGGCTTACCAGACGCACATGCTGGTGATGAAGGCCGCCGGCTACCGCTTCACGGATTTCGTGCGCGTGGGAGTGCCGCTGGTGATCCTGATGCTGGCGGTGCTGTCCTGGGCGCTGGTGCGCCGCTACGGTCTGTAGTTTGCAGGGCGCATCGGCGAGAATCCTCGCAACAACGCAAGGGGGGAAGGATGTCACGCACCGCGCAGGAACAACGCAACCTCGACCTGGTGCTGGCCATGTACCGGGACGTGCTGATTCCCTTCGACTCCTCGAAGGTCGACCAGTACATCTCCCCCGACTATGTGCAGCACAGCTCGCTGGCGCCGCCGGGCCGCGATGCGCTGAAACAGTTCCTGGACTTCATCCGCGGCCAGTCGCCGGATGCCGAGACCCACATCAAGCGCAGCTTCGCCGATGGCGACCACGTGATCATGCACACGCATGTGATCCGCCACCGCGGTGACCCGGGGCTGGCGGTGGTCGACATCTTCCGCATCGAGGGCGACCTGATCGTCGAGCACTGGGATGTGCTGATGGAAGTGCCGGCCAATCCCGTCAATCCGCTGCCGCTGTTCTGAAAGAGGTCCGCATGGGCGCCAGGTTCGAAGGCAAGGTGGTGCTGGTGATCGGCGGCAACAGCGGCATCGGCCGCGCCGCGGCGCTGGCCTATGCCGCCGAGGGCGGCCAGGTGGTGATCACCGGCCGTGATGCCGCGACATTGCAGGCGGTGGCCACCGCAATCGGGCCGCGGACGCTGGCGATTCGCGCCGACATCGCCGACATCGACAGCACCGATGAGGTGGTGCGGCAGGTGCGCGAGCGCCATGGCCGCGTCGACGTGCTGTTCGTCAACGCCGGCGTCGGTGGATTCGCGCCGGTGCCGGCGGTGACGCCGGAACTGTGGGACCAGGTGCACGATGTGAACCTGAAGGGCTGCTTCTTCGCCGCGCAGAAGGTGCTGCCGCTGATGGGCCGGGGCGGGTCGATCGTGTTCACCGGCTCGATCGGCAGCCAGCTGGCCGCGCCGGCCAATGTGGTTTACGCGGCCTCGAAGGCCGGCCTGCGCGCGGTGGCGCGCATCTTCGCCGTGGAGTTGGTGGCGCAGGGCATCCGCGTCAACATGGTCAGCCCCGGTCCCACCGAGACACCCATCATCTACCGCAATCCCGGCATGGACGAGAAGGCCGCCGATGCGCTGCGCCAGATGATGATTGCCAATACACCGATGAAGCGCATGGGCACGCCCGAGGAGATCGCACGCGCGGTGCTGTTCCTCAGCTCGGACGAGGCCAGCTTCATCACCGGAGTGGACCTGTTCGTCGATGGCGGAGTCATTGAGCTGTAGCGCGGCGCTGGCCGCGCTGCTGGAGTCGCGGCTGGAGCAGCTGCGCGAGGTGGCGCCGCGCAATGCGGCGGCACTGGATGCGGATCCTGCGCTGATGGCGCAGGCGCGGCGGGTGATCGCGGGCAGCGACTTCGCGCATGCCGCGCTGGTGCGCGAGGACGGACTGCTGGAAGCGCTGCAGGCCAATGGCCTCGCCACCGCGCGCAGCGCCGCCGACTACGCCGCCGCGCTGGCGGCGATCGAAACGCAGCATGCGGGAGATGAAGCCGCCTGCATGCGCGAACTGCGCCGCCTGCGGCGGCGCGAGATGCTGCGGCTGGCCTGGCGCGACATCGCCGGCCTCACCGATGTGCGCAGCACGCTGCGTGAAACCTCCTGGTTCGCCTCCGAGGCGATTGCCTCGGCGGCGCGCATGGCCGCCACGCTGCTGGCGCCGCGCCATGGCTGTCCGCCGGCCGATGCCGGCGAGTTGATCGTGCTGGGCATGGGCAAGCTCGGCGGCGAGGAGCTGAATTTTTCCTCCGACGTCGACCTGGTGTTCCTGTATCCCGGCGGCGAGGGCGAGACCGATGGCCCCTCGCCGCTGGCGGTGGAGGAGTACTACACCCGCCAGGGCCGGTTGCTGATCCGCCTGCTCGATGCCGGCACCGACGAGGGTTTCGTGTTCCGCGTCGACATGCGGCTGCGGCCCTTCGGTGACAGCGGCCCGCTGGCCGCCAGCTTCACGTTCTTCGAGGACTACCTGGCCGCGCATGGCCGCGACTGGGAACGTTATGCCTATGTGAAGGCGCGCGCGCTCACCGGCCAGGACCTGTTCGAATCACAGTGGCGCGATGTGCTGCGGCCGTTCGTGTATCGCCGTTACCTTGATTTCGGCGTGTTCGAATCGCTGCGCGAGATGAAGGCGCTGATCGCCCGCGACGTGCAGCGGCGCGACCGCGCGCGCAGCCTGAAGCTGGGCGCCGGCGGCATCCGCGAGATCGAGTTCATCGTGCAGGCCTTCCAGCTGGTGCGCGGAGGCCAGGATGGCAGGCTGCGCGAACCCTCGTTGCTCACCGTGCTGCCGCGACTGGCGGGCAACCGCATGCTGCCGCGCCAGGCGGTGGCCGAACTGCAGCGCGCCTATGACCTGCTGCGCCTGCTGGAGAACCGCGTGCAGATGCTGGGTGACCAGCAGCTGCATGAGCTGCCGGAAGATCCGCTGCAGCTCGAGCGCATCGCGCTGGCGTCGGGATTCGACTCGGTGGCGGCGATGCAGGCGAAGCTCGAAGCCGCGCGCGCCGATGTGTCGCGGCACTTCGGTGAGCTGTTCAGCGAGGGCGCGGCGCGCGCGCCGGGCTACCTGGACCTGGCCGCGCTGTGGGAGCCGAACCTGGATCGCGCGCCGCTGCGCGAGCAGCTGGCCACCTGCGCCGCCGAAGGCGATGCCGATGCCCTGCTCGGGCAGCTGGACACGCTGGTGCAGGGCAGCCGCCTGCGCCGCCTGGATGAAACCGGCCGGCGACGGCTGAAATCGCTGCTGGAACTGCTGCTGGCGGTCAACCATGCCGGGCGCGAGCCGGAGGTGTTCCGGCGCATCTGCAATGTGATCGAGTCCATCGGCCAGCGCTCCGCGTATTTCTCGCTGCTGGTGGAAAACCCGGTGGCGCGCGAGGAATTGCTGGCGGTGTGCCGCCGTGGTGATTTCCTCGCCGGCCAGCTGGCCCGCAACCCGGCGCTGCTGGATGAACTGCTGGACCAGCGCTGGAAGCAGGCGCTGCCGGATCGCGCGCAGCTGGCCGAAGAACTGGCACAGCGCCTGGCCGAAGTGCCGGCCGGTGATGTGGAGCGCGAGGTGGAGGCGCTGGCGCGCTTCAAGCAGGCGGCGGTCTTCCGGGTCGCGCTGGCGGATCTGTCCGGCAAGCTGCCGCTGATGCAGGTCAGCGACCGGCTGACCGAGATCGCCGGCCTGATCCTCGAGCGCGCGATGGACCTGGCCATGGACCAGATCGGTGGCCAGTACGGCCGGCCCCATTGCACCGACGAAGGCGGTCGCCGCCCGGTGCGCATCGCCGCGCTGGGTTACGGCAAGCTCGGCGGCCATGAACTCGGCTACGGCTCCGACCTCGACCTGGTGTTCATCCATGACAGCACCGGCGAGCAGCAGGAGACCGACTCGGCCAGTCCGCTCGACAACCAGGTGTTCTTCCTGCGTTATGCCCAGCGGCTGATCCACCTGCTCACCACGCATTCGGTGGCCGGGCGGCTTTACGAGGTGGACGTGCGGCTGCGGCCGGCCGGCAAGGGCGGCATGCTGGTCACCAGCATCGAGGCCTTCCGCCGCTACCAGTTCGAGGAGGCCTGGACCTGGGAGCACCAGGCGCTGCTGCATGCCCGCGCGGTGGCCGGCGACCCGGGCCTGCAGCGGCGCATCGAGGAGGTGCGCATGGAGGTGCTGCGCGATGCCGTGCGCCGCGGCGACCTGAAGCAGAAGGTGGCCGAGATGCGCGAGCGCATGCGCCGCGAGCTCTCCTCGGCGAAGCCGGGCGAGTTCGACCTGAAGCAGGACCGCGGCGGCATCGCCGACATCGAATTCCTGGCCCAGTACTGGGCGCTGGCGCATGCCGACCGCTACCCGCCGGTGGTGCACTTCTCGGACACCATCCGCCAGCTCGAATCGCTGGCCTCGGCGGCACTGGTGCCGCAGGAGACCGTCGACGTGCTGGTGCGGGCCTACCAGCGCTACCGGCAGGTGGCCCACCGGCGCTCGCTGGAGAACCAGAACAACGTGCTGCCGGCCAGCCAGTTCGAGGCCGAACGCGAGGCCGTGGCCGCCATCTGGCGCGCCACCATGGGTGAGCCCGTATAATCGCCCCCATGTCCGCTGCCAACCAAGTATTGCCGGCCAACGCATCGCGCACCTATGAGGTGGAGCCGGCCGACCTGCCGCTCTCCTGCCCCATGCCGCAGATGAGCCTGTGGAATTCGCACCCGCGCGTCTATCTGCCGATCGAGCAGACCGGCAGCGCCAAGTGTCC
Source organism: uncultured Steroidobacteraceae bacterium (assembly GCA_964396335.1). GTDB lineage: Bacteria > Pseudomonadota > Gammaproteobacteria > Steroidobacterales > Steroidobacteraceae > ZC4RG30. The sequence goes on along the minus strand of CAYNEX010000014.1, from coordinate 20,440 downwards.
GTACTGCGGCGCCGAGTTCACATTGCGCCGTTGAATCCGGCCCCGGCAGCGCCTGCCCTGAAGCTGCTGCGCACCGCCACGCGCGGACCGGCCGGGCAGGGCGCCTGGTTCGTCAATGCCGACGCGGAGGCGGCGGTCACGCTGGACTGGTTCGAGCCGCGCTTCTGGATGGCGCGCGATGCCGTGGTGGCCCGCCACACCGGCCGCGGTGCCGCCATCGGGTTCGAGCACCAGGGACGGCGCTTCCTGCTGCGCCATTACCTGCGCGGCGGCATGGCCGCGGCGCTGTCCGCCGACCGTTACCTGTGGCTGGGCGAAGCCCGCACCCGTCCGCTGGCCGAGCTGATGCTGACGCTGCGCCTGCATGCCGATGGCCTGCCCGTGCCGCGGCCGGTGGCGGTGCGTTACGAGCGCCACGGGCCGGTCTACACCGCCGACATCATCACCGACTACCTGCCCGACACACGCACGCTGGCCGCGGTGCTGGCGGACATCGACCTGCCGCTGCCGGTCTGGGCCGACATCGGCCGCACCATCCGCCGCTTCCATGAATGGGGCCTGGACCACGCCGACCTGAACGCGCACAACATCCTGCTGAACCGCGACGGCGAGGTGTTCCTGATCGACTTCGACAAGGCCGGGCTGCGCCGCAGGCCGGGCATCTGGCGCGATGCCAACCTGGCGCGCCTGCGCCGTTCGCTGGATGCGCTGCAGGACCAGAACGCCAGGCTGCGTTTCGACGAGACGCAGTGGCAGGTGCTGCTGACGGCCTGGTTCCGCTCGCAGTAATCCCGATGCAGCGCCGGCTGTACTCGTTGCTGCTGTACCTGGTGCTGGTCCCGGCCATGCTGCGGCAGTGGTGGCGCGGCTGGCGCGATGCCTCGCAGCGCGACAGCGTGCGGGCACGGCTGGCGCTGGGCCTTGAACCCCGCGCGGATTCGCCGCTGTGGCTGCACGCCGCGTCGGTGGGCGAGTTGCGTGCATTGGCGGCACTGCTGCATGTGATGCAGCCGCGGGAGCCGGTGCTGATCACCAGCAGCACGCCCACGGGGCTTGCGCGGGCGCGGGCGCTGTTCGAAGGCAAAGGCTATGCGGTGCAGGCCGCGCCCTGGGACCTGCCCGGCGCCACGCGCCGTTTCATCGCCCGCATGCGGCCGCGCGCGCTGGTCATCGTCGAGACCGAGCTGTGGCCGAACCTGCTGGCCGGCGCCGCCAGCGCGGGCATCCCGGTGGCGCTGCTCAGCGCGCGGCTGTCGGAACGATCCTTGTGCCGCTACCGCGCCCTGGCCGCGTCGATGATGCGCGAGGCGGTGCGCTCATTGCGCATCATCGCCTGCCAGAGCGAGGCGGATCGTGGACGTTTCCTGCAGCTGGGCGCGGATGCGGACCGTGTGCAGGTGACCGGCAATGTGAAGTTCGACCTGCCGGTGGATGCAGGGCTGCCGGCGCGCGGGCGCGCGCTGCGCGTTGCATGGGCACCGCAGCGGCCGCTGTGGGTGGCGGGCAGCACACATCCCGGCGAGGAGGAGCTGCTGCTGGCCGCGCATCGCCAGCTGATGGATGCGGCCCGTGCCCGCGCTGCCCTGGCACCGGTGCTGGCACTGGTGCCGCGACGCCCTGAGCGTTTTGAAGCGGTGGCGCGCTGGCTGCAGGAAAAGCAGGTGCGTTTCGCACGCGTCACGCAGGGCGGGGGCCATGCGGGCCACGACGCCCCCGATGTCATCCTCGTCGACCGGATGGGCGTGCTGCCGGACTGGTACGCCGCCGCCGACATCACCTTCGTCGGTGGCAGCCTCGTGCCCATCGGCGGCCACAACCTGCTCGAGGCGGCGGCGGCGGGACGCCCGGTGCTCTGCGGTCCGCACACCTTCCATGCGCCGGAAGTGACGCGCGCGCTGCTCGAGGCCGGCGGTGCCCGCGTGGTCGGGAACGAAGGGGAAATGCGCGCGCAGCTGGCAGCGTGGCTGGAAGATCCGGCCGCCGCCGCCGCGGTGGGCGCAAAGGCCGCCGCGGCGGTGACCGCCAACCAGGGCGCGGCGCGGCGCGCCCTGCAGCTGTTCAGGGAATCGGCGTCGTCGGCACGGTCAGGAAGCGGTTGATGTCTTCCAGCACGTTGCGGTCGAGGTCGCCGGCTGCCAGGCGCAGCTGGATCAGGTTGTTCAGGTACGCGTATTTCGCGGCCGAGTAGTTGGTTTCCGCCTGGATCAGGAAGCGGCGTGCATCCAGCACGTCGACCGCGGTGCGCGTGCCCACTTCATAACCGGCCTCGGTGGCCTCCAGCGAGGTGCGGCTGGATTCCACCGCCTGGCGCAGTGCCTCGACGCGCGCCATCTCGCTGAGCACGCCCTGGTAGGCGTCGCGGGTGGTGCGTTCGGTGTCACGCGAGACACGCTCGAGGCGCTCCTTGGCGGCAATCCACTGGTACTGGGACTGCTTGGTGCGCGAGAAGTCGCCGTATCCGGCGCCGTTCAGGTTCATCTGGAAGCCCAGCGAGACCGACTTGCCGTCGGTGACGCTGTCGTTCTCCTTGCCTTCCGAATGGTTCTTGTTCAGCGTCAGGCCGACGCGCGGCATGAACGCACCGTAGGAGCTGGTGACGCCGGCGCGCGCGATGTCGGCGGCCAGGCGGGTGGAGATCAGCGACAGGTTCTGTTCCATCGCCGCGTTCACCCAGGCGTCCTCGGACTGCGGGTCCGGCGAAACCAGCGGCATGTCGTCGGCCGGCTCGTTCAGCTGCGGCGGGCGCGTGCCGATCACGGCACGCAGCTGCTCTTCGGCGCTGGCCAGCTGGCGACGGGCGCCGATCACCTGCGCGTTGGCGTTGTCACGCTCGGCGCGTGCGTTCTGCACGTCGGTGATGGCGATCAGGCCGACCTCGAAACGCTGCTCGGCCTGTTCCAGCTGGCGCTGGATGGCATTGCGGGCCGCTTCGACCGCCTCGAGGTTGTCGCGTGCGTTCAGCACCGCGAAATACAGGCGCGCCACGCGCTGCGCCAGTTCCTGCACCGCCGCCTGGTAGTTGGCCTCGGCCTGCGCCACCTGGCTGTTGGCCGTGCGCAGCGCCACCCAGTTCTCCCAGGTGAACAGCGGCTGGCTGATCGTGATGCTCCACGAGTCGCGCGTGGTGTAGCTGTCGGTGGAGCCGGGCAGCGGCACGCCGTTGACGGTCTGGCCGCCCCAGTTGCGCTGGCGGCCGGCCTGGGCGGAGACGCCCGGCATCAGGCCGGCAATGGCCAGCGGTCGGCTCTGCCGTTGCGCCAGGCGATTGGCCTCGGCCTCGCGGATCTGCGGATCATTTGCCAGGGCGCGGTCATAGATCTGCAGCAGGTCATCGGCATTGGCCGAAGTCGCCACCAGCATCGCAACAGTGGCGCACACGGCCTTCGCGAGGTATCGAACTTTCATTATCAGCGCATCCCGGTATGTTCTTTGGAAGGTCAGGTCTTGGCCGGCCGGATCAGAGCTCGAAGCGGCCGGGAAGCACCGGCACATCCAGCGGATCGATCAGCGTCTCGAACAGGCTCATCTCTTCACGCTTGCCCTGGGCATTCAGTCTCACCAGCTGCGCCTCCATTACAGGCGCGGTGCCGGTGACCACGAACAGCCGTCCGCCCGGCTTCAGCAGCGACTCGAAGCGCGGGTCGTAGACGGGCATGGCGCCGGTGATGGCGATGATGTCGAAGCCGGGCGCGGTGGGCTGCCACGAGAAGGCATCCGCATCTTCCACCGTGACATTGCCGACGCCGGCGCGCTGCAGGTTGATGCGCGCCTGGCGCGCCAGCGCCGGGCGGATCTCCAGGCTGTGCACGCTGGCGGTGAGCCGGCTGAAGCAGGCCGACACATATCCGGAGCCGGTGCCGATCTCGAGCACCGTGTCGGTGCGGGAGGGCTCCAGCGCGCGCACGATGGCGCCGGCCAGGGTCGGGGTCAGCATGTGCTGGCCTTCACCCAGGGGGATGGCGGTATCGGCATAGGCGGCGCCGCGCCAGCTGTCCGGCACGAACACCTCGCGGGGCAGCTGCTCGAACACTTCGAGCGCTTCCGGCGTCAGCACCTTCCAGGCGCGGATCTGCTGGTAGGCCATCTGGGTGCGGGCGTCGAGAGTCGGTGTCATCGCTCTGGGGAGGGTTGAAAAAGGGTGCTGCAGAATATCAGGTAGCTGATCTTTTGCCCAAGCGCGGCTTATGTCCAACGGGACTGTTGCCAAACGGCGACTAGGCTATTCTCACCGACTTACCGCGCCCGAAGGAAAACATGCCGATAAACGGGCTTCCGAGCCTCATCCTTGCGCTGATCGCCGCCGTCCTGCTGGTCCTGTGTGTGTGGCAATGGCGCCGTTACCGCAGCCTCGAGCAGGCCGTTGCGCGCTCAACAGAGCCGGCGCCGGCGCCTGCCCGGAGCAACCTTTTCGCCCATGTCGGCGACTCGGTGCACGAGGCGGTGCTGCTCTACAAGGATGTCATCCTGTACGCCAATCCCATGTTCGCGCGGCTGGTGGGCGTGGACCGGGTCGACCGGGTCGGCCGCCAGCTGCCGGAACTGGTGGATGCGGAGCAGGCCGAGATGGTGGCCGGCCAGCTGGCCCGCTGCATGGCCGGCGAAGCCTCGGCCGGGCGCATGGAGGTGGACCTGGTCGGCCAGCAGGGCCAGCACAGCCGCCTCGAACTGACCGCCACCAGGGTGGACTTCGAGCAGGGGTCGGCGCTGCTGATCACCGGCGTCGAGGTGATCCCGACGATGAGCACCTCGGCGCTGTCGCCCGGCACCGGCATCTTCGAGTCGCTGGGCGTGCGCTCGCGTTCGCGTTCGGTGCTGGACTGTGCGGGTGAAGCGCTGCTGACCACCGACCAGGCCGGTCGCATCGACTACGCCAACCCGGCCGCGGCGCGACTGCTGGGCGTCGAGATGCGCGAGCTGATGGGGCGCGCGCTGGACCAGGTGATCTCGCTGGTGGACGAGACCGACCGCAAGCTGCTGCGCGATCCGGTGGACCTCGCCCTGCGCGGCACCAGCACCTATGGCCTCGGCCGCCGCGCCTTCCTGCTGGCGCGCCAGGCCGGTTCGGAACGTTCGATCGAACTCACTGTCACGCCGCTGGTGAGCCGCGACAACGCCGCCGAGGAAATCATCGGCGCGGTGGTGCTGCTGCATGATGTCACCGAGATGCGCGGCATCACGCGGCAGATGTCCTACCAGGCCACGCATGACGCGCTCACCGGCCTCATCAACCGGCGCGAGTTCGAGCGCCGCCTGTCCGAGGCGCTGGATGCCGCGCACGCCGGCGATGGCCACCATGTGCTGTGTTTCATCGACCTCGACCACTTCAAGGAAGTGAACGACAGCAGCGGCCACCAGGCCGGTGATGCGCTGCTGCGCGAGGCGGCCAAGATCATGCGCGAGGCGGTGCGCGATTCGGACACCGTGGCGCGGCTCGGCGGCGACGAGTTCGCGCTGCTGCTGCCGGGCTGTCCGCTGGAGAAGGGCCGGCAGATCGCCGACGACCTGGCGCGCGCGGTGGGCGAGAACCGCTTCGTGTGGAAGGACCGCATCCATACCATCGGCGCCAGCATCGGCCTGGTGGAGGTGTCGCGCGACAGCGGCAGCGTCGAGGAAGTGCTCGCGGCCGCCGATTCCGCCTGCTATGTGGCCAAGAAGCGCGGCGAGGGCAATGTGGCCGTGTATTCGGCGCGCGATGAGGCCGTGGCGCGCCAGAGCGGCGACATCCAGTGGCTGCGCACGCTGCAGACCGCGCTGCGCGAGAACAGCTTCCGCCTGTACTGGCAGCCCATCATGCCCACCTGGGTCAACGATGAGTCCGGTCCGTCGATGGAGGTGCTGGTGCGCCTCGCCAACGACAAGGGCCAGGAACTCTCGCCGACGGAACTGGTGCGGGCCGCCGAGCGTTACCGCCTGATGGGGCTGGTGGACCGCTGGGTGGTGCAGACCACCTTCACCGCGCTGGGCCGCGGCGCCATCCCGCTCACCGGCCAGCATTCGGTGGCGGTGAACATCTCCGGCCAGACGCTGGCCGATGCGCAGTTCCTCGACTTCGTGGTCGACTGCTTCGACCGCAGCGGCGTCGACCCGGCGCAGATCTGTTTCGAGATTGCCGAGAGCGCGGTGGTGGCCAACCTGGAGGCGGCGCGCCGCTTCGTGGCGGTGCTGCACGGCATGGGCAGCCAGTTCGCGCTCGATGATTTCGGCTCCAACATCGGTTCGTTCTCGTCGCTGAAGAACCTGCCGATGGATTACCTGAAGATCGACGGGTCGTTCATGCAGAACCTGGCGCGCGACAGCGTCAACCAGGCCATGGTCACCGCCACCATCAAGCTGGCGCGTTCGCTGAACTTCAAGGTGATCGCCGAGCAGGTGGAGGATGCCGCCGGGCTGGATGCCGCGCGCAGCATGGGCGTGGACTACGTGCAGGGTTATGCGATCGGGCGGCCGAAGCCGCTGAACCTGGCCGCGTGAGCCGGCGCCTTACGGCGCCTGCGGTTTCACCGGGTACTTGCTGAAGATGTCCTTCACGGCCGAGGAGATCGCCGGGCCGGGATTCTCGCGTGCCTCGTCGCTGATGCGGCCTTCGGCCACGCCCTCCCAGATCAGCTGCCTGCGGGCCGCATCGACCACATCGATGCTGGCCGTGCCCACCTGGTAATTGGTGGTCTCGACATCGCGCGAATACAGCGGCCAGGCGGTGTAGACGCCGAAGCGGTTGCGGTAGTACTGCGTGCCGAGGAACACGCCGGGAGAGCTGCGCGTGTCACTGCGCTCGCGCATCGAGGTGAAGAAGTTCACCAGCAGGTCGGGGTTCTCTTCGGCCAGGGTATAACCGCGCGCTTCCATCTCGCGCTGGATGGCGTTCTTGAAATGGGTGGTGACCAGCGTCGAGTAGCCGGCGCGGTCCGTGCCGGACTCGGCGACGAAGTTGTACGTGCGGTAGCGGGTGAAGTCCGCGGAAGGGTCCTGGTCCGCGCGGATCTTCGGGCCGCCGGCGCAGGCGGCCAGGGCAATCAGCGCGGCGGTCAGCAGGAAGTTACGCATGGTGGGCTCCTTGCGGCGGTCAGGGTATGGTCCGCGTCCATCCCGACAGGGCCTGTCAGTGCCGGCCCGACGTGCCTGTCGGAGGCTGTCCTGAAAGCTTGTGCCTGCGGCCCCGTGGTCGCAAGGGGTTCTGCTTGCGGCCCGCAGGAACCTGCGGCGAGCACAAGCCTGCCGGCCGTCAGAGGCCTGCGCAGAGAAGCCCGCGCCATCAAAAGCGATAATGCGCGCCGACGTACACCGACCGCGGTGCACCCGGGAACAGCACCTCGGCGTCGGGCGCGGCCTGGTCGCGCACCAGCACGGTGGCGACATGGCGGCGGTCGAACAGGTTGCGCGCCTCGGCGTACACATCCCAGCGCGCGGAGCTCCAGCTGGCGCGGGCGCCGAACAGCGCATGCGAGCCGACGCGCAGCGTGTTGGCGAAGTCCACGTAACGCTCACCCACCACGTCGAAGGTCGGGCCGATCGCGAACGCTGCGGCCGGGCGGTACATCAGTTCGCCGCGCGCGAACCAGCGCGGCGCGGAAGCCAGGCGGTTGTTGCCCCAGGTGGGATCCGAATCGAACGAGAAGGCATTGAAGGTGGCGCTGAGCATCGGTTCGATGCGGTGCCCGCTCCCGCCCAGCGGCAGGCTGGCGCCCAGCAGCGCCTCGACGCCGGCGTGCGTGGTGCGGTCGATGTTGGTGGCCAGGCTGGTGCCCGGCGCGGCCGGATCATCGACCGACAGGATCTCGTCGCGCAGCGCGGTGTAATAGGCGCTGACATCCCAGTGGAACTGGCGGCGGCCGTTGCTGCCGGCGCCGCGCAGGCCGGATTCCACCACCACGCCATGCATGGCATCCAGCGCGCGGCCATCGCCGCTGGCCTCATCGGTGAGTTCATAGGTGGTGGGCGCCTCGTGGATGCGGCCCACGCTGGCGTACCACTCGGAGGCGGCGCTGGCGGCGTAGATCACGCCGAGGCGCGGATTGAAGGCGTTGTACGAGGCTTCGACGCCGCCGGTCTCGCGGCGCGCGTGCGAATACTGGGCGCCATACACCAGCGTCCAGCGCGGCGCGAAGCGCCAGCGGTCCACCGCGAACAGCTCAAGGCTCGAGGCTTCATCATCCGTGTTCCACATCAGCGCGCCGCGGCGGCCGCCGATGTTCTCGTAGTTGCCGCCCTTGACCTCAGAGAAGCCGTAGTTGGCGCCGAACAGCAGTGAATGATCGCCGGCAGCGCGGTTGAAGCGCAGCATCGCGCCGCTGTTGTCATGGTCGGTGTCGATCAGCAGGCTGAAGAAGGGCGTGCTGACGATGGGGTGGTACAGCGACTGCTGTTCATGCGAGAGGCCGAATTCCAGCGTGCCGCCGGCAACCTCGGCCAGCGTGGCCTTCACCGCCAGGCGGCCGGCCTCGACCTGCTTGCCGTGATCGCCGGCCACGGCATCGGGGCGGGCCTGGCGGGCATCGGCAAGGTAGGCGGCGCGCGACAGCTCGCGCGGCAGCTCGGCGTCGTAATCGCTCCAGCTGGCATAAAAGCGCAGCAGCGCGCGATCGCTGACCTGCCAGCCGAGGTTCGCGTAGGCGTTCCTGCGGTCCTGCCGGCTGTGGTCGCGGTAGCCGTCGCGCTGCTGGGTTTCGACCATCAGCAGGCCATCGAGCTTTTCACCCGCCGCGCCCAGGGTCGAACGCAATGACCACTGGCCGAAGCTGCCGGCCGAAACCCCGGCGCTGAATGGCGCGGTGTCGCGCGCGGTGGGCGAGGTGACATCGATCGCGCCGCCCAGCGTGCTGGCGCCATAGGCCAGCGCGTTCGCGCCATGCGCCACGGTGACGAAACGCGCGTGCTGCGGATCGAGCGCGCGATTGTGGTTGTTGCCGTCGGCGCCGCTCACCGGCAGGCCGTCGAGCAGGAACTTGATGCCGTTCTTGTCGTAGTCGGTGGCGTCGAGGTTCGAACCGCGGCTGGAATAGAACACATCGTCATTGCCGTTGTAGCTCTCGGCCCAGACGCCGGGTACATAACGCAGCATGTCGGCCAGCTGGGTGACGCTGCGCTCGCGGAAGGAATCGGCATCGAGCAGCGTCACCGAACCGGGGGTCAGGGCGCGCTCGGCCTCGAGGCTGGTGCCGATGCGCGTGGCGGTGACCTCGACGGTCTCCAGCGTGTCTTCGCGCGCTTCGCCGCCATGGGCGAACACGGGTGCCAGCAGCGGCAGGGACAGCAGCAGGCGGATGCGATTGCGGTTCAGGTCGGCCGGCATGTTTTCCTCGTTCCCCGCCTCTCGGGGCGGTTTCATGACTGCGGGGATTCTAGGAACGCGTCCGCAAGCTGAGGATGCGGCAATCTGTCGCACCCGCCGAGGCTGCGGCCGCGGCTGCTTCGGATACAGTAACCACGATGCTGTACCGCGCCTCCCGACCCCTGCTGCGAGTGCTGTGCAATCTCCGGTGGCTGGCCATCCTGGGGGAGGCGCTGACGCTGCTGCTGGTCACCGGTCCCATGCAGGTGCAACTGCCGGCGCTGCCGCTGTGGAGCGGTGTGGCCGCGCTGGCGGCGTTCAACCTGTTCGCCACCTGGCGCACGCGTGCCGGCCGTGAACCGGGCGAGGGCGAGGTGTTCGGCCACATGCTGGTGGACGTGCTGCTGCTGGCGTGGATGGTGGGCTGGAGCGGCGGCATCGAGAATCCGTTTTCCTCGTTGTTCCTGCTGCCGATCGCGTTCTCGATCCTGGCCCTGCCGGGCCGCTGGGTGCTGGCGATGGCCGCGGCCAGTGTCTGCGGTTACGCGGTGTCGGCGTTGCTGGCGCAGCCGCTGCCGCATGTGCACGGCGCCTTCGGCGATGCCTTCAGCCTGCACAAGCTGGGCATGCTGGTGAACTTCATCGTGTCGGCGGCGGTGGTGCTGGGTTTCCTCACCCGCATCGCGGCCGACTGGCGCCGGCGCGAGAGCGAGGTGGCGCGGCTGCGCGAACGCTTCGCGCGCAACGAGGGCATCCTGGCGCTGGCCACGCATGCCGCCTCGGTGGCGCATGAACTGAATACACCGCTGGGCACGCTGACGCTGATGGTGGAGGAACTGGCCGCGGAGGCACGCACCCCCGAACAGCGCGAGGAGTTCGCCACCATGCGCGCGCTGCTGGAGGTATGCCGCGACCGGGTGCGCGAACTGGCCAGTCCGGCGGAGGCCGGCGATGGCGATGCCGGTGGCATTGATCTTGAGCGCGTGATCGAACGCTGGCGGCTGGTGCGGCCCACGGTCGAACTGCGCCGCAGCGGTTCCACCGCGACGCTGGAGCGCATCGATCCGGCCGTCGGCCATCTGATCCAGGCGCTGCTGAACAATGCCGCCGATGCCAGCCGCCAGGCCGGTGCCTCGCAGGTCGACCTGCACATCGAGGCGCGCGGGCAGGGCGTGCTGGCTTCGATCCGCGACTATGGCCCGGGGCTGGCCGAAACCGAGCCGCTGCTGCCGGGCAGGCTGTTCCGCACCAGCAAGCCGGATGGCATGGGCATCGGCCTGGTGCTGTCGCATGCGACGGTGGAACGCCTCGGCGGCACGCTGTCGATGCGCGCGGCCACCGATGGTCCGGGTGTGGTGGTGTCGTTTGAACTGCCAGTGGTGCAGCCCGCATGAGCACCGACCTGCCGCTCGGCCTGCTGGTCGATGACAACCTGCTGTACCTGAAGACGCTGCAGCGTTCGCTGCGCAGGCGCGGCTTCGACACCGTGCTCGCGCAGCGGGTCGAGGATGCGCTGGCGCTGGCACGCGAACACCAGCCGCAGTTCGCGCTGGTGGACCTGAAACTGGGCGAGGAATCCGGGCTGGACCTGATCGCGCCGCTGAAGGCCATCCGCGCCGACATGCGCGTGCTGCTGCTCACCGGTTATGCCAGCGTCGCCACCGCGGTGGAGGCCATCAAGCGCGGCGCGGACCATTACCTGATGAAACCGGTCACCGCCGATGCGGTCGCCGCCGCGCTGCGCGGTGAAGCCGGCGCGGCGCCGGCGCCGGAAAGCACCATGGTGCCGCTGGCGCGGGTGGAGTGGGAGTACATCCAGCAGGCGCTGGCCGAGACCCAGGGCAATGTGTCGGCGGCGGCGCGCCTGCTGGGCACGCACCGCCGCTCATTGCAGCGCAAGCTGGCGCGGCGGCCGGGCCTGGAGCGTTATCCGGAGGATGATCCTCAGGAATAACGCGGCGTGGCGCGCGTGATGCCGAGCCAGCGCGCGGCCGCCGGGCTGAGTCGCGGCAGCAGCTTGTCCAGCAGCCACAACATCACCAGCGACACCGCCAGCAGCGGCAGCAGCAGCGCCAGCACCAGCATCACCACGGTGACGAACACCGGCCGGGCGCCGGTCACCGGTGGTGTCGGCACGCCCAGTTCTCCCTGCGGACGGCGGCGCCGCCACATCAGGAAGCCGGTGACACTCATCGTCACCAGCGCCAGCGCGGTGAGCACGCCGATCAGCTGGTTGATCGCGCCGAACAGCGCGCCCTCGTGCCAGGCCAGCCCGTAGCCGATCACGCGATCGATCACATGCCGGTCGGCGAAGTGTTCGCGCGAGGTTTCCGCGCCGGTGGCGGCGTCATAGGTGATGGTCGCGCCCAGCGGCCGGTTCTGCACCAGCGAGGTCACGGTCCAGTGTTCGGCGGGCGGCCCGAACAGGGCCGCGCCCGGCGCCAGCACGATGGTGGGGAAGGCGAGGGATTCACCGAGGCTGCGCTCGACGATGGCATCGAAATGGGTGAACTCAGCGTGCGCGCCATGCTGTGCATCCATCGCGCCATGGTCGTGGCTGTGCGTGGCCGGCATCGCCGCGGCGGATTCACCGATATTCCACTGCGGCGCGCCGCGCACCCAGCCGGCCTGTTCGCGAACCATCTGGAAGGCGCGGCCCCACACGTCGGTCCACGGCAGGCCGGTGAGCAGCAGCACCATCGCGAAGGCGCTGACCCAGAAGCCGGTCACCGCATGCAGGTCGCGCAGCAGCATCTTCCTGCGCGGCCAGATCACGCCGGCGGCGCCGCGGCCGCGCGGCCACCACAGGTACGTGCCGGTGATCAGCATCACGATGGCCCAGCAGGCCACCAGTTCCACCACGCGGCTGCCGCCGCTGCCCAGCAGCAGCTGGCCATGCAGGCGGCGCGCGATCTCGACGATGCGCCACTGGCTGTCCATGCTGCCCAGCACCTCACCCTGCGGCGACACGAACACATCGCGCATGCGGCCGGAATCGAGCGTCAGGTGCACCAGTGCCGCATCACCGGGACGCTCCGGCAGCCGGTAGCTGTGGAAATGCGCGCCCGGAAACGCCTGCAATGCAGCACGCAACTGTTCAGTCGGCGCCACGGCATCGGCGGTCGGCAGGTTCAGGTAGGCGCGTTCCTCGACGCGTTCGATCTGCGGCTTGAACAGGAACACCATCCCGCTCAGTGCCAGCAGCATCACGAATGGAATCACCAGCAGGCCGGCGTAGAAATGCCATCGCCACAATGTGCGATAGAGGACTCCCCCGTTATTCATCTCTCTCTTCGTCTCGTCGGGACAGCCCCCGGACGAGGGCATTGTACCCCCCGGATGCCGGGCTGAGGCTGACAAGCGTGTAGGCCAATCCTGTCAGCGGGTCGCTCTGTCCGTCCCTGTGCCGCATCGCACGCGCTCCCTACATTTTCCCCATCAAAGGCCCTTCCGGGCGTGGGATCAAAGGGAGTCACGACGATGCGCAAGAGAATCCTCATCGGGGGACTGGCCGGCTGCGCGCTGGCTTTGTCAGGATGCGGTGGCGGCAGTGATGACGGCGACAGCAATCCGCCGCCTCCGCCCCCGCCACCGCCGGCCACGACCTACACCATCGGTGGCACGGTCACCGGGCTTGCCAACGGTGCAACCGTCGTGCTGCAGAACAATGGCGGCGGCAACCTGAGCCGCAATGCCAATGGCGCCTTCACTTTCGCCAATCCGGTCAACAGCGGCGCCACGTACTCGGTGACGGTGGCGACTCAGCCCACCGGCCAGGTGTGCACGGTCAACAATGGCACCGGCACCGCCACGGCCAATGTCACCAATGTCGCGGTGGCCTGCGGCACTTCCGACACCACCGCGCCGACGGTCTCCGCGCGCTCGCCGCTGCCCACCGCCATCGGTGCGGCCGTGAGCGGCGGCGTGGTGACGGTGACCTTCTCCGAGGCCATGGACCCGGCCAGCATCTCCGCCACCACCATCACGCTGACCGGTCCCTCCGGTGCAGTGACCGGCACGGTGGCGATCGACACCAACAACACCCGCGCCGTGTTCACGCCGTCATCGCGGCTGGCGTTCGAGACCGAATACACCGCCACGGTGACCACCGGTGCGAAGGATGCCGCCGGCAATGCGCTGGCCTCCGCGGTGAGCTGGAAGTTCAACACCGGCAAGGCGCTGGCGCTGGGCGTGAAGTTCACCTGCCTGCGCACCACCGAAGGCAATGTGAAGTGCTGGGGTGACAACACCTACGGCCAGCTCGGTTATGGCGACACCACCACGCGTGGCAATGGCGCAGGTCCCGGCACGCAGACGCTGGCGAACGTGAACCTGGGCACCGGGCGCACGGCCGTGTCGCTGGTGGCGGCTGACTACCATGTCTGCGCGGTGCTCGACGATGCCAGCGCCAAGTGCTGGGGCCGCAATGATTTCGGCCAGCTGGGGCAGGGCAGCATCACCGGCGCCAATGCGCGCATCGGCGATGCCGCCGGCGAGATGGCCGCGCTGCAGCCGATCAACTTCGGCGAAGGCCGCAAGGTGCTGGAGATCTATCCGGGCCAGGACTTCACCTGCGCGCGCCTCGACAACGACACGGTCAAGTGCTTCGGCGCCAACGACCGCGCCCAGCTGGGCCGCGGCAACCTGGATCCGCTGGGCATCGCCCCGGGTGACATCGCCGCTGCCGCGCCGGTGGCGCTGGGTGATGGCCTGAAGCCGGTGCAGCTGTCACTGGGCCACTACCATGCCTGCGCCATCCTCGAGGATGCCTCCGCGAACCGCGTCGCCAAGTGCTGGGGCGACAACAACTGGGGCCAGGTGGGCAACGGCAACACCGACCGCATCGGCAACTCGGAAGAGGAAATGGGCAATGGCCGTCCGGCCATCGACTTCGGCACCGGCCGTTCGCCGGTGTACCTGATGGCCACCGGCGGCCACACCTGCGCGCTGCTGGATGATGCCTCGACCAAGTGCTGGGGCCTGAACACCTGGGGCCAGGTGGGCCTCGCCGCCGGCAACGCCTCGCCGCTGGATGACAGCGAGGCGCAGCGCCGGACCTGCAATGGCGGGTCGGGCGTGGTGCGGCCGCTGGCCTGCATCGGTGACCAGCCGGGCGAGATGGGCAATGCCCTGCCGGCGGCGATTGCCGCAGGCCAGACCGCGAAGCTGTCGATCGGCTACCGCCACAATTGCGTGCTGCGCACCGGCAATGCAGGACTCACCTGCTGGGGCAGCAACGAGGAAGGCCAGCTGGGCATCGGCAGCGGCGGCGTGACGGGCCTGTCCGGGTCCATCATCGGCGACGAGCTGAACGAGATGGGCACGCAGCCGGCCACGCTGGTGAAGGGCCGCACCATCGAGGAACTCTCGGCCGGTGGCTTCCACACCTGCGTGCTGTACACCGACCTCAGCATCAACTGCTGGGGCCACAACGATCGTGGCCAGCTCGGACGCAATGATGCGGAGGCCATCGTCGGCGACAGCGCGCTGGAGATGGGCGAGGCGCTGGTCGACATCAACCTGGGGAGCTGACAGGCGGTGCAGATCGGGGACTCCGCCGCAGCGCCGGCTGCAGGGCGTGGCTGGATGCTGCGGCGGTTCCTCCTGCCGGCACCGCTGGTGTCGGTGGCGGCCTGGCTGAAATGGCGCGCGCAGGTTTCGCCGCGCGCCGAGGTGGAGCTTTCCTCCAACCTCGAACTCGGCGCCGGCACCGTCGTCAGCTCGTTCGCGAAGATCAAGAGTTCGCAGGGACGCCTGGTCACCGGCCGCGAATGCGGCTTTGCAAGCGGCTGCTTCATCGCGCCGGGACCGGGCGGGATCGAGCTGGGCGATGACGTGATCTGCGGGCCGAACGTGGTGATCGTGGCGATGAACTACCGCTATGGCACACTCGAGGTGCCCTTCTCGCAGCAGGGAGTGTCCTCGCTCGGCGTGCGCATCGGCCGCAACGTGTGGATCGGCGCCAACAGCACCATCCTCGATGGTGCGGTGATCGGCGACAACAGCATCGTGGTGGCCAACAGTCTGGTGAACCGGCGCTTTCCGCCGAATGTCATCATCCAGGGCAATCCTGCGAAGGTGATCCTGCAGCGGAATGCACCCACGGAGGCAAGGGATGGAAGAGGGCCAGGTACTTGAGCTGGTGCTGGCGACGCTCGCGGCAGAAGCCGACGAGCTGGGATACGAGCACCTGCGTGAGCCGCATGCCGACACGCCGCTGTACGGCGGCGAGGCCGGCGTCGACTCGCTGTCGCTGGTCCGCGTGATCGTGGCGCTGGAGGCGGCCACGCAGAAGCGTTTCGGCCGCCGCGTGACGCTGGCGGATGAACGCGCCATGTCATTGCGCAACAGCCCGTTCCGCACCGCCGGCTCGCTGGCGCGGTTGCTGGCGGAAAGGCTGGAAGGATCATGAGCGAAGTGGTGCTGGTCACCGGCAGCCGCAAGGGCATCGGCCGGCACCTGGTGGAGCATTTCACCGCGCGCGGATTCAAGGTGGCCGGCTGCAGCCGGCAGGACTATGAAGGCGAGGCGCCGGCCGGCTACCGCCACTATTGCACCGATGTCACCGACGAGGCCGGCGTGGTGCAGATGGTGGCCGACATCGAACGCGATCTCGGCGCGCTGACCATCGTGGTCAACAACGCCGGCATCGCGGCGATGAACCACCTGCTGCTGACGCCGCTTTCCACGGTGCGCAACATCTTCAACACCAATGTGTTCGGCACCTTCCTGGTGCTGCGCGAGGCGGCCAAGGTGATGGCGGCACGGCGTTACGGGCGCATCGTCAATTTCGCCACCGTGGCGACGCCGCTCGACCTGGAGGGCGAGGCCGGTTATGCCGCATCGAAGGCGGCGGTCGAGAGCCTGACGCGCGTGGCGGCCAGGGAGCTGGCGCCGCTGGGCATCACCGTGAATGCGGTGGGCCCGACGCCGGTGCTCACCGACCTGATCCGCAATGTGCCGAAGGCCAAGATGCAGGCGCTGATCGCGCGCCAGCCGATTCGGCGGCTGGGCGAATACCGCGACATCACCAACGTGATCGATTTCCTCGTCGCGCGCGACAGCGACTTCATCACCGGCCAGACCGTGTTCCTGGGTGGCGTGAGCTGATGACGGCGGCCATCGACAAGCTGATGGCCGCGCTCGACGACGCCGGTGATGTGCCCCGCCTGTTCGTGGACGGGCGCTGGCACAGCGCCACCGAACTGGTCGCTGCCGTGGACAGCTGGAAGGAAAAACTGCAGCCGGCACTGCCGCACTCCGGCGCCGTGCTGGGATTGCAGGCGCAGCTGGGCCTCGAATCGCTGGCCTGCCTGCTGGCCGCCTGGCAGCTGCGCGCCATCGTGGCATTGCTGCCGCTGGGCAGCGACCGCGCGCAATCGGCGCGCGATGCATTGTGCGAACTGGTGGTTTGCGCCGACGCAGGGGGCGAATGGCAGATCGAAGTGGCGCGGGCCATCGGCCGCGATCCCTTGCTCGAGTCGCTGCGCGCGCAGGGCGAGCCGGGCGTCATCCTGTTCACCTCCGGTTCCTCCGGCAGGCCGCGCGCCGCGGTGCATGCGCTGTCGCGCCTGTGGGGGAAATACGGCAACCGCGGCCGCGCGCTGCGTACGCTGGCCATGCTGCAGATGGACCACCTCGCCGGCCTCGATGCGCTGCTGTACACCCTGCATGCCGGCGGTGCCGTGGTCACCGCCCGCGCCCGCACGCCCGAGGCGGCGTGCGAGGCCATCGAGGCGGCGCGCGTCGAGGTGCTGGCCGCATCCCCCAGCTTCCTGCGGTTGCTGTGCCTCACCGACAGCGCCTGGCTGGCCGATCTTTCCAGCGTCGCCATCGTCACCTACGGCTCCGAGGCCATGGACCCGGCCACGCTGGCGCGGGTCAACGCGCTGTTCCCGCGCGCCCGCATCAGCCAGAAATACGGCACCACCGAACTGGGCGCGCCACGCACCGCCTCGGAGGCCAGTGACAGCCTGTGGATCCGCCTCGGCGGCGAGGGGGTCGAGGTGCAGGTGCGCGACGGGGTGCTGTGGATGCGCAGTCCCTACCAGTTCCTGGGTTACCTCGGCCTGCCCAGCCCCTTCGACGCGGACGGCTGGTACTGCACCGGCGACCGGGTGGAATGCCGCGACGGCTGGATCCGCATCCTCGGCCGGGCCAGCGAGCTGATCAGCGTCGGCGGCGAGAAGGTCACCCCGGCGCAGGTGGAGGCGGCCATCCTCGAGCTGCCGGAAGTGGCCGCGGTGGTGGTCAGCGGCGAGGCCAATGCGCTGCTGGGCCAGATCGTCGTGGCGCGCGTGGAGCTGGGCGCGGCGCTGCCCGGTGACCCGGAGCGGCGCATCCGCCAGCACTGCCGCCAGCGCCTGCCGGCCTGGCAGGTGCCGGTGCGGGTGGAGGTGGTCCGCGGCCTGGTCGGCGAGCGCCACAAAACCCGGCGGATGCAAGGGGCGGGCGTATAATATTTTGGTGCCCGGCGGCGCCGCTGCCGCAGAGCGGAAGGTGTCGTAAACCACTGTCGCGGCTGCATTTTCCGGGGCAGTTATGGCCCAAGATCGGCCTTGACTCTGCTCTCCGTCACGCAATATCTTGTGGCTGCCAGCGGTGCCTTGCCCAATCCCTTGTGGGTAGAGCCGGGCTCAAAGAGGAAAATCCGGTGACTGCCCGCAGCAGGAATCCGGAACTGCCTTGCGCAGCGGTAGATCGAACCTCGGTGCGACATAACCTCGCGGAAACGTGACCGTTTCCCGGCGGGGTTTTCGCTTCCGGTGGGCCCCCGAAGGGGGCGGTTCGGACAGTCCGCGCACCTCGCCGCAGCCGTCCAGTCCCCGGCCCGCACCGGAGGGTGGATGCCAACGTCGCCGCCGCGGGAGTCGAACGCCCCAATGCAAACCGATACCAGCCCTGCCCAGAACGCCCCTTCGCGCGCCGCCCCTGCCCAGAATGACTTCCGCCTGACCCCGCCGCAGGCCGGCCGCACGGCCATGGCCGTGACCAAGCGCAGCGGCGAACGCGAGCCGGTGGATGTCAACAAGATCGTCCGTGCGGTGAGCCGCTGCTGCGAAGGCCTGCAGGAAGTCGACGCGATGCGCGTCGCCCTGAAGACCATCGCCGGCCTGTATGACGGCGCCACCACCCGCGAGCTCGACGAGCTGTCGATCCGCACCGCCGCCTCGTTCATCGTCGAGGAGCCCGAATATTCGCAGCTGGCCGCGCGCCTGCTGGGCGGCTTCATCGACAAGGAAGTGCAGGGCCAGGGCGTCTATTCCTTCTCGCAGTCCATCCGCATGGGCTTCGATGTCGGCCTGATCAACGAGCGCGTGCTGAACTTCGTCGAGGCGCATGCCCGCAAGCTCAACGACGCGGTCGACCCGCTGCGCACCAACCGGCTGGAATACTTCGGCCTGCGCACGCTGTATGACCGCTACCTGCTGAAGCACCCGACCCGCCGCCTGGTGATCGAGACCCCGCAGCACTTCTGGCTGCGCATCGCGGTGGCGCTGTCCACCAGCGTGCAGGAGGCGCTCGAGCTGTACGACCAGATGTCGCGCCTCGACTATGTGCCGAGCTCGCCGACGCTGTTCAACTCCGGCACCCGCCACGAACAGCTGTCGAGCTGCTTCCTGCTCGACTCGCCGCAGGATTCGCTCGAGTCCATCTACGACAAGTACAAGGACGTGGCGCTGCTGTCGAAGTTCTCCGGCGGCATCGGCATCGCCTTCCACCGCGTGCGTTCGGAAGGTTCGCTGATCAAGGCCACCAACGGCCTGTCCAACGGCATCGTGCCGTGGCTGAAGACGCTCGACTCCTCGGTCGCGGCGGTGAACCAGGGCGGCAAGCGCAAGGGCGCCGCCTGCGTGTACCTGGAACCCTGGCACGCGGACATCGAGAGCTTCCTGGAGCTGCGTGACAACACCGGCGACGAAGGCCGCCGCACGCACCACCTGAACCTGGCCAACTGGATCCCCGACCTGTTCATGCAGCGCGTGGAGCGCAACGAGCAGTGGTCGCTGTTCGATCCCAAGGACGTGCCGCAGCTGGTCGACCTGTACGGCCCCGAGTTCGAGGCCGCGTACCTGCAGGCCGAGGCCACGGGCCTCGCCCGCAAGCAGATGCCGGCGCGCGACCTGTACGCCCGCATGATGC
Organism: uncultured Steroidobacteraceae bacterium; assembly: GCA_964396335.1. Lineage (GTDB taxonomy): Bacteria > Pseudomonadota > Gammaproteobacteria > Steroidobacterales > Steroidobacteraceae > ZC4RG30. The sequence continues at coordinate 1,029 of CAYNEX010000014.1, read as the reverse complement.
GCACGCTGGCGCAGACCGGTAACGGCTGGATGACCTTCAAGGACAAGTCCAACCGCGCCTGCAACCAGACCGGCCTGCCGGGCAACGTGGTGCACCTGTCGAACCTGTGCACCGAGATCCTCGAGGTCACCAGCGCCGGCGAGACCGCGGTGTGCAACCTGGGTTCGGTGAACCTGGCGCGCCACGTCGGCCCGGAGGGCTTCGACTTCGACCAGCTGGCGCATACGGTGGAGGTGGCCGTGCGCCAGCTCGACCGCGTCATCGACCTGAACTACTACCCGATCCCGACCGCGCGCGCCTCGAACATGCGCTGGCGTCCGGTGGGCCTGGGCCTGATGGGCCTGCAGGACGTGTTCTTCCGCCTGCGCCTGCCCTTCGACAGCGAACAGGCCCGGCAGCTGTCGGCGCGCATCCAGGAGACCATCTACTACCACGCGCTGCGCACCTCGGTGGAGCTGGCCAAGCAGTTCGGCGCGCACGATGCCTTCAAGGAAACCCGCGCCGCCCGCGGCGAGCTGCAGTTCGATGCCTGGGGCGTGAAGCCGGCCGATGCGGCGCGCTGGGATGACCTGCGCGAGGAGATCAAGACGCACGGCCTGCGCAACAGCCTGCTGATCGCGATCGCGCCCACCGCCACCATCGCCTCGATCGCCGGCTGCTACGAGTGCATCGAGCCGCAGGTGTCGAACCTGTTCAAGCGCGAGACGCTGTCGGGTGACTTCCTGCAGATCAACAAGTACCTGGTCGAGGAGCTGAAGCAGCTGGGCCTGTGGACGCCGGAGATCCGCGACGCGGTGAAGCTGGCCGACGGTTCCATCCAGGGCATCACCGAGATCCCGCAGGAACTGCGTGCCATCTACCGCACCGCCTGGGAGCTGCCGATGAAGGCCCTGATCGACCTGGCCGCCGACCGTGGCGCGTTCATCGACCAGAGCCAGTCGCTGAACCTGTTCATGGCCAACCCGAACATCGGCGCGCTCTCCAGCATGTACATGTACGCCTGGAAGCGCGGCCTGAAGACCACCTACT